>JABSQW010000013.1 GCA_013215605.1 Myxococcales bacterium
TGCACCTCGGTGCAGGCGTTCCTACACCGCAGAGGCTGGGTGAGATCGAGAATCTTCGAGCCGACCGGACGGCGGCTCGACCCCGGCAAGAAATCGGATCCGGGCGGACAGCCCGTCTCGGACTGACGCCACTCCCACCACCGAAGCACCTGGGAGGGGAACCCTGTGGACATCTATACGGCTTCGCGTCGTCTGGCGCAGACCTTCACGCTCGACGGCGCGCCGCCCGCCACCGGCATGTACGGCGCCGTGGGCGATGGGCACACCTGTGCGCTGATCGGCGTGAACGGTGCCGTCGACTGGCTCTGCCTGCCGCGCTTCGATTCCCCGAGTGTCTTTGCCGGCATCCTCGACCCCGGGAAGGGCGGCACGTTCCGCATCGCTCCCGCCCGGGAAGGCCACGAGAGCCTGCAGTCCTACGATGACGCCACGAATGTCCTCCAGACCCTCTTTCGCAAGCCCGGCAGCGGGGTGGTCTGCCTGACGGACTTCATGCCGTGGAACGGCGACCCGCGATCGTCCACGCACGAGCTGCACCGATTGATCGAGGCGCGCGAAGGCGTGATGGAGATCGAAGTGCTCTTCGATCCTCGCTTCGACTACGCGCGCGGGACCACCCGCGTACACATCGCCGAGGGCGGGGTCGTCGCAGAGGGACCGAACGGCGAGCGTCTGTCTCTCGCGATCGGCGGCGGCGTACTGTTCGAGCTGCGCCCCGAAGGCGGCGCGGTGGCGCGCTTCACCCTGCGGAGCGGTCAGCGCATGTGGACGGTGCTGTCGTGGCGCTCGAAGCGCCCCGAGAAGATCGCGGCCTACCGCCCATTCGACCACCTGCGTTCCACCCGCCGTTTCTGGCGGAAGTGGGCGAGCAAGCTCAACTACGACGGCCCGTGGCGCCACGACGTACAGCGCTCGGCGCTCACGCTGAAGCTGCTCCAGTACGCGCCCACTGGCGCCATGGTGGCCGCGCCCACCACGAGTCTGCCGGTCTGCCCCGGGGGCCAGCGCAACTGGGACTACCGATTCTCATGGACGCGCGATAGCGCCATGGCAATTCGCGCCATGAACCTGATCGGCTACCGCGAGGAGGCGCTGGGCTTCTTCCAGTTCGTGCGCGATACCGTGCAGCGATACGACCGGCTCGACCTCATGGTCACGATCGACGGCGAGATGGTCCCCAACGAGGTGCTCCTCGAGCACCTCTCCGGCCACCGGGGCAGTCAACCGGTACGCCTCGGCAACGCGGCCCGCGATCAGATTCAGCACGACATCGTCGGCCCGCTGGTCGACGCGGCATCGCTCTACGAGCAGTCGGGCGGAACCCTCGGCCTCGGCCTGTGGCGCCAGATCCGCAAGCTCGTCAACCAGGCAGTCGAGAACTCGGTCCAGCCCGACCACGGCATCTGGGAGCCGCGGTCGATTGCGACACACCACGTGCACTCGAAGCTCATGACCTGGGTCGCGCTCGACCGCGCGCTGCACATCGCACCCCTCTTCGGTGGCGACATGTACGAGAACGACTGGCGCGCCGCGCGGGACCGGATCATGATCGAAGTGCTCGACAAGGGGTACGACGACGGCATCGGAACGTTCGTGGGCGAGTACGGTGGACACGACGTCGACTCCACCCTGCTCCTCATGCCCATCAATGGCTTCCTCCCGCCCAGCGATCCACGTGTCGATCGCACGATCAAGCGCGTGATTCACGAACTCGGTAGCGGACGCTTCCTGCGCCGCTACCACACGCCCGACGGCATCGACGCCGATGAGGGTGCCTTCGTACTGTGCGGATTCTGGCTCTCCGAGGCGCTCGCGCTGAGCGGCCGACTCGACGAGGCCCTGGAGGTCTTCCACAACCATCTGTCGGCGGCGAATCACCTGGGACTCCTCGCGGAAGAGGTCGACCCGGCGACGGGCGCCCCCCTCGGCAACTACCCCCAGGCCTTCAGCCACCTGGGCCTGATCCAGGCGGCCGCGCGCCTCGACCTCGCGCTGCGTTTGCGCGACGAGGGTATCGACCAACCGCCGCGCCTAGACCTCGACTTCCCTACGAGTCATTGACAGCGCCAGTGGTCGACGAAAGAGAAACTCCAAAGGAGTTTCCACCTCTCTCCTCAACAGCGCCAGCAAAAACAGCGCCAGCGGTCAACGAAAGAGAAACTCCAAAGGAGTTTCCACCTCTCTCCTCAACAGCGCCAGCGTCCCGAAGCAGCGCCGACCGCGGATGCCAATCCACCGCGTCCGAACCGCGAGCGGGTGATCGGATCTCTTCTCCGAGCGGACGTCTAGTCCGCGCCTCGCGCTTCGCGCCGCTCGGCGACTCGCGGCGCGGGAACGACTTTGACCTTCGACGTCACGTCGAAGGCGTTAGCGGGCGAGCCCGGCTGAATGAGCTCGATCACATCGCCCTCTCCGCACGTTCTCTCCTCGCGCAGCGGATGGAACGTGTGCTTCGGCCGGTCATCGGGGTCCTGGACCTCGGGCAGCGTAGTGATGCGCACGCCGTCGATGAGCGTGGCGTCGATCGCGAGACACACGCCGTCCACTTTCCCGGGCTTGCGCACCGCGAGCTCGACGATCTCGACGGACTCGTCGACCGATGGCTCGGCCGGGCGGATCCGCTGGATGGGTTCCCAGGCAGAAACGATCTCGTCGTCGCGAAGCATCAGGATGTGGGCGTGCTCGCGCAGCTCTGGCACGACGTCCCCGAAGTCGATGCCGTGCTTCACGAAGAGGTCGGCGTCCCAGAATTCGCACGCGCCCTTGAACGCGCGCGGTCGGGTGAGTGCGGCGTAGAGGGTGAGCTCAGTGGGAACGAAGACCGCGTCAGGAGCGGCGAGTCGAGCGCGCGCGTCTTCGAGGAGGCCAGCGACGTTGCGTCCGAGCTCGGCGTCGGCGAGCACGTCGGCGACGATCACCCCGGCCGGCTCGGGGAGTTCCACGTCGGTGGACGGTCCGTCGAGCGCGATGAAGCGATCCGGTGCAATGTCGTTGCGGAGCATGATTCGCATGGCGAGCTCGAGGATCTCGCGATCGTTCTCGATCGCGTACACGCGCTCGGCCCCGGCGCGCAGCGCCATGAGCGAGTACAGCCCAAGTCCCGCGTTCAGATCGCAGACGACCTGGCCGGGGCAGACCTGCTCGAGGGCTGCCTGATAGGCGTGGAGACGGACGGAATCGGACATCGCGGCCCGATAGTCACGAAGAGTACGCGGATCCATGGAGGAAGTTCGTTGCCTCTGGGCTGAACTCGGTCGGAGGGGACCGGTCCTCAGCACCGACCGGAGGCCGGGCTGTGAGGGGGGACTCACCGTACGGTGACCCGCTTATCGCCACATTCCCCCGAGGAACTGAGGGGTATTTAGCCACGGTTGAAGATTCTTGGCCTGCGGCGGCGACCAAACCGCACCAGAACCCACCGGAACGTCAATACACGAAGGGCTCGAAGCGGTACTGCAAGCCGATCCCGAGCGAGAGGTACTGAATCGCGTTTAAATTCCCGGTCGGGAGTACGTAGACGGCTTCGGTCGCGAGCACCCAGTTGCGCGTCAGGACCCAGTCGACGCCACCGCCCGTGCGGATCGCGAAGTTGCCGGTGGCCCCGTCCACGACCCGCTTGAACGACCCCTCGCGCGAGCTCTGCAGATAGCCGATGCCGAAGAGCCCGTAGGGCTGGATCCGACCGAGGGGCCAGTAGAAGCGACCGTTGAAGGTCAAGACATTGCCGCTCGCCCTGAACTCGGGTGTGTCGAGCTCGAAGTCGTCGAGCCACTCGTACTGGAAGCCGAGCGCCCAGTTCTCGAGAAAGCGAAAGCCAACGCGAACGCTCAAGCCGTTCGGGTCCTGCACGGTTCCCGGATCGTGGGGGTGCCACATCTCGAACGCGCGCACGTAGTTGGCGCCCAGATACCAGCCGTCGCGAGCGGGCTCGAGTCCGGTCTCCTCGCTGGCCGCCTCGTCGTCCCACTCGTCCGCCAGAAGCGGGCCGGCGGGCCCGACGACCATGGCCAGGAACACGGCCAGGAGCATCGCGACAAAAGACGGGATACGCATGAATTCTCCTGTCCTCGCGGTCAGCGGCGGCCCGATTATACGGCGCTCGCGAGATCGAAGAACAGGCGAATTCGACAGGAACGCCAGCGCGAGCGGCCGCGCGGCGGCGAACCCGACGGTGGGTCGCGATGGCGGGCGATCGGGGCGATGCGAAGACCTGGAGGCGCCGCCCGGATTCGAACCGGGGATCAGGGATTTGCAGTCCCGTGCCTTACCACTTGGCCACGGCGCCGTGGAGCCTGAAGGTACCCACCATTCCCGGGAATGCGAGTCGGCGCCGCTCGCGCGACGCGCACGGGCGGAGTAGCGTCAGAGCGTGAAGTGGCTGCTGCTCTTCGCTGGAGGCGGTCTCGGCTCTTTGCTCCGCTTCGCCCTCGCCACGCTCGTCGACGCGCGGGCGGGTCCGCCGTTTCCCTGGGGCACCCTCGCCGTGAACGTCGCGGGCTGCTTCCTGATTGGTCTCGTCGCGACCCTCGCCGACGAGCGGTCACTCCTCACGCCCCCGCTCCGGCTGTTCCTCGTCGCTGGAGTGCTCGGCGGATTCACCACGTTCTCGACCTTCGGAATGGAGACGTGGCGCCTGATCGAGGATGGTGAGCTCGTGTCAGCGCTCCTCAATCCACTGGCGAGCATGGGCTTCGGGATGATCGCCTTGATTGCCGGCGTGCTGATCGGACGCAACGTCACCTAGCCCGCATGATTCACGATCCCTCGAAGCGAGATCACGGCGGGCTAGAGCTCCGGGAGGATCTCGAGGCGCCCGGCGAGTCGCAGGGCCGGCGGAGCTGCGTCGGGATCGACGGCGTTCATGAGCTCGGCGTGGGCAGCGTGCATGAAGCGGGCGGGCAGGCCCTCGGGAATGAGGTCTCGCTTGACGGTGCAGAGCAGCGCCCCGTCGATGGGCGACGGCGCGAGCGAAGCGATCTCGAGGATCTCGCGCGTCCCGTCGGAGAGTGCAATCGCGCCGGTCTCAGGATCGAAGAGCCTGACGAAGAAACCGGTTTCCTCGATCTCGATCTCACCGCGGAAGCGCCCGAGCTGGACGACGTACTTCTTCTCGTCCATGAGGTAGCGGACCGACTGGTCGAAGGCCTTGCGGAGCTTTCGGTTGAGCACCGGCTCGCCTTCGTGCGACCAGCTCGCGTCATGGTGCAGGATCAGACCGAAGGGACGTAGCGGTGGCGGCCCGGGACGCGGTGCGTCGGGGGGCACCGATCTCAGCCTTCCCGCAGCGGCTCGGGTTCGGCGCTGCCGTCGCTGTTCACGCGGAACACGCCGACGAGTTCGTAGCGGTTCCAGAGTACGACGCGGGTGATCGCGCCATCGTCGGCGTGGTAGACCCACTTTTCGTTCCACTTCACCCCGTGCTCCTCGAAGGTACGCGGATCGTTCACGCTTCCCTCCTGGTCGATCGGGGCACCGAGGCGCCGCCAGACGCTGGCGCGGTCTTCGCTCAACGGTCGCACTCGCCGCCGACCATGTTGATGAAGTCGAACGTCGGGATGAGGTCGGCGAGCAGCGCGCCCTTCAGCATGAGGGGCATGGGTGCGAGATTGATCAGGCTGGGGGGTCGACACCGCACCTTGTAGGGAACCGCCGATCCGTCGGATACGAGATAGAAGCCGAGCTCGCCGTTCGCGGACTCGATGGCCAGGTAGCCCTCGCCCTCGGGAACCCGCGGCCCTTCGGTGACCGATTTGAACTGCTGGATCAGCTCCTCCATCTGGTTGAAGACGCGCCCCTTTGCGGGCCAGCGCACGCGCGGATCCTCGCTGTTCACTGGACCGGGGCCGAGCTTCTCGAGCTTGTCGAGACACTGCTCGACGATGCGCAGACTCTGTTGAACCTCCTCCATACACACGAGGTAGCGGTCGTAGTTGTCGCCGACCTCACCAATGGGGACGTCGAAGTCGATCTCGTCATAGACGAGGTACGGCTGGTCCTTCCGCAGGTCGAGGGGCTCACCGACCGCGCGCAGCAGAGGACCCGTGACCGCGTACCGGATGCAGTCCTCCTTCGAGAGCATGCCGGTTCCCTTCAGTCGGTCGACGAAGATGCGGTTGCTGGTCACCACCGCTTCGAAGTCGTCGAGCAGGGCGCGGACCTTGGCGATGCTCTCGCGACACGCCACAGCGAAATCCGCCGGGAGTCCGTGCTTCACGCCGCCGATGCGGATGTAGTTCGACGTAACGCGCGCACCGCAGAGCAGCTCCTGCAGATCCCACACGAGCTCGCGAGCTTCGATGCCGTAGAGGAACGGCGTCATCGCGGCGAGTTCGAGGCAGGCCGCGCCGCAGCGGGTGAGGTGGTCACCGACGCGCGAGAGCTCGCAAGCAAGGACGCGCAGCCAGAGACAGCGCTCGGGCACGTCGACCTCGAGCAGCTTTTCGACTGCCATGCAATAGCCGATGTTCGCGAGAATGGCGGAGTTGTAGTTGAGGCGATCGGTGTAGGGAATCGCCTGGTACCACGTACCGCTCTCGCACTCCTTCTCGAAGCCGCGGTGCAAGTAGCCAACCTGGATATCGAGCGCGACGATCGTCTCGCCGTCGAGCTCGATCAGGAACTTGACCGTGCCGTGGGTCGCCGGATGCGACGGCCCCATGTTGAGGACGTGGTGCTCGGTGTGGAGGTCGCGTTCGAGGTCGTCCTCGGGCGTGTCGAGCACACGCTCGGTCAGAGAGTTGCGACCGCCGGCCACGGTCAGTTCCCCGGTCCGACGAGGGGCTGGCGCTTTTCCTTCGCGTAGTCCTTGCGCAGTGGATGCCCCTCGAACTCCTCGTAGAGGAGCAGTCGGCGCAGGTCGGGGTGGTCGGTGAAACGCACGCCGTAGAGGTCGAAGACCTCGCGCTCCATCCAGTTTGCGCCGGGGTACAGGGAAACGGCGCTGTCGATCTCGGGGGCCGCCTCGGGGACCCGTGCCTTGATGCGCACGCGGTGTTTGTGGGCGAGCGAGTAGAGGTGGTAGACGACCTCGAAGCGGGGCTCTGAGCCCAGGAAGTCGACCGCACAGAGGTCCATCAGCATGTCGAATTCGAGTCCGGGCTCGTCTCGCAGGTGGCGGAGCACGGTCAGGATGCGCGTCGGGTCGACGCAGGCGGTGGCGTCTCCAAGACGCGCGTGGGTCTCCAGCACGGTGTCCGGCAGGACCTCGAGGAGTGAGCGCAGCGCCGCCGAGCCGTGGTCTTCCATCACACGTCGCTCTTCGGGGGCTCGCGGTCGCGTTCGTAATCGCCGCGGATGAAGTCGATGCGGCGCTTCAACAGGTTCTCGTGGACGAGGAGATTCTCCTTCTCGAAGATCATCGACTGGCGGTCGTACGTGGAGATCTCGACCTCGCGGCTCATCACGATGGCCTCTTCCGGACACGCCTCCTCACAGAGACCACAGTACATACAGCGCGACATGTCGATGTCGAAGGCTTCCGGGTAGCGCTCGATCCTCGCCCCTTCGAGCTCACCGGGGACGATGCTGATGCAGTCCGTGGGGCAGGCGAACTCGCACAGCCCGCAGGCCACGCACTTCGGAAGCCCGTCGTCCAGCGCAACGAGCACGGGCATGCCGCGGAACGCGCTCGGGTAGTCGACGCGCTCTTCGGGGTACTGGACCACGAAGTCCGTGCGGTTCTTGCCTGTGACGAAGCCGCGGAGGTTGCGAAAGAAGTGGCCGCCCGTGACGAACAGCCCCTTGATGATCATGGGCACGTACAGGCGCTCGAGCCACCCGATCTTCTCCTGGCGCTTGACCTTGATCACGGAACCCGGCATCGCGCGCGACTATAGCGGCAATGAGGCGGGTCTTCAGGCCGTAAACGCGGCCAGGAACGACTCGCGAACGACGCTCACGGCGCGATCGCGCAGGCCGGCGGGCGCAGCGACGCCGAGTTCCTGCGCGACCGACGTCATCTCGACCTGCGCGAGTCCGCACGGCACGATGTTTTCGAAGCCCGCCAGATCGATGTCGACGTTCAGCGCGAACCCGTGCCACGTCACCCAGCGGCGGACACCGATTCCGATGGACGCAATCTTCCGCGGCGGCTCCGGCGAGCGCGCGTCTTCGACGAAGACTCCCGTCATGCCCGCCAGCGTTCGCGCGGGTACGCCGAGCGCCGCCAGGGCCTCCTCGAGAGCTCCCTCCATGCGACGCAGAAACGCGTGAACGTCGCGGTCCCCTCGAGCGTCGAGATCGACGATCAGGTAGCCCACCAGCTGCCCCGGGGCGTGGTAGGTGACGTCGCCGCCCCGCGCAATCTCGAACACGTCGATTCCCGCAGCAGCCAGCGATTCGCGACCCGAGAGCAGGTTCTCGGACTTCGTGCTGCGCCCGAGCGTGATCACGGGAGGGTGTTCGAGCAGGAGGAGACGATCGCCCGACGCGCCCGAGCGGCGCGCTTCGAGCGCGTCTTCCTGCAACACGAGGGCCTCGGCGTACGCAACCTCGCCGCGCCACTCGACTTCGAGGGACCCTTCCCTGGCGACCCGGGCCAACGGAGCGACGGGGACGGCGGTGCGATCAGAGATCGAACTCACCTTCCTCGAGGAGCTGTCGGATCCGGAACAGGAATCCGTTCGCGGGCGAGCCGTCGACGGCTCGGTGATCGTACGAGAGGGCCAGGTGCATCATCGGCCGCAAAACGATGGCGTCGTCACCTCCGACGCTGCGCACGACAGGCCGCTTCACGATCTCACCCATCCGCAGGATGCCGACCTGGGGCTGGTTGATGATCGCGAAGCCGTAGAGGTTGCCGTGCCGACCGGGGTTCGAGATCGTGAACGTCCCACCCTTCAGCTCGTCGGCAGAGAGCTTCTTGTTGCGCGCGCGGTGGGCGAGGTCTTCCACCGCCTGGGCGAGACCGGCGAGCGACAAGCGATCGGCGTGGCGCACCACCGGGACGACCAGCCCCTTCTCGATCTCCACGGCAATACCGATGTGGATGTCCTTCTTCTCGACGATCGCGTCCTCGAGCACCGACGCGTTGAGCTGCGGAAACTCGCGCAGTGCGCGCACGCTGGCGTGGACGATGAACGGCAGGAAGGACAGCCCGAATCCGTTGGCGCTCTTGAACGCGCGCTTGTGGGCGTCGCGAACCTCCGAGACGGCGCCCATGTCGATCTCGGCGACCGTCCCCACGTGCGGACTCACCCGCTTACTCATCACCATGTGCTCCGCGACGAGCCTTCGCAGTGGCGTCATCGGGATGAGCTTGTCGCCGGGCATGAGCTGGTAGTCGAGGAAGGCCGGACGCGGGGCGGGGCGCGCGGGGGCGGGGGCCGGCGAGGCGGCCACCGGGTTGGCGGGCAGGGATTCCGTCTCGGCGGCGGGAGCGGGGGGCGGCGCCGGGACGGAGGCGCCGCGCAGGACGTCAGCCTTCAGGATGCGTCCGCCGGCCCCGCTACCGGAGACGCCGTCGAGATCGACCCGCTCCTGCTCGGCGATGCGCCGCGCGAGCGGGGTGACGCGCCGGGCGCCGGAAGCCGCGGCGGCGTTCGACGCGGCGGCGCTCCCGGATTCGCCGAGGTCGTCGACCGGCCGCGGGTCGACCTCGCTCGCGATCAACACCAGCTGTGCGCCAACCGGCACCGTCTCCCCTTCCGCGACGAGGATCTTCTCGACGATGCCCGGCTCCGGCGACGGGATCTCGGCATCGACCTTGTCGGTGGTCACTTCGAGGAGCGGCTGATCGAGCGCGACGCGGTCGCCCTCCGCCACCAGCCACTTCGACACGGTGCCCTCGACGACACTCTCACCCAGCGCCGGAAGCTCGACTGCGATCGTCATCTCGCGCCCCTCGTTCTCGTTGGGAGGTCAAACTTCACGATGATTCTGGACCAGGGATCGGGCTCAGGGAATGGGCTTCTCGACCACCGGCGGAGTGAGCTCCTCGGTGTCCTGGTGGCGGCCGTCGGCGGGAACGCGCTCGGCCTGGACGCGCGCCTGAAGCTTCATGAGACCGTCGAGTACGGCTTCCGGCCGAGGCGGACAGCCGGGCACGTAGATGTCGACGGGAATGATCGTGTCGATGCCCTGGACGACGGCATAGTTGTTGTACGGACCGCCCGAGCAGGTGCACGCGCCAAAGGCCATGACCCACTTCGGCTCCGCCATCTGCGCGTAGACCTTCTGGAGGATCGGCGCCTGGCGGTGCGTGATCGTGCCGACCACCATCAGCAGATCCGATTGCCGAGGCGAGAAGCGCGGAAGCGCGCAGCCGAAGCGGTCGAGGTCATAGCGCGGCCCCGCCACCGACATGAACTCCATACCGCAACACGCGGTGACGAAGGGGTAGAGGAACATCGAGTACTTGCGTCCCCAATTGAAGACGGCGTCGACCTTCGTGGTCTGGAAGGAATCGCCGCCCTGGCGCAGGAACTCGATGGCGCGATCGGAGTATCGCTTCTGAATTTCTGCGTCCATCGTCAGCTCCTGTCGGGGGGCTTCGCGAATATAGCGGCTCTGGTAGGCTGGGAGCGGATGGGAGAGACGTGGATGAGAGAGGCGAACCACGCGTCAGGGATCCAGATCGCGCTGGCCTGGGGGGTCCACGCATTCACCGCCAGTGGTGCGATCTTCGGTGTCTTCTCGCTGCTGGCCATCCTGAACCGCGACTATGAGTTCTCTCTCCTCCTGATGCTCGCCGCGCTGTTCATCGACGCGGTGGACGGGATGCTGGCCCGGGCCGTGGGCGTGTCGAAGGTGCTGCCTTCGTTCGACGGTCGGCGGCTCGACGACATGGTCGACTACTTCAACTTCGTCCTCGTGCCCGCGGTGTTCATGGTTGCGGCGGGGGTATTGGCCCACGCGGCGTTCGCCGTGCTTCCCGTCATGGCGAGCGCGTACGGGTTCTCCCGGGTCGACGCCAAGACCGAGGACGACTTCTTTCTCGGGTTTCCCTCGTACTGGAACATCGTCGCGATCTACGCGTGGCTGTTCGATGTCGGCCCGTTGTTCGGCACGGTGGTCGTGACGCTGTTCTCGGCGCTCGTTTTCGTTCCCTTCAAGTACGTCTATCCGAGTCGGTTGAAGGTGCTGTGGAAGACCAACGCGGTGTTCTCGTTCATGAGTTTCGTGCTCGTCGCGTACGCGCTCTTCGATCCGGAAGTCGCGCGCGATTTTCACCTGGCCGCGATCAGCATCTCGTATCCGATCTTCTACCTGGCTCTCTCCGCGCGTCTCGGCGGCCTCCACCGGCGCGCCACCTGATCCATGTCCGAATCACGCGCGGGCATCCTGCTCATCAACCTCGGAACACCGGACTCACCCGGAGTCGGTGACGTTCGTCGTTACCTGCGAGAATTCCTGAGCGACCCGCGGGTGATCGACATCTCCGCGCCCGCGCGGTGGGCGCTCGTGAATCTCCTGATCCTGCCGCTTCGGCCGCGGCGCACGGCAAAGCAGTACGCGTCGGTGTGGCTCGACGAGGGCTCCCCCCTGCTCGTACACGGGCGGGCCCTGGAAGCGTCGCTCGCCGATGCGCTCGGCGCTGACTTCTCGGTAGAGCTCGCGATGCGGTACGGCAATCCGTCGATTCGCGCGGGCCTCCTGGCGCTCTGCGCTGCCGGGGTCGAACGGATCGTGGGGATCCCGCTGTTCCCCCAATACTCCGACGCGGCGACAGGCTCGGCCCTCGCAAAGCTCGAGGAGGAGCACGCGCGAATCGCCGGAGCCCCCCCGCTCACCACACTGCAGTCGTTCTACGACGACCCGGGCTACATCGACGCCGAGCGGGAGGTCGCCGCGCCGCTGCTCGCAGAATTCGCGCCCGACCACGTACTCATGAGCTTCCACGGTCTCCCGGAGCGACAGGTGAAGCGCACCGATGCGAGCGGCGCTCACTGCCTCGCATCCGAGTCGTGTTGCGACGCCATCGGATCCGACAACCGCGGCTGCTACCGCGCGCACTGCTACGCCACGGCGCGCGGTATCGCCCGTGCCCTCGGCCTGCGCGACGCCACCCACAGCGTGGCTTTCCAGTCGCGCCTGGGCCGCACGCCGTGGATTCGACCGTACACCGACGAGGTGCTCCCAGAGCTCGCCGGCCGCGGCGTCCGCCGCCTCGCGGTGATGTGCCCGGCCTTCGTCGCCGACTGCCTCGAAACCGTCGAAGAGATCGCCGTGCGCGCGCGCGCACAGTGGCAAGCCGTCGGCGGGGAGAAGCTGCTCCTGGTCCCGTCGCTCAACGCCACGCCGCGCTTTACCCAGACGGTCGCCAGCCTCGCGATGGACGCGCTCCGGGCCGACTCGGGGAGGTCAGGGGAGGAGCGAGCGGGCGGCGGTCAGGCCTGAGGCGAGGGAGTCGGCGAGACCGACCCCGTCCAGATAGCTGCCCGCGAGCGCGATGCCCGGGAACGGTTGACAGGCCTGGCGCAGGCCCGCGACCCGTCGGACGTGTTCGCGATCGGGTTGGGGAACGGCGCGGGGCCAGCGGCAGATCCCGAGGACCTTCGGGGTGTCGTCGAGGCCGAGCGTTGCGTCGAGGTCGGCACGGATCTGCTCGAGGAGGACGTCGTCGGGATGCTCGATCGCCTCGGGCCAGCGCGCTCCGCCGAGCAGGCACTGGAGGAGCTCGAACCCTTCCGGTGCACGCCCTGGAAACAGTCGACTCATGTAGAGACACCCGAGCAGACCCAGCTTCTCGGACCTCGGAACCAGGAAGCCAAAGCCATCGATCGGAGTTCGAACCTTCTCCCGGTCGACGCCGATCGCGACGGACACCACCGGCGTGTACGCGATCGCCTCGAGCCCCGATGCGAGTTCGCTGCTCACGCCGCGCAGTATGTTGGCAGCCGCGCACGAGGGTGTGGCCACCACGACCCGCGGGGCCCGAATCCGCACCGAGCCCGCTCGCCCCCGCATCGACACGCACCAGCAGGGGCCGTCGTTGTGGATCGACTCGACGTCCGTTTCGAGCGCCGGCGGGTGTACGAGGCGCTCGGCGAGCATCCGCGCGAACGGACCGAGACCATCGCTCGACGTATTCGCAGCGCGCGCGGAGTACGAACCGGCTTTCGTGCGGGGTCCGCGGCGCTTCACGGCGTCGGCGAGCAGCCCGCGCGTGACGCTCCCGTGATCGCGCTCGGCGGCGACGAGTTGCGGGAAGACCGCTTCGACGCCCAGCTGCGTCTCGTCGCCGGCGTAGACGCCAGTGAGAAACGGGCCGACGAGGTGCTCCGCGACCTCCTCCCCAAAGCGCCGCGCGGAGAACTCGGAGACCGACTCGCCCGTTGCATCCTGCCTGGTCTTCAGCGGCTCCGCGAACAGACGCCACTTCGCGCCACCCGAAATCAGCCGCGTCGTGACGATGCCGAACGGCGACGTCGGAACCCGGACGAGCTTGCCATCGCGGAGCAGGTACCGCGACCGACTCTCCGGCGTGGCGCGCTGCAGCACGTTGTCGATGCCGCGCGACTCGAGGAACGAGAGCATGGGCGCCTTCACCTGAAAGGTGTTCGGCCCGCGCTCGAACACGTACCCCGACAAGTAATCGGTGCGCATGACGCCGCCCGGACGGTCGGAGGCATCGACGACAATCACCTCCCCGAAGTGATCCTGGAGCTCGAGGGCGGCCGCGAGCCCCGCGATCCCCGCGCCGATCACCACGACGTCGACGTCGGCTACACTCAATCGGAGAGCGCCCTCGCTGCGTCCGTGAACGCGCGCACCCCCTCGACCGGCGTCCCCGGCAGGCAGCCGTGCCCGAGGTTCAGGATGTGTCCGCGGGCCGGACCCGCGGCCCGCGCGATTCGTTCGACGCGCCTGAAGATCTCCTCGCGCGGTGCGGCGAGTGCGCACGGATCGAGATTTCCCTGCACGCTCGTGCCGCTACCGGCGGCCCGCGCCGCCGTCGCCATATCGACCCGCCAGTCGATCGAGATCACGTCTGCGCCCGCCTCGAGCATCGGCCCGAGCACGTGCGCGCCGTTGTTCACATAGAGAATCAGCGGAGCACTACCGCGGTCGAGCTTCGAGGCGATCTCCCGGTGTACGGGCAGCACCCACTCGCGATACGTGGGCTCGTCGAGGATCCCTGCCCAGGTGTCGAACAGCTGCACCGCCTGAGCACCCGCCTCGATCTGAGCAGCGAGGTACTCGACAGTGAGATCGACCAACTTCTCCAGCAGTGCGTGGAGCACCTCCGGCGCGCGGAACATCATCGCCTTGAGCTTGGCGAAGTCCTTCGAACCCGATCCCTCGACAAGGTATGCGGCCAGCGTGAACGGCGCTCCCGCGAATCCCAGCAGCGGAATCCGCCGCCCCTCGAGCTCTGCGCGCAGCGCCTCCACGATCTCGAACACGAACGGCACGGTATCGCGCGGATCGGGCACCGAGAGCGCGTCGACCTGGGCCATCGTGTGGATCGGGTCGTCGAGCGTCGGCCCCGGGGCGAAGCGGACGTCGGCACCCATTCCGAGGACCGGGACGAAGATGTCCGAGAAGAGGATGACGGCTTCCGAACCGACGAGATCGATGGGCTGGAGCGACACCTCGACCGCGCGGTCGACGTTGCGGCACATCTCGAGGAACGACACACCCTCGCGCAGCCGACGGTACTCGGGGAGATAGCGACCGGCCTGACGCATCAGCCAGACCGGAGGCCGGTCGACGGGCTCGCCGCGGCAGCTCCGCAGTAGCCGATCGGTCGGATCGAGCGGTTCGCGAAAGTCGGTCAATGCGTCATCCGCGAGGCACTCAGTAGCCCCGGAGCCGTGCCCAGCGATCCCGGTGCCACGCACTGTCGCCGAAGGTCAGCTCCGCGACTCGCGCCCGCTTCAGGAAGAAGCCGATCTCGTGCTCGTCCGTCATGCCGATGCCGCCGTGCATCTGCACGGCCTCGTTGGCCGTATGGATGCCGGTATCGGAGCAGCGCGCCTTCGCGAGCGACACCAGAAGCTTGGACTCGTCGTCGTCCGCGTCGACCGCGCGCGACGCGGCCATCGTCGCGGACCGCGCCAGCTCGATGGCCACGAAGATCTCTGCAGCGCGGTGCTTCAGCGCCTGAAAGCTCCCGATGGGAACGCCGAACTGCTTGCGGACCTTCAGGTATTCGAGTGTGCGTTCGAAGGCCTCTGACATCGAGCCCAGCATCTCGGCGCAGAGCCCCACCGTGGCCCGGTCGACCACCCGCTCGAGGAGGTCGGCGCCCTGCCCCTCCGCACCCACGACGTCGGACGCATCGACTCCGACACCGTCCAGCGTCACCAGCGCCGCGCCGCGAGAATCGAGGCGCGATTGGCGGTCGACGGCCACCCCCGGCGCATCGCGCTTCACGAGAAACAGGGTTACGCCGTCGCGGTCTCGCTCGGCGCCGCTGGTGCGCGCGGACACCACGTACGCATGTGCGGCACTGCCGTCGAGCACTTGAATCTTTTCGCCCGAGAGCGTGAAGCCACCGCCGCTCCGTGTGGCCGTGGTCGCGGTGCGGTGCACTTCATAGCGGCTCNGNGCCTCCTGGTAGGCGAGCGCTACGATGATCTCCCCTTCGACCAGCCCGGGGAGCCAGGCTTCCTGCTGCGCGGCGCTGCCGCCGAGGTGGAGCGCCTGCCCGCCGAGCAGTACTGCGGAAAGAAAGGGCTCGGGGGCGAGTCCGCGGCCCATCGCCTCGAGCACCACCGAGAGCTCTGCGAGTCCCATGTCCGCGCCGCCCACCGCTTCGGAGAAGGGGATCCCCACCCAGCCGAGCTCCGCCATCTCCTTCCACAGCTTCGGGCTGTAGCCGAGTTCGTCGGCGCTGTCGCGCAGCGCGCGCACGCGCGCCACAGCGCAGTGCTCGGCAGCGAAGTCCGAGGCGGTCTTGGCGAGCAACTCCTGATCTTCCGTCAGCACCAGTTGCATGGTCGAATCCTCGCGTTGTTGCGTCCCGGGGCATCCGCGCGGCCCCGGGGAAGGACGGCTTCCACAGCGTGTTCTCAGGCGTCCGGCAGGCCGAGCACGCGCTTGGCGATGACGTTGAGCTGGATCTCGGACGTGCCGCCCTCGATCGAGTTTCCCTTCGTCCGCAGCCAACTGCGCGTCCGGTCGATCTCCTCGGCGTCGAAGCCCGCACCCTCCCAGCCGAGGCCCTGGGGTCCGGCGATGCGCACCGAGAGATCGGCGCGGCGCTTGTTGAGCTCCGTCGCGTAGAGTTTGACGAGCGAGCTCTCGGGTCCGGGTTTGTGACCGGCCCGCGCGGCGTCCTTCGAGCGCTGAGTGGTGAGGGCGAACGCGCGGGCGTCCATCTCCACCTGGGAGATGTCGTTGCGGATGGCGGCATCGTCGAGCGGTCCGTCGGCCTCGCCGAGGCCGTAGTCGCGCGCGAGGTTTGCAAGCGCGCTTCCGGGACGCTTTGGGCTGCTGCCACCGGCGGCACCGAACGCACCGGCGATCATGTTGCGCTCGTATCCGAGCAGCGCCTTGGCGACCGACCACCCGCCGTTTACCTGACCGAGGACGTTCTTGCGCGGCACGCGGACGTCGTCGAAGCGCGTCTCGCAAAACGGCGATTTCCCGCTGATCAGCTGGATGGGCCACACGCTCACACCGGGCGTCTCCATGTCGATCAGAAGGAACGTGATGCCGTCCTGCTTCTTCGCGCTCGGGTCGGTACGCGTGAGCGCAAAGATCCAGTCGCTCTTGTCCGCGTAGGACGTCCAGACCTTCGTACCGCTCACGACGTAGTCGTCGCCGTCCTCGACGGCGCGGGTCTGCAGCGAGGCGAGGTCGGACCCGGAATCGGGCTCGGAGTACCCCTGGCACCAGCGGATCTCGCCCCTGACGATGGGCGGGATGTGCTGGCGCTTCTGTTCCTCGGTGCCGGTATCGAGGATCGTGCGCCCGATCATCTCGAGCCCGAAGCCCATGAGGGGTGGCGGCAGCTTCAGGTTCTTCATCTCCTCGGCGAGGATGCGAGCCTCGGCGTTCGACAGATCGCCCCCACCCAACTCCTTGGGCCACGCTGGTGCGGTCCACCCCTTCGCGACCATCACTTCCAGCCAGACCTTGAGGTCGGGGTGCGCGAACTCGAACTTACGGCCGCCCCAGTTGCCTTCGAGTTCGGTGAACCGGATCTCCCGAATCGATTCGGGTGCGTTCTGGTTCAGCCAGGATCGTGTCTCGGAGCGAAACTTCTCGAGATCGGCCATCGCGAACTCCTGTGTCGCGGAGCAGAACTCCCCGCGTTTTCTTCCCAGGCCGGGCAGAGAAGGGGTGCGTTTCAGAGCGTCATCTCAGCACCCGGCGGACGGCGCCTCTGAGGTGCGACCAGCGCAGCCATTGTAGCAGCGCCCGCCACGGCGGGGTGACCGACGGCTGCTAGGCTTGGACGCTGTGGAAGTAATGGTCGCCAGCCCGAGGGGCTTCTGCGCCGGAGTCGATCGAGCCATCGAGATCGTCGAGACGGCGCTCGAGAGATTCGGCCCTCCCGTGTACGTTCGACACGAGATCGTGCACAACGAGCACGTCGTCGAGGACTTGCGCGCGAAGGGCGCCATCTTCATCGAAGACCCCGCCGAAGTTCCGCGCGGATCACTCCTGATCTTCAGCGCCCACGGTGTCTCACCCGCCGTCCGCGATGCAGCGGCGGGCAACGACCTCGAAGTCATCGACGCCACCTGCCCGCTCGTGACAAAGGTGCACAGAGAAGCCGTGCGTTTCGCGAAGAACGACTACGACATCGTCCTCATCGGGCATTCGGGTCACGTCGAGGTCGAGGGCACGATGGGCCACGCGCCCGAGTACATGCACCTCATCGAGTCCGTCGAAGACGTCGCCAGACTCGAAATCTCTGACCCGGAGCGACTCGGATGTGTCACGCAGACGACCCTTTCGGTGGACGACACCCGCGAAATCATGGACGCCATGCGCGCTCGCTACCCGAAGATCGTCCTGCCCCGCAAGGACGACATCTGCTATGCGACCCAGAATCGCCAGAATGCCGTCAAGGAGCTCACGGAGAAATCCGACGTCGTCATCGTCGTCGGCGCCCCGGAATCGTCGAACAGCAACCGCCTCGTCGAGCTGGCCGAGAAACGCGGCTCCCGCAGCTATCTCGTCCAGAGGGCCAGCGAGCTCGACCCCGCCTGGCTCGACGGTGCCCGGTGTGTTGGCATCACGGCGGGTGCTTCGGCGCCGGAGGTGCTGGTGCAGGAGGTCGTTGAGCGGCTGCGCGAGATGGCGCCCGGAGGGGCAACCGTGACGTCTTCACCAGAAGTCGACGAGGGGATGGTGTTTCAGCTGCCGGCGATCCTGCGGTAGCGCGAGGATACGCATCGATGGAAGCAAGCGGCGGAAGCCCGACGGCTGCTACCCCGCGCACTCCCAGCCGAGCCCATCAGGCCGGCTCGGCGACCTCGAACTCGAGCCGCCCGTCCCCCACACGCGCCCGAACCGTCCCCCCCTTTACGAGCGGTCCGAACAGTACCTCGTCGGCCAGGCGATCTTTGAGCTCGGTCTGGATCACGCGGGCGAGGGGGCGGGCGCCGAACTGGGGGTCGTAGCCCTTCTCGGCGAGCCAGCTGCGGGCTTCTTCGGAGAGCTCGAGCTTCACCTTGCGCTCGGCGAGCTGCTCCTCGACCTCCTTCACGAACTTGTCCACGACAAGGCTCATCACCTCCGGGAGGAGCGGGTCGAAGGTCACGATCTCGTCGAGGCGGTTGCGGAACTCGGGGCTGAAGAGCCGCTCGATGGCCTTCGAGCCGTCTCCTGCGCGGCCGCCCGCGAAGCCGATGGCGCGTGCGCTCATTTCGCGGGTGCCCGCGTTCGACGTCATGATCAGCGTGCAGTGACGGAAATCGGCTTCACGGCCCTGGTTGTCGGTCAGCGTCGCGTGATCCATGACTTGCAACAGGATGTCGAAGAGGTCGCCGTGTGCCTTCTCGATCTCGTCCAGCAGGAGCACCGTGTACGGCTCCTTGCGGACGCGCTCGACGAGCAGCCCGCCCTGGTCGTAGCCCACGTAGCCGGGAGGTGCGCCGATGAGCCGAGCCACCGAGTGCTTCTCCATGTACTCGCTCATGTCGAAGCGCAGAAAGGGCACACCGAGAGTCTTCGCGAGCTGCTTCGTGAGCTCGGTCTTGCCGACACCCGTGGGCCCGGTGAAGAGAAAGCTGCCGATCGGACGGTCTCGACCGCCGAGCCCGGCGCGCGCCCGCTTTACGGCCCGGACGACCGAGGCGATCGCCGCGTTCTGGCCGAACACGACGGCACGGAGCTCTTCCTCGAGCATCGACAATCGTTCGCGGTCTGACGTCGACGTGCGGGTCGCCGGGATGTTCGCCATGCGCGCGACCACTTCCTCGATGTCGCGCGTCCCCACGGTCTTGCGGCGCTTCGACCCGGGTCGCAGGCGCACGGCGGCACCGGTCTCGTCGATCACGTCGATGGCTTTGTCCGGGAGAAAGCGGTCGTTCAGGTGCCGCACCGAGAGATCGACAGCGGTCTTGAGCGCGGGGGCGGTGTAGTGCACGCCGTGGTGGTCCTCGTAGCGCGGAGCGAGGCCCTGCAGGATGCGCACGGACTCGTCTGCGGTGGGCTCCTTCACATCGACCTTCTGGAAGCGGCGCGAGAGAGCGCGGTCGCGTTCGAAGTGGCGGTACTCCTGGTACGTGGTCGAGCCCATGCAGCGCACCTCGCCCGACGCCAGCATCGGCTTCAGCATGTTCGACGCATCCACCGTGGCGCCCTGTGCAGAGCCCGCGCCGAGGATCGTGTGGATCTCGTCGATGAACAGGATCGGGTCCTCGCACTGAGCGAGCGCAGCCATGAGCGCCTTGAAACGCTCCTCGAAATCGCCGCGGTAGCGCGTGCCGGCGAGCAGCGAGCCGATGTCGAGCGCATAGATCTCGGACTTCTGCAGGTCCTCGGTCACTCGACCCTCGTGGATCCGCAACGCGAGTCCCTCGGCGAGAGCCGTCTTTCCCACACCCGCCTCGCCGACGAAGATGGGATTGTTCTTCCGCCGGCGCGCGAGGATGTGGACCGTTCGGTCGAGCTCGGCGCCGCGGCCGATCAGCGGATCGAGCTCGCCGCGCGCCGCCTGTTGCGTGAGATTCGTCGTGAAGGCGCCGAGTGGATCGGCGGGCAATGCACCGGGCTCGCCGCCGAGACCGCCGCCCTCGATGTCGGCGGGCTGGGCCCCGTTTGCGCCCACGCCGGCCCCACCGCCAGCGCCGAGCTTCGAGATCCCGTGGGAGATGTACTGCAGGAGATCGAGGCGCGAGACGCCCTGACTGCGCAGCAGCGTGACCGCATGCGAGTCGGGCTCCTGAAACAGGGCCGCGAGCAGGTCGCCGGCGTCGACCTCGTCCTTTTCCGCGTTCTCGCAGTGGCTCACCGCATTCTGGAGCACGCGGTGGAACGCCAGCGTCTGGCGGGTCTCGTAGCTCTCGTCGCCGGGAATCACCTCGAGGTCGTCGGCGAAGAAACGCTCGAGAGCCGCGCGCAGCGCAGCGATCTCGGCGCCCGCGTTGAGCAGGACCTCCGCGCCGAGCTCGTTGTGAATGGCGGCGAACAGGAGGTGCTCGACGGTCACGTACGCGTGCCGCCTCGTCACCGCCTCGCGCACGGCAGCCTGCAGGGTGAGGTGAAGCTCCCGCCCGATCTCGCTCATTCCTTCTCCATACCGGCGCGCAGGGGAAAGCCGCGATCGTCGGCCATGGCGTGGACGTTCGCGACCTTGGTCTCGGCCACCTGGACGACGTAGACGCCTGCGACCCCCATTCCAGAGCGGTGGATCTGTAGCATGATCTGTGTCGCTGCGGATGGCCCCTTGCCGAACACGTTCTCGAGCACACCCACCACGAACTCCATGGGCGTGTAGTCGTCGTTGTAGAGGAGCACCTTGAAGCGCGGCGGCCGCGCGACCTTCATGCGCGTTGCCGTCGCAAGACCGCCTTCGCGGCGCGGATCACCCTCGTTCGGAGGCTTCCCTGGGTCACCAGGCCCCGACGCGCGCGGAGCGGATCGATTCGGCGGTTGCTTCATTGCTTCGTCAAGACGCTCTGCCACATCAAAAAGATAGCAGGAGTCCCGGGCTGTCCAGCGGCCGCGTACACTACCCGGCGATGCCGGAAATCGAAATGCTCGAGGGCGTCGCGGATGTCCCGCGGGACGACTGGAACGCGCTCGTCGGTGACGACACACCATTCCTCGAGTGGGAATGGCTCGCCTCCCTCGAGGAGGCTGGGGCGGTCGGAGAGGGCACGGGCTGGTTGGCGCGACCTCTCGTCGCGCGCGAAGGTGAGCGTCTCCTCGCCGCGGTCCCGCTGTACGTCAAGAGCCACAGCGAGGGTGAGTTCGTCTTCGACTGGTCCTGGGCCGACGCCGCACAGCGAGCCGGCATCCGCTACTACCCGAAGCTTCTCGTGGGCGCCCCCTTCACACCGGTCACCGGCGCGCGCTTCCTCGTGGCTGGTGGCGAGGATCGCGTCGCGTGGACGCGAAAACTCGCCGAAGTGCTGAAGAGCTTCTGTGATGACCACGAGCTTTCGGGCGTCCACGTCAACTTCTGCACGAAGGGTGAGGTCGACGCGATCACGAACGGTGACGCAGCCGATGCCGACGCCGCGCGCGACTTCATGCTCCGCGTCGGGCTCCAGTACCACTGGCGGAATCAGGACTACGGCTCCTTCGACGACTATCTGGCCCTCTTCCGCAGCAAGCGCCGCAACCAGATCCGACGCGAGCGGCGCGAGATGGACGTCCAGGGCGTCCACATCGAGGCGTTGACGGGAGACGACATCCCCGACGACCTCTTCGAACCGATGTTCCTCTGCTACCTGTCGACGATCGAGTCGCGCCACTGGGGGCGCCAGTACCTCAACCGGAAGTTCTACGACCTCTTGAGCGAGCGCTTCCGACACCGACTCTGCTTCGTCGTGGCACGACTCGGCGGCGAGGTGATCGCCGGCACGACGAACGTATTCAAGGGCGACGGGATGTACGGGCGCTATTGGGGGGCGCTCAAACCCACTCGACACCTGCACTTCAATGTCTGCTACTACGCGGCCATCGACTTCTGCATCGAGCGCGGAATCCAGCGCTTCGAACCGGGCGCGGGCGGCGACTACAAGTATCTGCGCGGCTTCGACGCCACGCCAACCTGGAGCCTCCACTATCTCTCCGACGTGCGCCTCGCCGACGCAGTATCGCGCTTCCTCGACTCCGAGCGCAGCGAGGCGAGCGCCGCGATCGGCCACCTTCGCGACCAGAGCGCGCTGAAGACCTCCTAGCGCGAGGGGTCAGCGCCGAATTCCTCGGCCAGGAATGCCAGTACGGCGGCCGTGAAGGCATCGTTCCGATCGCCGGCGACCATGTGTCCCGCGCCCGAGACGTCGGCGAACTTCGCGTGGGGCACGGCGGCGATGAACTCCTCTGCGCCGCGCACGCTCACGACGTCGCTCTCCTTCCCGCGCACGAGCAGGGTCGGTACCCGCAGGTTGCGCGCCGCCACGAGCAGCCGCTCGGGCTGATTCGCAGCGCCGTGGTCGACGCTCTTGCCGCTGCGGATGAACGCGGGATCCCAATGCCAGTGCCAGCGGCCATCTTCAGCCTGACGGAGATTCTTCGCGAGGCCGGAGAGATTCTTCGGCTTCGGCCGGTGCTCGCGGTAGCTGGCGATCGCAGCCGCCGCTTCCTCGAGATTCGCGAATCCCTCGGGCTTCTGGGTCATGAAACCGATGATGCGCTCGACACCCTTCGGCTCGAGGCTCGGGGTGACGTCCACGAGGACGATCGCGGCCGCCACAGACTCGTCGCTCTCGCCCTCCGTGATCAACGCAGAGATCCCGCCGAGCGACGCGCCGATCAGGACCGGGGGCTCCCGGAAGCTCTTCGCCACAGCGAGCGTGTCTGCGGCGAAGTTCTCGAAGCCGTACTCGCCGTTTGGCGCCCAGTCGCTCTCGCCGTGCCCGCGCAGATCGAGGGCGACAGCACGCCAGCCCGCGGCGCCGAGGGCTGCCGCCGCGCCCGCCCAGGAGTGGCGCGTCTGCCCACCGCCGTGCAGGAGCAGCGCCGGGCGCGCCGACGGGTCGCCGTAGGCGTCACCGCGCAAGGTGATCCCCGATCCGAGGGCGAACTCGTAGGCGCGCTTTTCAGGAGCGGCAGTAGCGGTGGACATGTGCGGGTTCCTCAGGTGCGATCACGGGGAATTCGCAGCATAGTCGCTAGCCGCAAGCGGCGTCGATCCCGCGAAACCAGCGGTGGCACCAGGCATCAGAGCAGCGCCCCCCACAGGAAAATTCCCATGCCGCACGGCCCGCTCTTTCGCCACGCTGCCGGAACTCTCGCGCTCCTGCTCTTCGCCACGTCGAGCCCCGCGTTCGGCGAGGCGTTCGACGAAGCCGCCTACGCGAAGGTCCTCGAGCGCCACACGAAGGCGGTCGACGACACCGCGCGGACGCGCGTCGACTACCGATCTCTCGTGGGGTCAGCGGACTGGAAGGCGGTGGTGAGCAGTCTGACGGTGGCGAAACCGTCGGGGTTCTCGACCCACCAGGAACGCCTCGCCTTCTGGGTCAACGCGTACAACGTCCTCGCGATCGACCTGATCACGCACCACTACCCGGTGGGCAGCATTCGCGATATCGGCTGGTTCTTCTCGCCGGTGTGGAACCGCGAGGTCGCGGTGATCGAGGGCCGATCGTACACGCTCGATCAGGTAGAAAACGACATGCTGCGCAGCATGGGCGATCCGCGCATCCATTTTGCGATCGTGTGCGGGTCGACCTCGTGCCCCGCCCTCCTGCGCGAACCCTATTCGGCCGCAACCGTCGACGCCCAGCTCGACCGCGCGACACGCGACTTTCTCGCCGACCCGGCGAAGGGCTCGCGCATCGATCGCGGCAGAGGGAAGATCGTGCTCAGCAAGATCTTCGACTGGTTCGAAGAAGACTTCGCGGGGCGCGGCGGTGTGATCGCGTTCATCACACCACACCTTGGCCCAAGCGACCGCGCCTGGCTCGAGCGGCGTTCAGGAGACATCGACATCGAGCATTTCGACTACGACTGGGGGCTCAACGACAGCGCTCATCACTAGTTCGCCTGAACTTCGTTCGCCTACGGCTCACTCCACCTTCTCCCGCATCGTCACGAACTCCTCCGCCGCCGTTGGGTGGATACCCATCGTCGCGTCGAACTGCGCCTTCGTCGCTCGGCACTTGATCGCGATCGCGAGCCCCTGGATGATCTCGCCCGCGTCGGGCCCGACCATGTGACAGCCGATCACCCGGTCGCTCTGCGGGTCGACGATGAGCTTCATCATCGTGCGTTCGTCGTTCTCGGTGAGCGTGTGCTTGAGCGCGCGGAACGTCGACCGGTAGATATCGACCTCGCCGAAGCGTTCGCGAGCCTGAGCCTCGGTGAGCCCGACGCTGCCCACGGGAGGCTGGCTGAACACCGTTGACGCGACGTTCTCGTGATCCGGCGCGGTCGGCGCGTCCTCGAAGAGGGTCGCCGCGAGGCACATGGCCTCGTGGATGGCGACGGGTGTGAGCTGAATGCGGTCGGTGACGTCACCGATCGCCCAGATGCTCGGTACCGAAGACCGGCTGTACTCGTCGACCACGATCGCGCCTCGCTCGTCGAGCTCGACGCCGGCTGCTGCCAGGCCGAGGTCGCCGCTGAGCGGTGTGCGCCCCGTAGCGTAGAGGATGGCGTCGGCCTCGAGGGTCGACCCGTCTTCGAGCTCCGCGAACAGCCCCGCGTCCGTCTTCTCGATGCGCGACACGCTGCTGTCAAAGCGCAGGTCGACTCCCTTCTTGCGGATCTCCTCGGCGAGCCTCGTGCGAACGTCGTCGTCGAAGCCGCGCAGGAACAGCGGACCCCGGTAGAGCTGATGAACGCTCGCGCCGAGTCCGTGGAAGATCCCCGCGAACTCGACGGCGATATAGCCGCCGCCCACCACGATGACCCGCTCGGGCATTTCCTTCAGGTGGAACGCCTCGTTCGACGTGATGGCGTGCTCGATGCCCGGAATCGCAGGCAGCGTCGGCCAGCCGCCGACCGCCACGAGGATGTTGTCGGCTGTGTGGCGCCGCCCATCGACCTCGACGGTGTGTGGATCGACCACTCTTGCACGCCCCTCGATACGCTTCACGCCGGCGGCGTCGAGGAGTCGCGCGTAGATCCCATTCAGCCGCTCGATCTCGCGATCCTTGTTTGCGATGAGCGTCGGCCAGTCGAAGCGTCGTTCGCCGATTGTCCACCCGTAGCCGGAGGCCGCGTCCTCGAAGTCCTCGCGGTAGTGCGACGCGTACACGAGGAGTTTCTTGGGAATGCACCCCACGTTCACGCAGGTCCCTCCGAGATAGCGTTCCTCAGCGACCGCGACCCGCGCTCCGGTCGACGCCGAGATGCGACTCGCCCGAACGCCCCCCGAGCCCGCGCCGATGGTGAACAGGTCGAAGTCCCGTGACGTCATGAGAGCCTCGGTGAGCGGTTTCCCTAGGACGGAGCCCCGAGCGCGACGATGGCGGCAGGACTCCGACGGATTCGGCCCATGCTACCGAAGTGAGGCGGGTCGCCGATGGAGGCTCCTGGCGCTCACGACGCCGGGGACGTTCCCTTCGACCCCCACCCGGGGTCGGACGAGCGGATCGGAGCCCAACAGCCGGCTCCCCGCCTCTGCACCGCCAGGAGGAGGCTGCGCAACAGAAAACGCCCCGAGCCGAGGCCCGGGGCGTTTCTTTGCCAAGTCGCGCGTTGCCGCGCGGTGTCAGGCTACTTTCGACCTCGCCGGCCACCGGCAAGAACGAGAGCACCGATTCCAAGGCCGAGCAGGGAGATCGTCCCAGGCTCCGGCACCAGGTTCACGGCGATACCACCGAAAGACACGCTGCTGGTGATGTCACAACCAGGCGAGTTACAACCGACGACTTCACCCGGGAAGAAGGTCCCGGAGAAGATGTCGTCGCCGTCCGTGGCAACGTTGGCGGAATTCGTCGAGAAGACGACCCGTGCGAAGGTCAACGTCGTATTCGCCGGACCCGTTCCTAGCGATTGCCCCTCGAAGGTGTACAGCTGACCCTCAACGGCGGCCGCGCTCTCCTGCGTACTGTTGATGCCAGTGGTGAGCTGGCCCAGCTCGGACGTCGTGGCGCCCATCATGTTGACGAACGCCCAAGACAACTCGGTGAACGATACGACGTTCACTTCGTTCTCGCCGTCCGTGTCGAACTTCAGCGACATGAACAGGCCGGCCAAGCCGCGCGAATCGATGTCGACCTGAACATCGACTGTCAGCGTCGCTGATCCACTCACATTCAGCGTGACCGACGACGCCGTCGAACTGAAAATCCCGGCGCCGCCCCCCGCGGTGCCGACGATCACCAAGCCCACGGACGTCGCGCTCGCGACGCTGGAAAAGCCCAGGAAGCTGATGCTCGCCATGAGCGCTATCAGAGTCAATTTCCGCATTTGCTATCTCCTCGATTATCCCCAGATGGATTTCTAAAGCTTTCTCTTCTACGCCCGGGCGAGACCAGGATCCCTACGGGCAAGCCGTCAGATTGCGATACGCGGCCTTGGACGGACCCGGAACTCCGGCACCAAACTGCGCACGGAAGATCAGGAAGTCGCTACCGGCGACGATGCCATCGCCGGAGTGGTCCGCGTTCTCATTGTAGCCAGCGCCAAGCGGTGTTCCCGCGATGAACGACGCACGGAAGACCAGGAAGTCGCTACCGGCGACGAGTCCATCCTGATCGTAGTCACCGTCGCAAGCGGCCCCGCAGCCGTCACCATCGGGATCCCGCTGATCGGTGTTCGATGTGTCTCGGCAGTTGTCAAAGAGGCTGTCGATCGTGTCGCCATCCCCATCGCCCAAGAGGGAGCCGGCGAACGACACGCCCGCGACACTCAAACTCAAGAGAAATGCAAGTACCGACACAAGCAGGCTAAGTCTCATAGATCTTTCTCCTCGGTGCTCCTCATGCAATGGCCGTTTCATCTTCAATCAACATTTTCCGCTCAGCAGCACTATCCCCAACCTGCATGGGTTGTTGGGTCTGAATGCTCAACCAAGGGATCCCCTTCAGTCGAGCGTCGCAGACTCCCGTGAGTATCCCCGCGGGAGAATCCTACGCTTGGATAAATAAGTAGCAAGCCCCGTGCCAGCCCCCTAGATGGCTGTAAATCGCCGATTCTATTTACAATTCATTTTCAGTCCCCGGCGGCTCCAACGGAAAACAATTTCCCATATCTGGAAAATCAGGAAAAGCTTTTCCGCGACAGAATCCGATCCAATTCTTCCAGCGGTTTGAGGAGAATCTGCTGGAAGCTCTGCAGGAGGTCTTCGGCCCTGGCGCGCGAGGCGGGGTCGCCGGACTCCAACGCCGTGCTGATCCGGATCACCACACTGTCCCGCTGCCGCCTCCAGGGACTCTGATCGAGTGCGAGGGCCACGCGGCTCGCTTCGGCGATGAACCCCGCGCTCCCCTCGACCCAGTGGTAGACGAGTCGCCGCTGGCCGCGGGAACGCACCACCCGCACCGCCAGCGTCGTTTCACCGCGTTCGACCACCGTGTCCTCCTCCACCACCCACCCGCTCCCGGGAAGAGCGGTCTTGGGTGAGAACGGGCCGCGGCTCGCGCGGGTGTGGTTTCCGAGCCCGACGTAGAGCTTTACGCGTTCGCCCTCTGGACCCGTGTAGCGTCGGAACAAGTGCTGCCGCATGGCGATCAACCCGAGGAACGTGTCCTCCATCGGTAGGTCATGCCCCTCCCAAGGACCCAGGATGCGCGGGAGGGCCAGATGGATCGAGGCGAAGATAGGCGACGCCTGCCCATAGATAGGGACGGCGATGGAAATGACGGCCGTCCCCACGAGGATCGCGGTGACGAGCGGGGGGCGCACGTTGACATCGGGATGAGGACTGGGGATTCTGCTGGCGGTTCCCGCTTCGCGAGCGCCGCCGCCACGCTGCCGCTTCGCCGGCAGGACCCGGCCGAGCCCCGCGTCGATCCCATACAAGAGGAACAGCCCGCCGAGTAGCATCGCGATGCCCTGGAGATTGTGGATGGCGGCCACTTCTGAATGGGGATTGACGACCAGCAGGACGACGCGGAAGCCGTTGACGAAGAACGCGACCAGCGGCGCCAGCGCCACGAGCAGGACCGCGTGGCTGCCCCGTCGGTGAAAGAGGTCGATCATCAGCACCGCCAGCATGCTCAGCGTCTCCATCGAGCGCAGACCGCTGCAGTTCTCGATCACAGCGAACCGTGCGCTGGCGCGGATGATCTGCTCGCCGGAGACCAGCGCTGGCATCCCCGCCAGATACAAGAGCGTTCCGGTGTACTCAGCCGTCAGCAGCTGGAGGCGGAACGCGATCTCGTTGAGGAGCGGTCCCGGGATCTTCACGGCGAACCACAACAGGAAAGCCGACAGGAAGACCAGCCGCGCTCCGGCGGCGCCGCGCAGGATCGCGGCGAACGCGAGAATCGCCATGGAGAGG
>JABSQW010000130.1 GCA_013215605.1 Myxococcales bacterium
GATCGATGACCCGGCATCTATAGATCACGAGTGACTCCGAAGAACACGACGTTCCCGTGACCGCTCGGAAACGAGAGGAACGAGGAATGCGAACGAGTACATCGACCCGGTGGAGTGACTTCCTGCTGCTGGCCCTGGGCGCAAAGGACAACTCCTCACGGGTTCTGGTGCTGGGGGCCGGTGGGTTCCTGGGTCAGCACGTCGTCACCACCCTCGGGGAGCGCGCGCTCGCTCATGCGCGCACCCCACAGCTCGCGGCGTCGCCTGCGCTCACCGCGGATCTCGCTGACCCCGACCAGCTCGCGCAACTCCTCAAGTCCTCGACGGCGCGCGCACTGATCAACTGCGCCGCCGCCGCATCTGCAGCCTGCGAGGGGGACCCCGCCATGGCGGCAACGTTGAACACCGACCTGCCTCGAGCGCTCGGGGAGTGGGCAGCTCGGGAGGGTGCGCGCGTGGTGCACGTCTCGACGGACCTCGTCTTCGGCACCGAGCCGGCGCCGGCCGGAGGGTTTCGGGAGGAGGACGAACCAGCGCCCGTGAGCGCCTACGGCGAGACCAAGGCGGGCGGGGAGCGCGCCCTCCTCGAAGCTTGCCCTAAGGCGATGGTCGTTCGCCTTCCGCTCTTGTACGGGGACTCGTATGGGAGTGGACGGGGCGCCTCCGACGATCTCTTCGGCATCCTGGCGCGGGGGGAGCGCGCGCGGTTGTTCACGGACGAGTGGCGCACACCCCTGCCCGTGTCCGTGGCCGCGCAGGCGCTCGTGGAACTCGTGGACGGGGAGACATCCGGGATCTTGCACGTGGCCGGCTCCGAGCGTGTGTCGCGTCTGGAGCTGGGGCTCGCTCTCCACGCGCGGAGGTTCGGGGATCCGGACAAGGCGGTGCGAGAGATCGAGGGGTGTGCGCGGGCCGACCTGGGGCTCTCGCCACCGAGGCCCGAGGACACGAGCCTCTGCACCCGACGGGCGCAAGACATCCTTCGGACGGCGCTCCCCAATCTGGCGGAGGGTGCGCGCGCGGCTCTTGACCCTGCTTGACGCCGCGCCCGGCAGGGGGTGAAGTGGGCCGCTCGACTCGGGGGCAGGCGCTCGAGCTGCCTGCCGCCAAGATGGACCTCCGCCCCACGGCCCTGCTCAGCCTTAGCCCAGGTTCCATTTAGCAGAACCCTCGTTACCGGAACTCGGACCCAAGCCCAAAAGCCCGCTTGTTTCTCCTATCCTCGGAGACGAGGGCGGGCGTGTATTCGATGCGAGCTGCCAAGTGACAACTCCCTACCTGAGACTAAGACGCACCTGCGATCGAGCGTCGATCGCGCCACGCGGAAAACCCGATTCGAGCGGAACGGGCGAGCATGAAAACCACCGCTGCCATCAGCGCTGCGTTCACGAACGCGACGGGCCTGGCCTCGACGGGAAGGATGCTAAGAGTACGGGCGTCGACGTGCAAGCCGATCCCGAGGTTGAAGAAGTTGATCGCCCGCCAGGTGTTCGAGATCACCAGCAGCGCCGACAACGGCCACCAGCCTCGCCGGTAGATCAGCAGGGCGAAAATCGCGACGAAGGCGGCGCCGATGACGAGCTGGCCGACGGCATCCGTCCGAGTCGGCGGCACCAGCTCGGCGGCGAAGGTAATCAGGATTACCAGCACCCCGAGCCCACCGTAGGCCAGGGCAGCGCTCTTGTGGGGGTTAGAAGTGATCCGATTCATCGGATCTCGCTACCAGTGGATCACGTGGAGCATGAAGTAGACCACGACTCCCGTGATCGACACGTAGAACCAACCCGCCCAGGTCCACTTGGACAGGCGGCGATGGGTTTCGATGCGATCGGTCAGACCGAGATAGAAGGA
>JABSQW010000131.1 GCA_013215605.1 Myxococcales bacterium
GAAACGGCAACCATCTGAAGACCGCGCCGGATGCGAGCTCACTCCTGATTCGAACCTACTTCTGGGACCGGGATCTGCGCCGCGCCCACGCCCTGCCCCGCATCGAGCGCCTCGACGTCTCGACGAAACCCGAGCCGCTCAACCCCGAGACGCTGCTGCGCGGTCTGCTCGGCACAGCCGCCTTCGTGGACGGAAGCCTCGACTGGTGGAATCGTTTTCAGGGCATCCAGACCGCACCGAACGAACTGATCGTGATGCCCGACGACGGGACCGTCCAGACCCCGAGCCAGGTCCGGTACATCAACGGAATCGTGGATCTCGAGCGGGACCAGGCGCTCGTTCTCGACTTCACGCCCAAGGACGAGCCCGGCTACTGGAGCTGGGTACTGCAGAATCTCTGGGGCGAGACGCCCGACTGGCGCTACCACCCGATCGTCCGCAACAACCGGGAGCTGGAGCGCGGCGTAAACGGCTCGGTACAGATCGTGATTTCCCATCGCGATCCCGGCGTTGCCAACTGGATGGACATGGCCGGTCATCGACGGCTCCTGCTGTCGTTGCGCTGGCGCGGCGAGTCCGCGCTGCCCGACGTGAAGGCTCGGGTCGCGCCGCTCAGCGAGTTCGCTTGATCGCGAACCGCGGCACGGGCCCACGGCGCTCGCGCACGTGCGAGAATACGCGAACGATGCCTGCACCCTACGACGATCTGCCGAGTGAGCCCGAAGAGATCTTCGGCCGCATTCTCGACTGGAAGCGAAGGGGACCCGATCTCGTTCGCCTCTACCACCAGCTCCGCGCGGTCGCCCCGGTCTGGCAGGCCCCGGTCGCGCGGCTGGGCAACCCCTGGGTGATCACGCGGTATGCGGACGCCACCTCGCTGGTTCGCAATTCGTCGCTCGTGAAGGACGAGCGCGTCCTGGGGCTTTCGGGGATAGGCAAGGGCGGAACGTACATGAAGGTGCTGGGTCGGATGTTCGCCTTTCAGCCTCCGCCCCGGCATACGCTGATGCGCAGCCTGGTGAACCGGGCGTTCACGCCGCGCTCGGTCGAGGCGCTGCGTCCGAGGGTTCAGGCCCTGGTCGATGCGCTGATCGACTCGCTGGAAGAACGCGGCCAGATGGACCTGGTCCCGGATTTCGCCTTCCGGGTGCCCGTCACTGTCATCTGTCAGATGCTCGGCGCACCGGTCGAAGACGTGCCGAAAATCAGTCAGTGGGCCTCGACGTTCTCACGCCGCGCCGACGAGGGCGAAGAGCTCACGCCGGAAATGGAGCGTACGGGAGACGAAGCGGCGGAGGACTTCGTCGCCTATGTAAAGGAGCTGCTCGACGACCGCAGGGCGAAGCCGAAGGACGATCTCGTGTCGCGACTCCTCGAGGTGCAGCGCGACACCGAGGATCTATCGGACGACGACATCGCGGCGACGACGATTCTGCTCTTTCAAGCCGGTCACGAGACAACGGCGAACATGATCGCCAAGGGCACGCTGGCCCTGCTGCGCCATCCCGAAGAGCTCGCAAAGCTGCGTGCCCATCCCGAGTTGATGGAGAACGGCACCGAAGAGCTGCTTCGCTACGACACCTCGGTTCAGCTCTCGACGAAGTTCGCCACGGAGGAGATCCCCCACTGCGATCGGGTGATCCGGGTCGGCGATCCCGTCACCCTCCTCTGGGGCGCGATCAACCGCGACCCCGATCGCTACGAAGACCCCGACCGGCTCGATCTCTCCCGCGCCGACATCGATCACTACAGCTTCGGGATGGGGGCACACTTCTGCCTCGGGGCGTCGCTCGCGCGGCTCGAGATCCGGCACGCCATCGGAACCCTCGCGCAACGCCTTCCGGGACTTCGGCTCGCGACGGACGCGGTCGAATACAAGCCTCATCTGCACCTTCACGGCCTGGCGACACTTCCGGTCGCCTGGTGAATCGGCGGAAAGCATGAACGCGAAGTACGCAGGCGAGAGCTTTCGGAAGCGGTTCGGCGACTGGGCGGTGATCGCCGGCGGTTCCGATGGAATCGGGGCCGCCTACGCGCGAGAAGCGGCGCGCCGCGGTCTCCACGTCGCAGCGATCGCCCGGCGGACCGCTCCCCTCGAAGCGCTCAGCCACGAGATCGAGACCGAGTACGGGGTCCAAAGCAGGAGCATCCAGGCGGATCTCACGAGCCCGGACGTCGTCGAAACGATCGCGCGCGCAACAGACTCCCTCGACGTGGGTCTGTTCGTCTACAACGCGGGATCGAATCCCGCAGCGGGGAAATTCCTCGATCAATCCGTCGACGCCGCCCGCTTCCTCGTGAACCTGAGCTGCCGGGGCCCGATACTGCTCGCGCATCACTTCGGCGGGCGGCTGCGCGCGCGCGGGCGCGGGGGTCTGATCTTGATGTCGTCGATGGCCTGTCTTGCGGGCAGTGGTTACCAGGCCACCTACGCCGCGACGAAGGCCTTCGACACGGCCCTGGCCGAAGGCCTCTGGTACGAGCTCGCGCCGGAAGGCGTCGACGTTCTCGGTGTGATCGCCGGCGCGACCCGCACCGAGACCGTCCTCGCCCAGAACAAAGAGAGCTTCGAATCCGCGATGGACCCCGCAGAGGTCGCGAGGGGTGCGCTCGACCACCTCGGCAAGGGCCCGAACTGGATTCCCGGAGACGCGAACCGCGCCGTTGCCCAGGGCATGTGGCCCGTAGCGCGGATCCCACTGATCACCGGGATGACCCAGGCCTCGGCCGAACTCTTCGACCTCCCCGACGATCCCGTCGACGGAATCGAGTTCCACGAGGACTGAAGGACGGGCTGCGCGCGGGCCACGGGTCAGGCGCGTTCGGCACGCCGGTAGCCGTTCGGGCTCGAGCGGTGTCGTGGGGGGCGACCGCCTACCCGGGATTGCCCGCGACGCACTTGTATCTGTACTCCGCGATGCACCCGCCAACCTCTCGGTCATCCACTCTCAAGACCTGCTCGCAGTAGGCTTCGGCGGCGCGCTCGCAGTCGCCGAAACGCCCCGCTTCGTCGGTGGTCCTTATGATCGGCGAGATCTCGCATCCAACGGAGAACAGGCTCGCGAGAATTCCCAGCAACAGGGCTCGGATTCCGCTCGATCCGAAACCCGGCGATCCGGCGACGGCGACTCTTGACACGATGGGACCTCCCGTATTTGGCCACTGTGGAGACTCGATCGCAAGGATTGTGCCGCAATCGCCCGGCGTCGTGCGAGCCCGGCGAGACTCTGAGCTGCAGGAGATCGGCGACAGGTGTCCACCGTTTGCTGCAGCGGCGAGACGAAGTCCCCTAGGCGACCTGCAGCACGTTGTGATGAGCGAGGATGAGCGCCAACGCACTCGGCGCATCGTGGACTCGACCGGACAGCGCGAGTTCGGCCGCCGTGGCGAGCGGGATGAGCTCGAGCTCGATCTGCTCTGTGGGCTCACGCTGTGGCGGGCCCGCCTGGCGGAGGCCGCTCGCCAGAAACAGCTCGAAGCGTTCATCACTGATGCCGTTGCTCCCGAAGAAGCTCCCCAGAGAAGACATGTGCTCGGCGGTCCAGCCGGTCTCCTCCCTGAGCTCGCGGTGTGCAGCGGCTTCGGGGGAATCTCCCTCACGGGCTCCGGAAGGACACTCGAGGACGGTCTCCTGAACGGTGTAACGATAGACGCGCTCGAGAATCACGCGGCCGTCGTCGAGGAGTGGGACGACCATCGCGTAGCCGGGATGCTCGATGAGGGTGTAGGTGATGGGATCGCCCGAGGGCAGCAGAACGTCATCCTGGCGAAGTTTGAACCAACGACTTTCGAACAGGTACCTCGATCCGCGTCGCCTCCAGCCACCGTCGTGCTTCATGGGACTCTCACCAGGCCGTCCATCGAACGGCGCGTCGGCTGCCGGCGGCGCATTGCGACCCGCTCCGATACGCCTCACCCATCGCGAATACTACAACCTGATAAGCTGGAGATTGCTCGATGACCCAATAACAGCGATCCTGGCTGGCGAATCCGACTCGGGATCGCCGCGCGACGCGCGCCCGGGTCGACCAGGACGGGAGACGCAGCATGCCGCGTGTCGTCGAAGAGATCCCCGGGGAACTGCGCGCCGAGGTCGATGCGGCGCTGGCCTGGATCAACGCCGAAGGCGACAGCGCATTTCGCGTGACCGGGATCGTGGATCCCGAGGAGACGCTGGCGCGACGCGGTGACACAGACGGCTTCGACCTCGGCCTGGTTCTGTGCCAGGGCGATCTCTGCCGTCGGGAGCAGGTCCGGGTTCGGCGAAGCGGCGACGAGATCCAGTGTGCGCCAGTGGACTCGCCGCGATCCGATGATCCTCCCCCCCTCCTCGACCCACCGGCGGGCACGCGCAACGGCTGGCTTGCAGGCCAGCTCGCGCGGCACGCCTTCGTGGTGGTGGTCTTCTACCGCGGCTTCTGGTGA
>JABSQW010000132.1 GCA_013215605.1 Myxococcales bacterium
ATCCTAGAGGTTCTGTCAATTAGGAAGCCAATACGGGGACCGGCAGGCAGGCGCTGAAAATGCCCGTCAACCCGGCGGTCGAAGCCGCCGATAAGCCCCGGTGATGACGACCATCTGTCCGCCGGCGATCGTGATCGGGGGCAAGGAGAACGCGCTCTCCGTGGCCCGCAGTCTCGGCCGGCGCGGCATCCGCGTCCTCTCCCTCGCGGGGCCCGGCAAGCCGATTCAACACTCGCGCTACAGCGAGCCCATCGCCCTCGGGTCCGGGGAGTCGTGTGCCGAGGGCTGGGCCCGCTTCCTGCTGGGCCAGGCCTCCGAGCCTCTCCGGGGCGCGGTGCTGCTCGCGTGCGACGACGAAGCCATCGAGATCGTGGTTCGGCACCGGGAGGCGCTGTCCCGCAAGTTCCTCCTGGAAGAGCGCGTGGAGGAGCCGAGCCTCCGGGTCCTCGACAAGCTCGACACGTATCGCGAGGCGGCAGCGGCCGGCGTACCGACACCGCGCTTCTGGCACCTGAAGACCGAGGTGGAACTCGACCTGCACGCGGAGGAGTTCACCTTCCCTATGGTGATCAAGCCGCTCCTCACCCACCGCTTCGAGAGGGCTTTCGGCAAGAAATACGTCGGCGTCGAGGACTACGAGCAGCTTCAGGCAGAGTTCGCGCGGGTCACCGAGCTCGGCTTCGACGTCGTCCTGATGGAATTCGTCCCCGGTGGCGACGACAAATTGTGTAGCTACTACACCTATCTCGGCGAGAACGGCGAAGCCGAGCTCCACTTCACCAAACGAATCATCCGCAGGTACCCCACGCATCAGGGCGGAGGCTGCGCTCACATCACCGACTGGAACCCGGAGGCGGCAGAGTTCGGGCTTCGGTTCATGCAAGCCGTGGGGTTGCGCGGGCTCGGGAACGTCGAATTCAAGCGCGACGACCGGGACGGCGAGCTCAAGTTGATCGAGTGCAACGCCCGCTTCACCGCGGCCAACTGCCTGGTGACAGCCAGTGGCTTCGACCTCGCGGCCTTCGTCTACAGTCGCCTCACGGGAGGCGCGCCCGTGCCCATGAAGAGCTACCGGCGCGGCCTGCGCCTCTGGGCTCCCATCCGCGACTTCATGGCGTTTCTCGAGCTGCGCGAGGACGGTGTGCTGAGCTTTCCGCGCTGGATCGCCAGCGTGCTTCACCGCCAGACCTTTCCCTACTTCTCCTGGAGCGATCCGCTCCCCTCCATCGTCATCTTCCGCCGGGGAATCGCCGACCTGCTGCGCAGCGTGCCGCGCCGGCTGGGCGACATGCTCGGCCGCTTGCGCGAAGGCCCGGCGTGAAACGGGTCGTCATCCTGCACCCCGGCGACATGGGTTCCGCCATCGGGCGGGCCCTCGTGGCCCGGGGGTTCGAGGTGCGCGCCTGCCTGGACGGACGCAGCGACCGCACCCGTGCGAACGCCCGCGCTGCGGGCTTCACCCTCTTCCCCGACCTCGAAGTGGCCGTCCGCGGTGCCGATCTGGTGATCTCGCTGGTCCCGCCGAGCCGGGCGCTCGAGGTGGCGGAGCATTTCGCCGAGGCCCGGGCCGCCATCGCTCGAGAAGCCGGCACGGATCCCCTGTACGTCGACGCCAACTCGGTCTCCCCGGTGACGATGGAACGGATTGCCGCCGTGGTGTCGCGCTCGGGCGCGGACTGCGTGGATGGTGCCGTGCTGGGTGGCGCGGCGGGGGTCGGCGCGGCGACCCGATTGTTGCTCTCCGGCCCCCGCGCCGCCGAGATCGCGGCCGTCTTCCAAGGCTGCATCCGGGTCGAGGCCCTCGGCGACGCCCTCGGGTCGGCCTCGGCGCTCAAGATGTGTTTCGCGGCCTTCAACAAGGGCCTGGTGGCGCTGTTCCTCGAAACCGTCGCCGCCTCCGCGAAGATCGGTCAGGCGGAGAACCTGCTCGCGCTGCTCGCGGAGTTCTACGACGGCGCGGTTTCCACAGTGGATCGGCTGCTCCCGAGCTATCCGCGCCACGTGAGCCGTCGCATCGACGAACTGGCGGAGATCGAGGGATGGCTGGGGGGGCTCCAGCAGGGCCGCGGCATGACCAGCGGTGCCCGAAGTGTCTTCGAGGCCCTCGCGCTCACCGCCCTCGACCCGGACCACGATTGGACGGCCCGGGGCGTGGTGGAGGCCGCTCTGGAGCGCGGTCTGCTGTCGACCACGACCCCCGCGAGTTCGACCGATCCGTGAGGCTGGCGTTCCCCCGCTCCGGCGACCGATGGCTGCGCGCCGCGCGGCGGGTACTCGTCCTGCGACAGCAGCTCTCCCGCCAGGCCCAGCGCCCTACCGTCGGGGGCGAGTTCTGGACGAAGATGTGGAGGGAGGCCGCCGCAGAGGTCGGGGCCGAGTTCGTCGACCTCGGCGAGGGCTTCAGTGAGATCCGGCGGGGCGAGCAGCGGACACGGGTTCGGGGCAAGAACGTGATGCTGGACGATCCGGTGACCCTGCGGCTGGCGGGCAACCGGATGGTGGTGCACCGCCTGCTCGCCGACGCGGGACTTCCCACCCCGGCCTTCGCGGCCTTCGACCTGGGGAGCCTCGGGACCGCCCAGGACTTCGCCCACCGCCAGGGCGGGCTCTGCGTCGTGAAGCCGGCCCGCGGCACGGGCGGCGGCGACGGCGTGACCACGCACGTGGGCGCCGGAGCCGAGCTGCGGCGCGCAGCCCTTCACGCTTCGATCTTCTGCCCGGCGCTCGTGGTCGAGGAGCAGGTTCCAGGCGATGTCTACCGGTTGCTCTACCTGAAGGGCCGATTTCTCGATGCGGTCCGACGGCGCCCGCCGATCGTCGTCGGCGATGGCCGGTCGACCCTGCGCTCCCTGATCGACACCGAGAATCGGCGTCGCGCCCAACGCGGCGTGGGCGGTATCGCGATCGATCCCGACTCCCGGGCGGCGCTTGCACGCGCGGGCCACAGCCTGCGCAGCGTACCCAGGACCGGAACCCGCGTGTCGGTGAAGGGCGTTTCCAACGCGGGCAGCGAGCTCGAGAGCGAGTCCGTATGCGAAGAGATCGGAAAGGATCTGCGCACCGAGGGCGCGCGGGCGGCGCAGGTGCTCGGCGTCCAGCTGGCCGGAGTCGACGTCATCACGCCGGATCCTTCCCTCGGTCTGCGCGAAAGCGGGGGCAGCGTCAACGAGGTCAACACGACACCGGGGCTCCAGTGGCATTACCACGTGCGCAACCCCGAGCAGGGCGTGCCCGTGGCGGTGCCCATCCTGGAAGAACTGCTGTCCTGATCGGCAACGATTCTCGACCCGATCGGCAGCTCCTCGGCAACTTCGCGACACCATGGGGCGAAGGCAGACCACTCACCTGAAACGACCTTGGGGGTTCGATGTTCGACCTATTTCGCACCCGTTTGATTTCGGAGCCCGCGGTGACGGGCCCGACGCGCGATGGGCAACAGGCCGCTCAGCTCAGCGTATTCGCGTTCCTTCTCGCCGTCGGCATCCTGCTCCATCAAACGCTCACCGACTGGACCTTCGTCTCGCACAGCAGTGTGGTGGCCCTCGCCGCCATCTGGGTCCTCGCGCGTCCGAGCTCTCTCGTTCGCTTCCTGACCCTGGTCGCAGCCCAACTCGCTGCCTTCGCCGTCGAGATTCCCTTCGTCGTAAACCACTGGATGCTGCTGGCGATCATGGGCGTGTCGATGCTCCTGTGCGCCGCGGTCGCGGTTCGCCCGGGCCAGGGATCGGTGGCCAATCGCGCCGCCTTCTACCGCGCCGCCGCACCGGTACTCCGAGGCCAGGTGCTGCTGATGTACCTCTTCGCCACCCTGGCCAAGATCAACACCGACTTCTTCAACGCCGACTACAGCTGCGCGGTCGGGATCTGCCGGGATCTGCCATTCCTCACCTATCAGTCGTGGATGGCCCTGCCTGTCATCTGGGGCACTCTGATCATCGAGGCGGGGCTGCCTTTCTTGTTGCTCTTCCGGAGCACACGCGTTGCCGCACTCTTCGCGGGGATCGCGTTCCACGCGGTTCTCGCCCTCGACGGCTTCGTTCCCTTCTCGGGCCTCGTGATGGCCTTCTACTGGCTCTTCACGCCGGACGACATGCCCGAACGGCTCGCGCGGGTCCGCGCTGACCACCCGCGTTTGGACGCCTGGGCTCTCCGGGCGGCCGCCTGGGGCCGATCGGGCTGGACCACGGCCTGCCTCGCCGCTGTGTGGTTCGTCGTCGGTGCGGCCTTCGAGTATCGATGGTTCCCCGGGAGCCTGGCGACGCTGCGCTACAACACGATGCTGCCCCTGTTCGTCGGCTATGCGGCCTTCGTCGCCTGGATCTTCTTTCGCTGCGTTCGGGAGGGCGGCCCCGTTGGCTACCGGCCGGGCCTGGTCAGACTCAACCACCCCGTGCTCGTGGTGGCGCCGCTTCTGATCACGCTCAACGGCCTCTGCCCGTATCTCGGGCTCAAGACCCACAGCTCTTTCGGGATGTTCAGCAACCTGCGCACCGAGGGCGATTATTGGAACCACAGCTTCCTGCCCCAGTCGATGCGCGTCTTCTCCTTCCAGGACGAACTGGTGGAGATCGTGAGTTCGAGCGACGAGCACCTCGCGAAGAGCGCGGCGCGGGGCTTCGAGTGGGTCTACTTCGAGTTCCGCAACTACATCAGCCGACACCCCGACCTCGCGGTGACCTTCCGCCACGCCGGGGAGCAGATCACGATCGACCGGGTTGGGGACGATCCCTTCTTCTCGATCTCGCCCGGGAAACTCCTCAGCCGGATCTTCTGGTTCCGGACCGTGAGGCCGCCCCTCGCAGGCTGGTGCCCCTACTAGCCACGGCTCCGCCAGGCCCAGAGGTAGATAGGAAGTTCAAGCTGCGTTTTCGCAAGTTCCTATCCTAGAGGTTCTGTCAATTAGGAACCCAATACGGGCCCTCGGCAGTGAATCGCTCCACCAGGGCACGCCCGATGCCGCCCCCGCTTCCCGTTACGACGGCGACCTTCCCGGCAAACTCCTTCACGGGCCCACCTTCTTCGGGTCCGGCACGCCCGGCTGTGTGCCCTCGTGGTACTCGACGAATTCGATGAGGTAGCCGTCGAAGTCCTTCACGTAGGCCATCGTCACGGGCCAACGGTCCAGCCTCTGTGGTGCGAACACGGATTCGCATCCGGCCGCGATGGCCCGGTCGTAGAGCGCCTGACAGTCGTCGGTGTTCACGTAGAGCTTCCACATGGCGCTGCCCATGTCGATTGGACCGACCTGATCGTCGTGCTGGGCGAGCTGCATCCGGCTTCCGCCGTGAGGCGACTGCAGGATCGCCTCCTTGGCGTTGGGAATTTCGGTGCGACTCACCAGCGGGATGCCGACCACACCCTCCCAGAAGCCGATCGATCGCTCGATGTCGGTCACGTTGATGCAGTACTGCGAAAGGATCGAGACCAATGGATTCACCTCCTGTCGGGAGTGCTCGTTCTTTCGATCATCTGCGCATTGCCGATGTCTCGGGTGCGGCGGGTCACGACGGAGATCGTTCCTTCATGCGGGGCCTCCTCCTCCGTCGGCCCCGGGCGGGACCGGAACGGCCTCGCGATCCGTCAGCCAGTGCCGTCCCGCGGCTGCCACCGCGTCCCACTTCGAGAGATCGACGTCGGCGGTCTGGCCGAGGTCTTCGGGTGTCGGCCCGATCTTCTCGACCAGCGGGGCGAGGGCGTCGACATCCAGTCCGTAGACCTCGGCCGCGTTGTCGCCGAGCATGCGTCGGGCATCCTCCACGGGGCAGTCCCAGAAGGTGTCGCGCAGCCAGGCACGAGTGTTCGGCCAGGTGCCTTCGGGGTGTGGGAAGTCGTTGCCCCACATGATGTTGCCGATACCGATCTCGTGGCGCCGCGCGATCTCCCGTCGGCGGGTGGTCGACGCCCCGATCCACACGTTGCGATCGAAGTACTCACTCGGCCGCATCGACAGCGCCGGCGCGATGCGGCTCATTTTCTTGGTGGCGTGCTCGCGGTCGTAGATGGCATCCCACTTCCACAGCATGTCGGCGGCCCACCAGCAGCCGCCTTCGGTGACGGCGAACTTGAGCCCCGGGAAGCGTTCGAATACACCGGACCAGAGCAGGAACCACATCGGCCGCGCGGTCCACCAGATGGTTTCCGCGCCGTAGATGCCGAGGTTGCCGCCGTAGTCCTCGCGCGGCGCCGGCCCGGTGTGGGTGTGCAGGGGCAGGTCGAGCTCCTGGCAGACCGCCCAGATCGGGTCGTAGCGCGCGTCGTGATAGGCGGGATACGGATCCCAAAGGACGGGAATCATGATGCCGCGCAGGCCCGACTCGTGGGCGCGACGGATCTCGGCCACGGCGCCGTCGATGTCGTGGAGGATCGGCACGATGGCGAGACCGATGCGCCGATTAGGGCTTTCGCGGCACAGCTCCGCGAGCCAGCGGTTGTGGGCGCGAGCGCCCGCCATGGAGAGCTCCGGGTCGGCCTGGCCCGAGAGGCCGAGCCCCGCGCCGAAGGGCGCCGATGCCCCGCCCCGAACCGCGTCGGCGTCGGGAAAGATCACCTCGCCCGCGACGCCGTCGGCGTCGAGCTCTGCGTCGCGCTGCGCAGCATCCCAGCCGCCGCGAAGTCGCTCGTCGTTGTCCGCGTACCACTGATTGACGAATTCGTTCTCGTCCTGGCCCGTCGCGGTCGCCATCTGTCGGCGCATCTCTGTGCGCTGCTTCCGGTCGTCGTCGAAGGCCTCTTGGTACTTCGGGTCGAGGTACTCGGCGTACTCCGCGTCGGGCAGGCCCGCGTGGCAATCGGCAGAGATGATGAGGTAGCGATCCATCGTCAGCCCTCCGCCGTGTCGCTGCCTTCGGGCAGGGTGTAGAACTGCCTGGCCCAGCGCCGATACTCCATGATCCGCCCGTCGCCCTGCACGAGCAGGGGCCGATCCTTGTAGACCTTGTGGTTCCAGATCGGGATATCGTGGTAGATGCCCGACTTCGAGAAGGCGTCGATGATCTCGCGGCCCGCCTCGTCGCCGATCGAACGCGGGTAGGCGAACACCCAACGCTGGTGGGTGTGCTCTTCGTCCACTGGGGAAGACGCGTAGACGAACGCCACCGAGTCCGGAACCCGCAGGACGCCATAGCCGAGCTGGAGGGTCTCGCGTGAGAAGGTGCCCCCGTCCCGACGCGGGCCGACGGTGTAGCGCGTGCGCCCTTCGAAGCGGGTTTCCTGCTCGGGAATCGTCTCCGTCCCGTGGACGTAGAGGAAGTGGACGGTGTCCTGGTCGTTCTCGGTGACGTCCTGCAGACTGGTGTCGATGTAGCGGTCGGTGTAGATCGGACCGACCCAGTCGGGGTCCGCGAACTCGGGGAGATCGGGCAGATCCCAGGCGGGTGGCTTGCTCTCGAGGTGGTGCCAGGCCAGGATCAGCCCATTCTTCTCGATGGCGGGGAAGCCACGCACTCGCGCATTCTCGGGAATGCGGCCCTCGCTGTAGGGAATCTCCACGCACCGCCCCGTGCCGTCGTACCGCCAGCCGTGAAACGGGCACGCGATGCAGTCTCCGGAGACCCGGCCTGGCCCGGGCTCGCGTGAGAGCTGCGCGCCGGGCCCCACCCCCAGGTGTGCACCCAGGTGAGCGCAGTACGCCGCGAGCACGTGGGGAACTCCGGACTCGGTGCGGTACACGACGAGGTCCTGCCCGAAGTAGTGCTTGTTGCACACCTCGCCAGGGCCGATCTCGTCGCTCTGCGCCACGCCGAACCAGCCGTTGGGGACCGGTAGGGTGAACGTATTGCGGACGCCCTTGATGCCCGTCTTCTGAACTCGTTCCAGCTCGGCCTCGGTCATGCTCATGGCGATCTCCCAATGTCGACGAAGCGTCTACATGTGGTCGTGGTTCGATCCGATCTGGAGGCTCTTCCCTCCAGATTACGCGCTCGAGCTGCTGGCGCGATCGCGATCCGGTAGTGGACACCCTTCCTTCGAGAAATCCGAGCCGGACTCATCTCGGGAGTGCCGCCGAGTCACTGAGTGACAGACCGCGGTGTGGGAACGATACGCTGGACGTTGGCGCTGCCGATCAGCTCGTTGCAACGCGGCGCATAGTAGGTCGTCCACTCTTCGCTCTCGTAGACGTCCTTGTACAACTGCTCGCGCTGCGACTCCGATTCGAACCTCCTCATCCACACGTAGACTGAATCGTCTTCCTCACCCCGAAAGCTGGCCGTGATCACCATGCCTTTGCCAACCTGGAACGGGATGATCTCGCCTTCCATGAACTCGACCCACTCACCCATCTTGCCTTCGTTGATCTCGTACTGGCGCAGCTCAAAGAACACTGGTTTCTCCTGTCAATGCACCCAAGTTATCACCGTCGCGCGGAAGTTGAGGTGGACTCGCTCCCGTTCCGATCAGGCGACCCCGACCGTGCGCGGTCCGAATGCGAAGCTGGTCGTCGACTCGGGGATTGCGTCGATTCCGGCGCGGACGGCTTCGACCTCCGGACCGATTCCATCGGCGACTCCCTGAAGCTGCGCCAGATCGAACCCGTACACCTCGGCGGCGTTGCCGCCCAGCATCTTCGACACCTCGGCACGGTCGATGCCGGCATAGGTGTGCGCCAGCGCCTCGCGCGTGTGCGGGTACGTGCCCTCGTCGTGCGGGAAGTCGCTCCCCCACATGATCTCGTCGACGCCGACCGAAGCCCGCTCCTCGGCATCGCCCCGGGTCATGAAGCTCGAGCCGATCCAGCAGTTCGTCTGCCAGTACTCGCTCGGCTTTCGCTGTAGCCGGAAGGGGTCCGCGATGTTCACGACACCGATGTTGCCCGACTCCTGCTTGGCCTGGATGTTGTCCATCGCCGCGAGGGTTGTTCGCAACCCAGCTCGACCCCGCTTCGGCGAATACGAGCTTCAGACCCGAGAAGCGGTCGAAGACCCCCGAGAGCACGAGCGACCACAACGGTCGATGGGCGAAGAACGAGGCCTCGATGACGAACATCGCAGGCGTCGCCGGGAACATGCCCTGGTCCGGCGAGGTAGATAGGAAGTTCAAGCTGCATTTTCGCAAGGTCCTATCCTAGAGGTTCTGTCAATTAGGAACCCAATACGGGCCCATCGACCCGCGCGCTTTCTCGTCTCCGCCGGGTGGAGCGAGCCGATCGGAGGCCGGTTCGCCGTAGCTGTCAGGGCGGGGTTCGTCTCCTGCGAACCGCCAGCGAGATCGATGCAACGGCGATCGCCGCCGCCGCCAGGAATCGACCCCTCCAGGACCCGGCGGGCACACCCACCCCACCGCAGCTGCCGAAAAGCTGCGTCGAGAAGATGACGCTCACTCCGCTTTCGCCGAGGGCGTTCGCCAGATCGGGACACGAGTCGCCGTCGATGTCCACCACGACGGTGTCATACACGAGGCTACCCGCCGGAAATGCCACCTCCGGCTGGAAGGTTCCGTCGCCGTTCCCTAGCAGGACGTGAACCTCTTTGTCGCCCACGACGATGAGATCTTCCGCGGTATCGGCGTCGAGATCGGCCACGACCACCCGCTCGCCGCCGATCCCGGCGCCGAAATGGGTAGCCGCCTGGAACGTGCCATCGCCGTTGCCCAGAGCGACCGCGACATCGAGGAAATCGGGATTCGCGGTGACGACGTCGAGGGTCTGATCGCCGTCGAAATCCCCCACGGCGATGTAGCGCGGGCGGTCGCCCACGCTGGAGGTGACGGCCGGGGAGAAGGTCCCGGCCCCGCTGCCGAGCATGACCTTCGCGAGGTTGACCGCGGTATAGACGATGTCGAGTGTGGCGTTCGCGTCGACATCGGCCAACACCAGGGCGAACGGCGAGCCGCCAGCCGGGTACGAGAGCGCCGCGGCGAAAGCCCCGCCGCCCGTTCCCAGGAGAACGCTGAAGCTCTCGCTGGCGCTGTTCCCCACCACGAGGTCGGCGTGAGCATCCCCGTCGAGCCTCCCGATCGCGACGTGTCGGGGAACTTCGCCGACGGCGTGCCCGACAGCGGTCTGGAACGTCCCGTCGCCGTTGCTCGCGAGAACGTTCACGACATCGAAGACGTCGCTTGCGGTGACGAGATCGAGCTCGGTGTCGCCGTTCACGTCTCCGACGGCGAGGCCCCGGCGCTCGAAGCTCGCGGGATACGCCGTCTCGGCCTGGAAGGTCCGGTCGCCGTTTCCGAGGAGCGATCCCACCCCGTCGATCCCGCCGACTTTGGCGGTCGCCAGATCCGGGTGGCCGTCGCCGTTCAGATCGCCCCACTCGATCTCCTGGTTGTTGGGACCGGCGGCCACGATCGTGGCGGCTTCGAAGCTGCCGTCTCCGCGGCCGCGAAGCACGGTCACGTCATCGCCATTGAGATTCGCCGTGACGACGTCGAGTATCAAATCCGAGTCGAGATGAGCGGCGGCGGACGACGACGGAATCCAACCCGTCCCGAAGATCGCGGCGGGCTGAAACGTGCCGTCACCATTGCCGAGCAGGACGGACACGCTGTTGAGCAGTCCGCCGATATTCGAGGTGAAGATGTCTGGCGCGGAATCTCCATCGAAGTCACCGACGATCAGGGATCGCGGATCTCCCGACACCGCGTAGTCGACCGGATTCTGGAAGGTTCCATTTCCGTTACCGAGTCGCACGGTGGCGCGTCCGGCGACCGAGGTATCGTCGTCCACCAAGACGAGATCGAGATTCGTGTCTGCGTCGAGATCGGCGAGGGCCACACCGTAGGCGGACCCCGGCAGGGTGGTCGCCGGCTGTAGCGTCCCATCTCCGTTTCCCAGCAGGATGCAGGCCGGGCCACGGCGACTAACGGTCACGAGATCGGCCGCGCCGTCGCCGTCGACGTCCCCGACCGCGATCGACACGGGATACCTGCCCACGGCGTAGAACGTCGGGCTCTGGAACGTCCCGTTGCCGTTGCCGAGCCGCACCGACAAGTAGTCGAAGAAGCTGGTACCTCCCACGGTCACGAGGTCGAGGGAGGCGTCGCCGTCGATGTTCGCCAGAGCGAGCGCCTGCGGATTCGCCAACGCGGAGAAGGAAAGCGGCGCTGGGAACGTGCCGTCGCCGTTGCCGAGGAACACGTCGATGCTGTCCCCAAACACACTGTCGTTCACGGTCACAAGATCGGGTACCGAATCCCCATCGATGTCGCCAACCGCCACGGCCCGGCTGGCCAAAGTGGTCGCGTAGTCGACCGCGGTCCCGAACGTGGCGTCACCGTTGCCCAACAGGACGCTCACGCTGGCGCTTTGGTGATTCGCGGTGACGACGTCGACCACCGCGTCGCCGTCCAGATCCGCGAGGGCAACTGAGAGGGGATCTGTGCCGACCTCGAACGCCCCGGAAACTAGCGTTTTCGACTGCACCGGCGCTGCAGCCAGTACTATCGCGCCGATCGACGCCTCACACATCATGAGGAGTCGAGAAGTGGCGCCTACACGCATGGCCGATCGTCCCACGGAATTCCCCTCGCGTCAAACCGGGGGCGCTTCGAGATACGGGAGTCTATGTACACTCAGCGACCCGGCCGATCGACGAGCAGCGCCTGCGTAGATAGGAAGTTCAAGCTGCGTTTTCGCAAGGTCCTATCCTAGAGGTTCTGTCAGTTAGGAACCCAATACGGGCGCAGCATACGCGGCTGGCCGTATGGCTGGGAACTAGAACTTCGAGTGCAGATAGAACGTTCGAGCGGAGCGTTACCTCTCGCCACGGGAATTGGCCTGCCGCTGGACCGACGGAGAGCAGTACTTCGTAACGGAATCCTGTTTACCGACGGCGATCCGCCAGGCGACCCGTAGCAATTCGGAGGCTGGTTCTGTGACTTCGCAATAGCCCGATCTCAGCTGCGCCAGCGGTCGATGCGCCGATTCCAGTCGTTCGCCGTGACGTAGAGAGACGGGACCAGGAATAGCGTGACGAGTGTCGACAGCGCGAGCCCCCAGCCCAAGGCCAGCGACATCGGGGACATGACCGCGTCGTAGCCCCCGAACCCATACGCGGTCGGCAGAACACCAACGAATGTCGAGAGACTCGTCACGAGGATCGGCCGCAGCCGGCCTACGAGAGCATCGATCATCCCATTCGTGCGCGTCAACTCGTCGGCATCCTGCAATTCGGCCTGCACGCGATGGACCGAGTCGAGCATGACGATCGCGGAGTTCACGACGACCCCGGCAAGACCAATCATGCCGATCACCGCCAGCAGCGAGAAGTGCATACCGTGGAGGAAAAAGGTGAGCACCACGGCTGCCGCCGCGAAAGGGACCACCGCGACGACGAAGGCCGCTTCGAGGAACGACCCGAGCATGATAGCGATGACACACGCGATTCCTATGACGCTGAGGACGAACACGGCGGCCAGGTCACCCGTCGCCTTCCGGGACTGCACGACCTCGCCATGGAGTTCGACCTCGAGGTCGGGGTGATGGTCGAATCGCGGCAGTAGCTCGCGCTCCATCAGATCCGCCAGGGTCGTGGCGGTGTAGGGGCTGTGGGGGCCGAATCCGCCCGTGACGCTCGCTGCCCGCACGCCATCCCGGTGGTGGATGGCGGCCGGCGCAGGTAGCTCCGCGGGCGACACGACGTCGCGCAGCGTCACGAGCTCGCCGCGCGCATTGCGAACCGACGTGTCGAGCAGTGCATCGAGGTCCCTGCGCGCCCCGGGCTCGAAGAGAACGCGCACGTCGATCGTGTGGTCGAGGTCGCGGATCTCCGTGGCGATCAGTCCGTAGAACGCACCCTGGAGCGTTCGGGCGACCGAGCTGACGTCGAGGCCGCGCAGGGCGAGCTTTTCGTAGTCGAGATTGAGATCGATCTGACGCATACCGGGGCGCTCGTCGATGTCGACATCGACCGCCCCATGTTCCACGGCAAAATGCTTGATCTCGACCGCGACCTCGTGCCGAAGCGTATCGTCATTGGACAGAACAAAGAGCCGAATCGGTTCGAGGTCCGGCGGTCCGTCGAGAGCGGCCTCATAGACAACCTTTGCCTCGGCGGGGACGCGGATCTGCGCCTTCACCCGTTCGATCCAGCTGGCAGCGTTGTGACGACGCTCGGCCAGATCCAGGTAGACCGCGATCAGCCCTTCGTTCTCCGTGGATCCGTATTCCCGGTCGATTGCCAGCGGATCCTGGTGGCCGACGCGCGCCGTCATTCCCTGGAGGTCGTCTCCCATGATCCGCGGAATCTGCAGCTGGAGTACGTCGAGAATGGCCTCGGTGCGCTCGAGTGGAGTTCCCGCGGGCATCGACACCTTCAAGTAGAAGCCCTTGCTGTCCTCCTGTGGAAAGAACTCAAACTGCATGGTCGGAGCGATGCCGAGCATGATCACGAGCCAGACACCGACGAAGACCGCGATGACGCGACCGCGCTTCGTCAACCACCGCTGGAGCAGCCTTCGATAACCCTCTTCGAGTCTCAGCACGAAGCGGCGCTTCGGACGCGGTTCCGATTTTTTTCTCACCATCGACATGTGGGCCGGCAGGATCACGAAGGACTCGAGGAGCGAGAGGATAAGCGCGATGCAGACGACCGCGGGGAGTTGCCAAATGATTCGGCGTGGGAAACCGCCGATGGCCATGATGGGCGCGAAGGCGAGGATCGTGGTGATCGCCGACGTCAACACAGGGCGCGCGACCTCGACGGTACCCGCAATCGCTGCTACTCCGGCCGACAGCCCCTCCTGCCGCTTCAGCAGGATCTTCTCGGCGACCACGACCGCATCGTCAACGAGCAGGCCGAGCACGACGACGAAAGCAATCGTTGACACGAAGTTGATCCCGATCCCGAAACCCGGCATCACGATCAGTACCGCGAGGATCACGAGCGGCACACCGAAACAGACCCATATTGCGGCCGACGGCGCGAGGAAGATGAAGACAATCGTCGCGACGAAGGTGATCCCGAGCGCGCCGTTGTTCGTGATGATATCGAGCCGATTTCGGATCTCGAAGGTGCTGTCGTTGACCACACTTGCTTCGACACCCTCTGGAAGCCGCACTTCCTCGAGGGTGCGCATGACATCCGCCTGAGCATCGGGCATGTCGGCATCGGCGACCGTGGTGGGCACGAGAGAGATACCCGGACGTCCATTGGTTCCGACAATGAGCCCGACGTCTTCGCGTCCGAGCTCGATCCGGGCGATGTCGCGCACGCGCAGCGCACCCTGGCCCGCATCGAAGCGCAGGATTACGTCACCGACCTCCTCGGGCGTCTCGAACCGGCTCCACAGCACCACCTGCTTTCGCTCTCGGGCCGTCTCGAGAGCTCCGCCGGTGGACGAGATGTTGCGCCGCTCGAGGGCCTGCACGACGTCGAGCAGCGTGATCGCGTGTGCGCGCGCGAGCTCGGGATCCAGATAGACCGAGATCTCCGGATCGGGCAACCCGACAATACCGACATCCCCGACGATGGGCAGACTGCGCAACCTGTGCTCGAGGCGATCGGATACGGCGGGGAGGAGCTCACTAGGACCTGACAGTGCAATCTCGAGAATGGGTCGCTTCGTGGGGTCTACTCGCCTGAACATCGGTTCATCGCGCATCTCGAGCGGAAAATCGGTGATTCTGTCGATCGCCGCGCGCAATTCGCGCTCTCTGTCGAGAATTTCCTCGCGCCTGGCGTCGTCCTGGAGATCGATGGTGGTGACGCTGCGGTTTTGCGTCACCATCGTCGTGTAGTGGAGGATTCCATCGACTTCCGAAATCGCCTCCTCGATCGGAATCGTCAGCTTGGCCTCGATGTCCCGCGCCGAAGCGCCAGGGAGCCTCGCAGTTACGATGAACCTCGGGAAGTCAGTGCCCGGAAAACCCTCGACCTTCGCGTTTACGAGATTCAGCACGCCGAGGGCGACCAGCGCGCCGGTGACGACGTTTACCAGCGTATGCCGCTCCACGAAGAACCGGACGATGCGTTCCATGGAACGATCAGTCCGAACGCGTGTGGCTGCTGTCGACGGTGACCGCGACCCCGTCGCGCAGTGCGAACTGACCGTCGACGATTACCTCGTCGCCGTCTCGGAGTCCGTCCGCGACTTCGATCCAATCGCCCGCGCTTCGACCGGTGCGCAGGCTGCGGATGCGGGCAAAGAAGACGCCGTCTTCGCGCACGACGACGAACACCTCCGACTGCCCCCCTCGACGCATCAGTGCAGCGCGGGGCGCGAGCAGTTGGGCATCTCGGTCCGCCGTGGGCAGGTTGACGGTCGCCACCATCCCGTCGCGAAGGCCCAGCGGCGGCTGGTCGATCCACAGCTCGATCGTGTAGGTCCCATCGCGTTCGTTCGCAACACTCGAGACACTCTTGAGCTCGGCTACCACCTCGTGGCCGCCAAGATCCGTGAATCGGACTCTCGCCCCCCGCGCTAAATCGAGCTGCACAGCCTGCTGCGCCGTAACGCCGGCGAAGACTCGCGCGCGCGACTGCTCGACCACTGTGGCAACTGGCGTACCGGGTGCGACGTAGTCTCCGACGTCGACGTACAGATCGTCGACCGTACCGCTGAAGGGCGCAGTCACCGTCGCGTCCTCGAGGCTGCGCTTCGCCGTATCTCGCGCGACCAGCGCTAGCGCGCGCTGATCGCGTGCACTGTCTAGAGCGTGGCGCAGGTCGTCCCGATTCTGCTCGCTGATGGCACTACGGGCCTCCATCCGCTCGCCCCGATCGTGCTCGCGTTCGGCGTGTTCGAGGTCGTGGATACGAGCCAGCAACGTGGCCTCAGCTCGACGGAGCTCGAGGGCAAGACGACTCTCGTCGAGCTGGACGAGAGCCTCTCCGGCTGCCACCTGGGCACCGCGCTCGACGCGCCGTGCGATCACGCGACCGGGCGCTTCTGCCGTGACGCTCGCCTTGTAGAAGGCGCGCACGATCCCGGTCACGCGGTTCTCACTGTCGAGCGGCGCTCGGCGAACCGTATGAACCTTGACGCGCTGGCGCGCGGTGACGTTGGAAGACTCGATGCGCTTCTCGGTGGTTCCTTCGGCGGGCGACTCCACGCAGCCTGTCGCCAGCAACGCCAGCGCGAGAGGGGCTGATATCGCAGCGCCTTGGATCTTCATTCCTGATCTTCCCCGGAGGTGGGTGTACGTAGTCATCTCTTCGGGAGCACGGACAGATCGTGAGCAATCTAGCGTACGTACGCACCTTCTTGCTGGGTAGTTAGGAAGTTCAAGCTGCGTTTTCGCAAGGTCCTATCCTAGAGGTTCTGTCAATTAGGAACCCAATACGGGCTCCCGCACTAGCGCGAACGCAAGGCGCGGGCCGCGACGCGGCGCAGCAGGGGCGAGGCTAGCCGCCGTAGCCAGCCATTCTTGCCTCGGCCCTCGGCACTCGGAAACGCGTTGATCCCAATCTCGTGTCGAAGGTCCGCCGATAGCACATCCATCGGACCATCGATCGGGATCCCGGTGCCGTCGGCGATCCGCACCATGCGCTGAAAGTTCGCGATGACCGCGGCGGCGTCGACAACTTCGGCATCCCCCATGGACGCCTGAATGGCCATGCGAGTCGCAGAAATGTTCTCGGATCGGGCCACGACCGCATCCGCGTAGGCGATCAACTCTGCCCCGTGTGAGACCCCGGCGACTTCACCCTTCGCGCCCTTGGTGATCACCTCGAAATCCACGTGGCTGCCCTGACTGCCCACACGGAGCAGGTTTGCGTGCGCGGCCGTTCAGTAAAAGCACTCGTTGAGCGCAGAGACACGAGCGGCGATCAACTCGAGTTGGCAGCGATCCAGGCTGTTGCGGGCGTTCAGGTTGCCGACATCTTTCACGTAGAAGGCGCCCAAAAGCTTGAGCAGGTTCCGCACGGCATCGGGCACGACCGACATGGCTCGAGCCACGTTCGGCGCAAAGCGACCGGGAAAGAGGTCGGATTCGTTCTCGCCGGCACCTCCGTTCGGAATCATCGGAACCCACGCGCTGTCGGTGACGGCTTCCGCCGGCCGATAGCGCGAAGGCTCTCCTGGCTGTGGCTCGGGGAGCGGAAGCACCGGTATTTCGAGGGCGTCGCAGAAGCTGTCGATCCCCATCACTGTCGAGACGATGCTGACGATCTCAACGTAGGCCTCATCGCTGAGGCCGGCATCGTTGAATTCGCGGATCGCCTTCTCGCTGAGGCGAGCGGCGTCCGTGGTGAGTCGGTGGGTTGCCTCGATGGCAGCCGGAGGAAGGGTGCTCGCAGTCTCGTGCTTCCCTTGAACAGAGTACGGGCTCAGGGCGTCGAGTCGCTCGGCGCAGAGGCGACAGTCGCGGGCGGCCCGGACCTCGGCGACCAGCGATGTGCGTTCCGCGCCGGTCCACCAGTTTCCGGGCTTCTCAAGAAACTCCCAGGCGTCCTGAGTTGCCTGCTCCAGGTCCGATCGGATCGGGTACGGTGTCTCACCGAAGATCGCGCTCGTCATCCCTGGACTCTATAACTCAATCGGATGGTCCTCCCGTATGCGGGTCACCGGTTCCTGGTTCACGGAATCTCTAGTACAGGACCTTCCGAAAACCCAGCTTGAACTTCCTATCTACCGCCCGTTGTCCGGCATCTCGATTCCGGCGAGAATGCGCGCCAGCGTGCTCTTGCCGCAGCCGTTGCGTCCCACCAGCCCGACACGATCCTGGCTGTGAATAGTGAGGTCGACGCCCGCGAGCACGCGCCGCGCGCCGTAGGATTTCTCAACGGAACTGGCGTCGATGACCGGCATGGCCGGGAGCCTAGGCGCTCAGGGCCGGTTGTGCGCCGCCTCCCCGACACTCTGAGCTCAGGGTGGGGGTCAGTTGCCGCCCTCTTTGGCTGCGTGGGGTTTGTCTCCAATCAGTGTTATGTTGCTTGGCTTCGCGGGCAGCCCTGTCTCACGGGGGCCCGTATCGGCCTTCCCCTTCGACCTTCAGCTCCTGCGCCGCCGTGCGGCAGCGCAGCGGGGACGAGCCCGTCCCGAAGTTGGGCTGCGGGTGCAACCCCGGCCGGCACGCAAAGCGGGAACGAAGAGCAGGGCACGAGGAACAAACGAGCGCAATGGCTGATTTTGTAGAAACGCCCGAGGGCGAAGAGATTGTCGAGACTCTGGCGGACTCCGCAGTCGACAAGCTGGCAGGGGTTCCGACGCTACTCGCGGCGGCGATGCGCAAGCGCGGCTTTACCGAGCTCACGTCGGTGCAGCGCGCGGTGCTCGACGCCGAGTTCGAAGGTCAGGATTTTCGGATCTCATCGCAAACCGGTTCGGGCAAGACGGTTGCGATCGGACTCGGGCTCGCACGCCATCTGACAGCGGAAGGTGTGGACTCGGTTGCGGACCGCGCAGGCCCCAGCGTTCTCGTGCTGGTTCCGACACGCGAGCTCGCAATGCAGGTGCGCGACGAACTTCACTGGCTCTACGCTGGAGTTCGCGGTCTTCGAACCGAAGTCGTGATGGGCGGGACATCGATCATGCTGGAGCGACGCGCGCTCGCGCGTCAGCCTCGGATCGTGGTTGGCACGCCCGGGCGTACGCTCGATCACATGAAGAGCGGCGCCCTCAAAAGTGCCGATATCTGCCATGTCGCTCTCGACGAATCCAACCGCATGCTCGACATGGGTTTCCGCGAGGAACTCGAGGCGATTCTTGAGCAGCTTCCGAAGGACCGACGCACGCATCTGATCTCAGCGACCTTTCCGGCGGGCGTCAGGAAGCTGGCCGACCGATTCCAGAAGAACGCGCTTCACATCGAAGGGACACGTCTCGGTGCGGCCAACAACGACATCGAGCACGCTGCCCACATTCTGGATCGGCGCGAATCTTATGCCGCGCTAGTCAATCTGTTGTTGTTGAACGAGGGCGCGCGCTGCTTGATCTTCGTGGAGCGTCGCGTCGACGCGACCTCGCTCGCTGCGAAGCTCTCTGGCGACGGCTTCCCCGTACAGTCCTTCAGCGGTGAGCTGCCGCAGGCGCAGCGCACTCGCACGATCGAAGCTTTCCGCGCAGGTGCGATCCAGACGCTCGTGTCGACCGATGTGGCTGCGCGCGGTATCGACGTCCCCGATATCGACCTCGTGATTCACGTCGATCCGCCGGGTGACGCGGATAGCTACGTGCACCGAAGTGGTCGTACGGGTCGCGCAGGTCGCACCGGTCGAAGCGTGATGCTGGTTCCGCCGAAACTCCAGCGTCAGATCGTTCGCTTGCTTGGCGCTGCGCGCATCGAAGCGCAGTGGAAGCCGGCACCGAGCGCAGAGAAGGTGCGCAAACAGCTACGCAAGCGCTTCCGTCAGCAGATCCACGAACGTCTGGCCAACGACGAAACTCTCAGCCAGACGCAGATCGACTACGCCAAGGGGCTCCTCGACGGTCGCGACCCCGCGGCTGTGGTTTCACTGTTGCTCGAATTCGCGCAGCCGAAGAGCAAACGCCAGCCGATGAACATTCGCGAGCCTCGCAACGGAGGCGCACCCAGCGCCAGCGCTGCCGACCCCGGCTTCGTGCGCTTCTCGATCAACTGGGGCGAAAAGAATGGCGCCGCCGCAAACCGTTTGCTCGGGCACATCTGCCGCCGTGGCCAGGTGAAGAGTCAGCTCATTGGCAGCATCGATATCGGCCACGACAGTTCGACATTCGACGTGGAGACAAGTGTGGCGTCGCGCTTCGAGAAGTTGGTGCAGCGCCGCGATGCTCGCGATCCCCATCTTCGGATCGTGCGAGCAGGGGCCGCTGGTGGCAACAGCGAGCCCACCGGCCGAAAGCCGTTCCCGAAGTTGAAATCGAAGAAGCGCTTCGACTCGAAGCGCAAGCGCCGGGGCTAGTTGAGCCGCCTGCCACAGCGCGTCAGCGCACCAGAATACGTTTGCAGTGGACGCACGTTACGACCGCGTCCCATGGTTCGTCGTGCACGCGGCTTGCATCCATTACTGGAAGTTCGACGCGGCAACCCATGCAG
>JABSQW010000133.1 GCA_013215605.1 Myxococcales bacterium
GCGAGGCGCAGCGGATGTTGCACGGCCGCCCAGAAGCCCTCAAGTGAGGGGCGGCAGCGCGGTAGCATGAGGCGCCCACCCTCGATGGCCATCCATCGAGCCCATGGCAGGAGGACGGACGTGCGACGCTGGGGCCTCGGGATCGCGGTGATCACTGCGTGGGGAATCGGGTGCGGCGCGCGGGTCGAACCGGAGATTCCCCGGGCCGGCGCGCCGAAAGCCGCGGCAGTCGTGCGACCGGTCGACGACGCGCGGCTGCGCGCCGCGGCCGACGAGCCGCAGAGTTGGCTCACCCACGGCGGGACCTACGCAGAGCAGCGCTACAGCCAGCTCCGCGGGATCCACGAGCACAACGTGGCCGAGCTCGGCCTCACCTGGAGCTTCGACCTGGCCAGCGATCGCGGTGTCGAGTCGACACCTCTCGTGGCGGACGGCGTGTTCTACGTGACGGCACCCTGGAGTATCGTGCACGCCCTCGATGCCGCGACGGGCGAGCACCTCTGGACCTACGATCCCAAGGTGCCGCGCGCGTACGCGCGGCAGATCTGCTGCGGCGTGGTGAATCGCGGTGCGGCACTCTACGGCGACAAGCTCTTCGTCGGCACCCTCGACGGTCGCCTGGTCGCGGTGGACCGCGCCAGCGGCGAGCCCGTCTGGGACATCTCCACGGTCGAGGCCGACTGGTCCTACTCGATTACCGGGGCCCCGCGCGTCGTGGAGGGCAAGGTGGTGATCGGCAACGCCGGTGCTGACCTCGGGGCCCGCGGCTATGTGTCCGCCTACGATGCCGAGAGCGGCGACCTCGTCTGGCGCAGCCACACGGTGCCGGGCAATCCCGCCGACGGCTTCGAATCCCCCGCCATGGAACTGGCCGCAAAGACCTGGACGGGCGAGTGGTGGCGCGCGGGCGGTGGGGGCACGGTCTGGGACGGCATGGCGTTCGACCCCGAGCTGCGCCTGCTGTACGTGGGGACGGGGAACGGTTCGCCGCATCCCCGCTGGCTGCGCAGTCCGGACGGCGGCGACAACCTGTATCTGTCCTCGATCCTCGCCCTGAATCCCGACACCGGCGAGATCGTCTGGTACTACCAGACGACGCCGGGCGACTCCTGGGACTACACGGCGACCCAACCGCTGATGCTGGCGGATCTGGAGATCGAGGGACAGCTCCGCAAGGTGATCATGCAGGTCCCGAAGAACGGCTTCTTCTTGGTGATCGATCGCGAGACGGGCGAGTTCCTCTCCGCGGATCCGGTCGTGGAAGTCACCTGGGCCACCGGCGTCGACGCCAGCGGGCGACCCATCGAAGGCGACAGCGACTACCGCCACGAGGCGAAGTTCATCAAGCCGAGCCCCTACGGCGTCCACAGCTGGCCCCCCATGAGCTTCCACCCGGGCACCGGCCTCGTGTACCTCCCGGTCCGAGACATGGGCTCGATCTACGGGGCTGACGAGGACTGGGAGTTCATCCCGGGGTACTGGAACACGGGTCTCGACGTGGTGGCCTTCGCGACTTCGGCGGCCGATGCCGACCTGAGTATCGAGGCCTACCTGCTCGCCTGGGATCCGGTGCGGCGACGCGAGGCCTGGCGCGTGCCCCACGTCACCGCGTTCAACGGCGGAACGCTCTCCACCGCCGGCAACCTGGTGTTCGAGGGGTCCGCGGACGGGCGCTTCGTCGCGTACCGCGCCACGGATGGCGTGGCGCTCTGGGAGTCGCCCGTGGGTACCGGCGTCATGGCGGGTCCCGTCAGCTACGAGGTGAACGGCGAGCAGTACGTCGCCATCGCCGCGGGCTGGGGGGCGTCGTTCGCGCTCAGCGGCGGCGAGGCAGCGCTCGAGGCCGGTGTGCGCGGCGGCGGGCGTGTGTTGTCGTTCAAGCTGGGGGGCCAGGCGGCGGTTCCACCGGGGCTGCCGCCGCGGGGCCCGGTCCCCGTGCCCAGCTACGAGCTCGAGGCTACGGACGCCGAGCGGCAGCGCGGCATGGCGCTCTACTCCGAGCACTGCACGGTGTGCCACGGCCCGATGGCGGTGGCCGGCGGCTCCGGGGTTCCCGATCTGCGTTACAGCACCGCACAGATTCACTCGGTCTTCTCCGACATCGTCCTGGGAGGGCTGCTCGTCCCGGCCGCCATGCCGAAGTTCGACGACATCCTCGAGCCCGCCGAGGTGCGCGACATTCAGGCCTTCATCCTGGGGCAGGCCCACGCGGCGTCGACGCCCGAGATCCCGGTGTCGCCCTAGCGTGGAAGCTGCGAAATCGTCGCCGAGCCCAGCGGGTCGGCAATGCTGCACCACCGTCGCCGAACCTCGCGGCTGGGTTAGCCTTCCGCGATGCAGGACGGGCGGGGGGCGACGCGCGAGCGGCGGGCGATCTTTGCGCTGATCGGGGTTCTCGCCGGGCTCTGGGCCGCGAATGCCACCGGGATCGTCGCCTCCAACGATGGCTCCCACGTGGCCCTCGCACGCGCCCTGGGCGTGCGATTCGAGACCTCCATCGACCCGGACTGGAGGCTCACGGTGGGGGTGGACCTCGCCGAGCGCCAGGGGCGACTGTACTCCGACCGCCCACCCGGAACGGGCTTTCTCGCCGCGCCGGCCGCCTGGCTGGGTGCCCGACTCGACGGCCCGCTGCTCGAGAGGAGCCGCGCGGTCGGTGGGACCGTCGTCACGCCGGGAAGCCGCGGCATGCGGAAGACCTACGCCCAGCGCTACCCCGACGCGACACCCCTCGACGCCTACCAGGGCACGGCGTGGTGGATCAGTCTGCACGCGGTCGGAGTGGCGACCCTCGGTCTCGCCTTCCTCGACGCCCTGCTGCGGCTGTGGGGGATCGGCTTCGCGGCTCGCGCCTTCGCGGTGGCGACCACCGGTGCCTGCACGCTCTTCGGGCCGTACGCCACGGCGCTCTTCTCCCACGGCACCGCGGCGAGCGCCATGGCGGCCCTCGTGTATGCGCTCGCGGCATTGCCGGGGTCGCAAGACCGAGCGCGAGCGCTGTCGCTTCTCGGGGGATTCGCGGGCGCGATCGCGGTGGCGGCCGAGTACTCCCTGGTTGCGTGGGTTCCGCTCGCGGTCCTCTTCACGACGCCGCCGCGCCACTGGACCTGGCTTGCCGCGGGCGCCCTGCCCGTCGCGCTCGCCACGGGCGCCTACCACGCCGCCGCGTTCGGGAGCCCGTTCTCGATCGGCTACCACCACCACGTCACGTTCGATTTCTCCCACCGTCTCAGCACGACCTTCGGCGGCGACCCTCTCGGTGGGCTCTGGGTGCTCTTCGGTGCCGGCCAGCGGGCGGGGCTCCTGTGGAAGTCACCCGTGGTCTTCGTCGGAATCGCGGCGCTCGTGTTGGGACCCGGGCGCGCGACGGACGGCCACGCGAACATCGACCGCCGCACGACGCGCCTGCTGCTCGCGTCAGGCGTGCCCTGGATGCTGCTCCTCTCCTTCCACGAGACGCCGTGGGGTGGAGCCACCGTCGACTACCGCTATCTCATTCCGGCCCTGCCCCTCTTCGGCGCCGGCCTGGCCCTCGCGTGGGAGCGTTGGGCAAACGACATGGCGGGTGCAGCGGGGATCGTCGCGCTCGCGCTGTATTCCGGAATCAGCGTGTGGACGCGCTTCCTTCAGTGGCATGGGGGACCGGCGTTCGCGTCACCGCTCACGGGCCTCTTCGTCGCCGCGTTGATCGCCGGCGCCGGCTGGGCGCTCGCCCCGCGGCTCGCTGCCGTCAGGGAAGGAAGCTGAGCGGGTTGCGCGCGCCGTTCTTGCGGCGGATTTCGAAGTGGACGTGGGGTCCGCTCGCATTGCCCGTTTGACCGACCTGGGCGATTACTTGCCCCTTCTCCACGAATTCGCCCTTGTCGACGAAGTTCTTGCGGTTGTGGGCGTACACGGTGGAGTAGTGGCCGGCGTGCTTGACGATCACGACGCGGCCGTAAGCGCCGAGGCCGAAGCCGCTGTGGATGACGCGACCGGCCTCTGCGGCGCGAATCGACGTCCCCCGCTTCGCCGCGATGTCGATCCCCTCGTGCGCGCGCCCCCAGCGGCGGCCGTAGCTCGAGCTCAGCCGACCGCGCACGGGCCAGCTGAATTCGAGATTGGATTCGCGTTTCGCGCGATGTCGATTTGCACCCGGCGACGCTGCGCGGCGGGCCTGCTCTCCGTCGGGTGCCTTCAGCGGTTGGCGCGCCTGGGGCTTGTGCGTGCCGGGGATCCAGAGGCGCAAACCCACCCGCAGTGCGGAGACGTCGCGCACGCGGTTGGCGCGCCGGATCCGGTCGACGCTGACGCCGTAGTACTGCGAGATGCGGTAGAGGTTCTCGCCCGGGCGAACCACGTGGCGCACACCGTGCGTGGGCGCGCTCGCACACGCGACCGCGAGGCCGAGCAGCGCGATCAGAACGCATCGCGCGATGACCGGCCCGGCCGCTAGGCCGCTCATCCGTGCGATCCCACGAGGTCGAGCGCGTCGGTCATGGCCGCGACGATGCCCGGCGCCGAGAGGGTCTGCCTTCCGGACGTCTCGCGTCCACCGATCACGCTCACTCCCCCCCCATTTCCGAACCCGGAGCCTGCCCCACCGCTGGGGCATCGACGGATTCCGCTACCGAGCCATTCACGCAGGGCCCGGGGCGCCGCTGCCGACTCGCGGGGGGAGCCGTCATCGAGCGGGCAAGTAAAGCCACAACCCCTGGAAAATTCAACGGCTGGAGGCTCGAACGGTCAGAAGGAGGATTCTTGCCCCTGGGGGCACGGGTCAGAGGCTGGCGGCGGCGTCGAGCGCAACGGCCTCGCGAACTTCGGGCCGGCGGCTCAGCTCCCAGGCCGTACCGGCGAGCGCACGGGCGGCTTCGACCAACCCGGCTTCGCCGCGAGGACTCGTGGTGGCCTCGGCGAACGCCCGCGTGTGGAGCTGCAGGTTCTCGCCGATCGGGAAGTTCGGGTGGATCGTCGGCACCACCCTCGAGATGTGTGTGATGTCGGAGGATCCGATCGCCGCTCCGGGCGCGTGGTCGGTCTCGGGGAGCCCGAGGCGCTCGAGCTGGCGGCGATAGAGGGCTGCCAGCGCGAGGTTCGGCCGCATCGGCGGCGACCCGCCGCTGCCCGTAAATCTTTCGAGGCGCGTCCCGGTGCTCTCGGCGGACCCACGCGCGCAGGTTTCCACCCGGCGCGCGGCGTCGTCGAGCTCGGTTTCGTCGAGTGCGCGCACCCAGACCTGCGCCGCGGCCCGCTCCGGAATGATGTTGGGCACCTCGCCGCCGTCGGACACGATCCCGTGTACGCGGACGCCGCGCGGCAGCTGCTGGCGCAGCAGGCCCACCGCCACGAAAAACGCGATCACGCCGTCGAGCGCGTTGATCCCCTCCTCGGGGTAGGCGGCCGCGTGGGCCGCGCGACCGTGGAAGACGAACTCGAACTTGCGGTTGCCGAGGAAGAGTCGGTGGGCGCGGCGCATGTCGGAGGCGTGGGCCATCATCGCGGCGTCGATGCCGTCGAACACGCCCGCCTCGACGAGTCGCAGCTTGCCGATTCCGAGCTCCTCGGCGGGACAGCCGATGACGACGATGCGCGCGGCGTCGTCGGGCAGCGTTTCGACGAGCGCCGAAGCCGCCAGCAGGCTCGCCGGCCCCGAGAGGTTGTGCCCGCAGGCGTGACCGATCTCTGGGAGCGCGTCCATTTCGGCGAGGAGCGCGATGCTCACGGGCGCCTTGCGAGATCCGCGAGTCGCGACGAAAGCCGTCTCGAGATCAGCCTGTCCCTCTTCCACCGTGAAGTCCCGGGCGCGCAAGTACTCGACGTAGCGCTGGTGGGTGGCGTGCTCTTCCAGGGAGATCTCGGGGTGCGCCGACATCCACCGCGCGAGCTCGAGGGCCTCGCCGGCGGAGGCCTCCACGGCGCGCATCAGCGCGGCGTACTCCCGGTCTCGGTCCGATTTCGCTTCGCTCATGCCCTTTCATCGGCCGGGTGCCGCCCGGGCTGAAAAGTGGGCAGGCGCCGCTGGCCTCTAGCGGGGCCGTCGCCGCCGCGAGTAGCTGCTGGACTCGCCCGAGCGCATCCTCGCGCGGAAGTCCTCGATGGTGCGTTCGAGGCCCTCGCGCAGCTGGGTGGTGGGTTCCCAGCCGAGGTTGCGCTTCGCGCGCGTAATGTCCGGCCGCCGCTGCATCGGGTCGTCCTCGGGGGCGGGCTTGTGGTCGAGGGGCTGGTTCGACCCGACGAGTTCCTGCACCAGTTCGGCGAGCTCGAGCATCGAGAACTCGCCGGGGTTGCCGATGTTGTGCGGCTCGTTGCAGTCGTCGCCGGTGTATTCCATGAGCCGGATGAAGCCTTCGATGAGATCGTCGACGTAGCCGAAGGAGCGCGTCTGCTTGCCGTCGCCATAGATCGTGAGCGGCTGGCCGCGCAGCGCCTGACCGATGAAGTTCGAGACGACGCGGCCGTCGTCGAAGGCCATGCGCGGGCCATACGTGTTGAAGATGCGCACGATGCGGATGTCGACATCGTGAGCACGGTGATAGTCCATGAACAACGCCTCGGCGCAGCGCTTGCCTTCGTCGTAACAGGAGCGGATGCCGATGGGGTTGACCCGGCCCCAGTAGCTTTCGTTCTGCGGGTTCACGTCGGGGTCACCGTAGACCTCGCTCGTGCTGGCCTGCAGGATGCGCGCGCCGATGCGTTTCGCGAGGCCGAGGCAATTCAGCGCGCCGACCACCGATGTCTTGATCGTCTTGATCGGGTTGTACTGGTAGTGGATCGGCGACGCCGGGCACGCGAGGTTGAAGATCCAATCGGCCTCGAGGAGGATCGGCTCCGTGATGTCGTGGCGGATCGTCTCGAGGCGCGGGTGGTTGTGGAGGTGGGCGAGGTTGCGTTTGTGCCCCGTGAAGTAGTTGTCGAGGCAGATCACCCAGTGACCGTCGCCGATGAGGCGATCGATCAGGTGGGAGCCCAGGAAGCCGACTCCGCCGACGACGACAACGCGATGATTCTCACTCATGGAAACCTTCTTCTCCGAGGTCCTCGCGCCTGGGTGGCGGACTCAGGAATGCTCGAACGCGGCGCCGGGCCCGTCTGGATAGCCCGCCGGGTGTGCGACGTGCCACTGCCAGGCGGTCTCGACGATGGGGTCGATCTCGGAATAGCGCGCCGTCCAGCCGAGCACCTCGCGGGCACGGCTCGGATCGGCGACGAGTTCCGGGGGGTCGCCGGTCCGCCGCGTCCCGATCTCTACGTGGATCTCGCGGCCGCTCACGCGGCGACACGCATCGATCACCTCGCGCACGGAGAAGCCGCGTCCCGTGCCCAGGTTGAGGCGGAGCCCGGCTCCCGGCGACAGTCGCTCGAGGGCGCGCAGGTGCGCGTCGGCGAGATCGTCGACGTGGATGTAGTCGCGGATGCAGGTGCCGTCTCGTGTCGGGTAGTCGACGCCGAAGATCGTGACGCTCTCGCTCTGGCCGAGCGCCGCCTGCAGACAGATGGGGATCAGATGCGACTCGTTGGCGTGCGCCTCGCCAAGGTGCCCGTGAGGACTCGCGCCGCAGGCGTTGAAGTAGCGCAGCGCCGCATAGCCGAGTCCGTACGCCGAGGCGTAGTCGGCCAGCGCGCGCTCGATCGTGAGCTTTGACATCCCGTAGGGGTTCACCGGGTCCTGGGGCGTCGACTCCGCGATGGGCGATTTCTTGGGAACTCCGTAGGTCGCGCAGGTGCTCGAGAACACGAGGCTTCGCACGTTCGTCGCACGCATGGCGTCGAGGAGCGAGAGCGTCCCCAGCACATTGTTGTGCCAGTAGCGACCGGGGTCGGTGACCGATTCGCCCACCGTCGAGTACGCGGCGAAGTGCATGACGGCATCGATGCGTTGCTCCGACAGCACGTCGCTGAGCTTGTCCCCTTCCGCGAGGTCCCCCTCGATCAGCAGCCCCAGCGGCACGGCGCCGGCGTGCCCGAGTTCGAGGTTGTCGTAGACCCGAACCTCGTGACCCGCTCTCAATAGAGCGTCGACTGCGTGGCAGCCGACGTAGCCCGCACCGCCCGTGACCAGCACCCGCATGTGTGTTCGCCCCCGTCCCCGAACCCGAAATTCCGAGATCCCGCAAGCGGGATTCGCGCCGCGGCGCACGGAACGCCGGGCGTTTCACGGATCCATCGGCTCTTGGCGCTTCCCCCTCAAGCGGCCCCCCGGGGCCGGTCGTAAGCTAGCCTAGCGCGCGTGCGCACCCAGGGAGTCGGCGCTGGAATCGCGCTGATCATCGCGACCGCGACACTGGCGGTATTCGCACAGGTTCGCGACCACGAGTTCCTCGACTACGACGATCCCCGCTACGTCACGGAGAACCCGAAGCTGCGGCTGGGGCTCTCGTGGGCGGGGCTGGCCAGCGATCTGCGCGAGCCCTACTTCGGCAATTGGAGCCCGCTGACGTCGCTGTCGCTGCGGATCGACCACGCGGCCTACGGACTCGACGCAGCCGGTTACCTGTTCACGAACCTGGCGCTTCACATCGCGACGACGCTGGTCCTGCTCGCGGCGCTGGTCTCGCTCACCGGGGCGCTCGGCCGCAGCGCCTTCGTGGCGGCCGTGTTCGCCCTGCATCCGCTCCACGTCGAATCCGTCGCCTGGGTGTCGGAGCGCAAGGACGTCCTCAGTGGTTTGTTCTTCGCGCTCACCCTGTTCGCCTACGCACGTTACGCGCGAGGTCCAGCCCGCCCGTTGCGGATGATTCCCGTGGCGCTCGCCTTCGCGCTCGGACTCCTCTCCAAGTCGATGCTCGTCACGCTGCCCTTCGTGTTGCTGCTCCTCGACGTCTGGCCACTGGGCCGACTGCGTCTCGCACCGTTCGACGCCGGGTCGTTGAGGAGCGTCGCCTTCGAGAAATGGCCGCTCTTCCTGCTCGCCATTGCGATGGCGCTCGTCACCGTCGCCAGCCAGGACGACGCCGGCGCGCTATTTCCCATCGAGGCGCTGCCCGTCGGTCCGCGGCTCGCGAACGCGCTCAGCTCCTACGCGGTCTATCTCGCCCAGGCGTTCTGGCCGAGCGGGCTCGCTGCGTTCTACCCGCACCCGCTGATGCTCGTGTCGCCGTGGCGGGCATTCGCGGCGGGCGGGCTCCTCGCTGGCGTGAGCGTCGTGGCGATTCGTTCGATTCGCACGCGTCCCTACTTCTTCGTTGGCTGGGCGTGGTACCTCGGCATGCTGGTCCCGGTGATCGGCATCGTGCAGGTCGGCATGCAGGCCCACGCAGACCGCTACACGTACCTGCCCCTGATCGGGGCTTCGATCGCTTTCACCTGGGGCGCGGTCGACGTCGTCGGTCGCACGCGCAACACCCGCGCGGCGCTCGCGGCGGTCGGTGTCGCAGCGTCGGCAGCGATGGCCTTCGCGGCGCACGGCCAGGTGGGTCACTGGCGCGACTCGCTCGCCGTCCACGAGCGCATCATCGCCCTCTACCCCCACCACTACCGCTCGCTGGATCACCTCGGAAAGGCCTACCAGCGACTGGGCCGCTTCGACGAGGCGCTGGGCCTGTTTCGCGCCGCGATTCGCAGCGCGCCCACCTGGCCACCGCCGCGCATCGGCATCGCCGACATCGCGTTCATGCGAGGCGATCTCGACGAGGCGATCGAGTTCTACGAGTACGCCGTCGAGCTGGATCCCGCGCAGCCCGCCCCGCACGCCTCCCTCGGCCGCGCGCTCGCCTTCGTCGGTCGCAACACCGAGGCGCGCGGGCATTTCGAGCGCTCGATCGAGCTCGAGATCGGGCCCGGCCCGCGGCCGCCGCGTGCGGCCGTCCCGCATTTCGGACTCGGGAAGCTGGCCGTCGTCGACGGCGAGTGGAGCGAGGCCATCGCCTCGCTCGAGCGCGGGCTCGCGATCGATCCGAACGATCGCGATGCGTTGACGCGACTCGCCGATCTCCGCGCGAGCGGCGGCGACGTCAGCGCCGCCGTCGCGCTGCTCGATCGCGCCGAGTCACGAGGTGTCGGATCGGCTCGCTACTACGCGGCGCGGGGAAAGGTCGCGGAGGCGGCTGGCGACGTCGCCGGGGCGCTCGACAACTTCCGCATCGCGCTCACCGTCGATTCCGAGCACCACGATGCGGCGCGCGCCGTCGCGTGGCTCATCGCGCGGCACCCCGGGCTCGCCCCCCCGGAAGACGCGGTGCGCGTGGCAGAAGCCGCCGTGACGGCCACGCAGCGGTCCGACCCGCGGATGCTCGACGCCCTGGGTGCCGCCTACGCGGCCTCGGATCGCTACGACGAAGCCACCGGGGCCGCAGAGGAAGCCGTGCGCCTCGCGTCGCTCGCAGGGAACCGCGAAGAAGCGGCGATCTTCCGCGACCACCTCGAGCGCTGGGTTCTGAGGCGGTCGGCCGCGAGTCCCTGACCGGGGCCCTTTCATGCGAAGACCGGTTCGGCAACCGGTGCGATGACAATCGCCCCGAAGTGTTCCTGTCGAGCTCGCCCGCTGATCCGGACGGAGTGGGAGGGGGCGACCCAGCAGCGTCTCTACAATCTGGCGATCGGCAGTGAGGAGCGCCACCCTCTTGGTTTGGAAGACTCCACCGAATCCCGCGACGCGCTCAGGCTGACCCTCGGCTCGGTTGGCGGGATCGCTCAGAAGCTCGCCGACCGGACTTCCAGCGGGGAGTGGCGTTTCTCGGCACGCGAGGAGGTTCGCGATATCGCACCCAATCCCAGTTCTTCGGGCGCGGCTCCGATCACCGACCTCATGGAGAATCCCGAGGTTCTCGTAGCGGCGGTCGGGGAACGGCGACTGCGAGGCGTGCCGGGCCATTGATCGGCGTCGCGAGAGAGCTGCAGGGGGGCACCACCCTCGATCGCTGGACCCACGCAGTCTCCTGGATCTATCTCGTCATGCTCGGGATCTTCGCGATCCACACCGGGACTGAAGCCCTTCGGGAACACTTCACGGTGCCGGTTTCCGACGACTGGCTGATTCTTCACGATCTGCACTTCCGACCGCTGTTCGATTGGATCTTCGAAGACCGAAACGGGCACCGGATCCCGTTGTCGTATCTCTTCGTCGCTCTCGACTATCAGCTCCTGGATGGGGAGATGCGCCTCCTGGTCGGGAGTTCCCTGATCCTTGCGATCGGTTCCGCATACCCACTCCTCACGGCGATGCGCCGCGATGCGAACTGGGGGATGCCGGCAGAGCGGGTCCTGTTCGGATTCGCGGTCTACACCTTGTTCTGGTCGGGTGGCGTCTTTCATTTCGTGTGGGGCATCGCCCAGTGCAATCTGCTCGCAGCGTTCTTCTTCTTGCTCGCGATAGCCCAGCTGACCATCGCGCTGGATCCCCGCGACACGGGATCTGGGAGCGCGACGTTCTGGCGGATCACGCGGGTCGGTGTCTTCGCCGCGCTCGCGACGATGAGCCAGGGGGCGGGATTCGCGAGCTGGCCCTCCCTGCTCGCGATCTGTGTGGTCGCTCGCGCCCCGTGGCGCGTCACCGGGGGGCTCGGACTCGCGGCAGTGGTCACGATCGGAACCTACAGCGCCACGCTCGACCACACCGCGATCTACCGGATGGGTCTCACGAGTGTTTTCGGCGAGAGAATCGCGGAAATGGCCCAAACCTCCGTGGCGTTCGTCGGCTTCGCCGCCGCGCGTACGGCGATTGGGCTCGACCTCGCCGACCCGACGGAGCTGCAGGCGTGGAGTACCGCAGCGGGGACGCTGGGTCTGCTGGTATTCGGGGGCTACGCGTTTGCGTTGCTGCGCGCGCCGGACAGTGTTCGCGCTTCCGATTTCGTTGCGGTCGGGTTCATGACGTTCGCCATCGCGATTGGACTCGTCATCACGGCCGTGCGGTTGCCGTTTCTCGGAGCTCCCGTGGTACTCGGGCCACGCTTCGCCACCTGGTCGGCCTTCTTCTGGGCGGGTGTGTTCATCGCGGTTTCGCGCTCGCTGTCCCGCTTCGCGGGACGCGCTGCTCAACCCATCGTCGTGACGGGGGTCCTCGGCGTTTCCCTGTCCATGCTTCCCGCCCTGGAGCAGGCCCGCGTCGCTCACCACAAGGGGCTCGACCGTGCGGAGCAGACGAAACTCGCCTTGCTCCTCGGCGTCCCGGGCGCCGGGAAGTGGCTCTATTCAAAGAAGCGCGACGTGATCGAGAAGGTCGCGAGGCGCCACGCTCGCGACGGAAAGAGTCCCTACTCGGATCCGCGCCGGGCGTTGCCGGGCTCGAGATTCCGCGACCATTTCGCATTGGACACACGACGGAGGTGCCGCGGAGCATTCGACGTTCTCGAGGATCACCCCGAGGATGGCGCCGTTTCCGTGGCCGGAAGCAGCGAGGTCGACGGGCAGCCGCTGTCGCGGCAGTCCCACGTGGTAGTGACGAGCTCGGATGGAACGATCCGCGGGCTCGGGAGCTTCCGTCGTTCGGCTGTCGGAGACGCCAGCGGCAGGTCGTGGTTCGGCCTCATCGCCGATTTCGACCCCTCCGAGAGATACATCGCCTATGCGATCCTCGGCAGCGGGGGGGCGGCCTGCGCGCTCGAGCGGGTCGCCGCAGATTCAACGTCGACGCGAACCAAGCTCAGATGAACCGACGGCTCCCTCATTCGTCCCACGGGATCAGGGATCGATGCCGTCGCTCGATAGACGAGACGTTCAGAACGAGAGCCGCGTTTTGGCGACGGCCGATCGGCAGGGACTCCGTCGAATCCGATCGAGCGCGGGGATCAGCCCGGCAGCGCGGGGGCTACCCCGTACGATCGTGGACTTGGGCGGCTGCGGGCACGCTTGCTCTCGACGGCTGAGAGAAGGGGAGCCGCTCGGCCGGCGAGGCCGAATCACTCGCGAGATCCCGTTGCGCGCGCTTCAGCCAGTTCCTGGCACGGCGATTCTTCGGATTCAGTGCGAGCGCGCGCTCGAAGTATTCGATCGCCTGGACATTGCGACCGAGGTCCCGTTGAATTGCACCGCGGTTCAAGTGTAGGTACGTCAGGTAGCTGCGGGCTCCGGGCGCCCAGTTCGCCGGCGCCGTGAAGCCCTGGTCGCGTCGGTGGAGCTGCGCACTCTTCGAGAGCGCCTCCAGTGCGTCGTCGCTGCGGCCCTGGGCCAGGTAGACGGCTGCCAGTTGGCGGTAGAGCGCAACGTTGGGAATCTCTCGTCCGGAGAGCAGGATCGTCTCCGCTTCGGCGTAGCGCCCCTGGTCCAGTCGCACCATGGCGAGGCCATGTCGCGCCTGGGACGAATGCGACGTCTCGATTGCGAAGTTCCAGAGGGAACTCGAGTCGCGCCAGACCGGCAGATAGAGACAGGTTCGCGCTGCAAACAGCGCCGCCAGTGCAGCGACACCGAGCCATAGAACCATTCGTTTGCGTTGCGGGGGAACAACAGCGCTGGCTGCAAGCTTTGCCAGACCCATCACTGCGAGCAAGCAGAAGCCCGCCGAAGGGGCGTAGAGATACCGATCCGCCCTGTAGGTCACCAGCGGGAACAACAGCGCTGGCAGCAGCATGATCAGGATCCACAACAGGCACAACCTCACGGGAGTGCTCGCCCATCGAACGGTGACGTACACCAGGCCAGCGGCCAGCACGAGGCCCGCCGCGGCAACCAAGCCGGCCGTGTTCCAGCCCGGTGCGGGCGTGTCGTAGACGGGCTGGAGAGAGCCGGTTCCGATCAGCAGCATCGCGTAGTGGAAGAACGCATGGGCCTTCACCGAGATGTACTCGATGGGGTCGTGTGCGTAGGATGCCTGCGCCGTCACCTGAGTGAGCCTGTTGACGATGATGACGGGGATCCCCACTGCAGCGAAGGGAACCATCCGAACCAGGGCCTTTTGGATGTCGTGGCGAGTCCCTCGAGTGCGGCTGAGGCCGAGGGCGATCAAGAAGACGGGCAACAGAATGACGGTGACCTTGGAGAGCACGGCGGCCAGGAAGCTGACGCAGGCGAGCAGGTAGGTGCTCGTTCGGGGGGAGCTCAGGAATCGTTCGTACGCCAGGACGCACAGCAATGTGAACGCCAGTGCGAGTAGATCCTTGCGGCCCGAGATCCAGGCCACGGACTCCACATGGGCGGGGTGTACGGCGAACAGAATCGAGGCGGCGATGGCGATCGGGTAGCTCGCTCCGAGTCGGCGCAGTACCAGGCCCAGAAGGACGGTATTGAGGCCGTGGATCGCGGCAGAGAAAAGGTGGAAGGCGCGCGGATCCAGGCCGAAGAACTCGTAGTCGATCTGGTACGAGAGGAGTTGGAGGGGAAGGTAGTTGGCGAGGACCGGCGTGGTGAAGATGTGGCCGAGGTTCTTCAGCGACAGCCCGTGAACGAACTTGTTGTTGACGACCAGGGCAGCATCGTCCCAGGAGACGAACTCGTAGGCGCCCGTGGGCAGGAAGATTCCAAACCCGAGAAAGAAGAGCACGAACAAGGCCCCGTACGGGAGTCCGCGCAGAGCAGCAGTGGGTGAATGTGGCAGCGTATTCGGAGAACGAAACACCAACCTACTCCAGAGCCATAGAGCCCTCTCTGAAGTAAGTGGCCCGGTATCCCTTTTAGTGACGCGGAAATCCGAAGATTTCGGCCCTCGACGCGACGCCTCGACTCCAGAACGCCTGGATCGAGCTCTAGAGCTTGGAGCCGGTACCCGAGTGACCGCCCCTCGGGGAATCTCAGCTTCGCTGGAGGGCGCTCCGGAATCCGGGCGGGTCCCGATGGCGGCTCATGGATGTCCACATCGGGACGTTCTCGAGGCGATTGAAAGCGACGCGGTCCGGCTCTGCTCGCCGTGCCTGCAGGGACTCAGAGTCGCCGCGTGCACGACAACGGAATTCCGTGCCCACGCAGTACCCGGCTCGCGCGAGTTGCGGCGTGATCTATAACGATCCGGAATGGATAGGGAATTTGGTCGGGCCGGCGAGATTCGAACTCGCGACCTCTTGACCCCCAGTCAAGCGCGCTACCAAGCTGCGCTACGGCCCGCCGCCAGCACGGGTAGCGAGAAGCCGGGTGTCTGTCGACCGGCGGGGGGTTGCGGGCGAATCCGGACGGTCTCGGCGCCGCTCAAGGCCCCGGTGCGGCGGGTGGCGTTCCCGGGTCGCGACCACCAGAGCGGGTCAGCCAATCGCTGAGGGGCCGATTGCGGGACGGCGTGAGCTGGCCTGTTCGGGGGGCGCTCGCCGCGGGACGGTAGGCTTCGCTTTCGGCCTCGGCGGCGACGAGGGTCTCGCGGAGATTGCCCAGCGTGGGGGGGACGACGGGTCGCGTTACTGACGTGACGTCCATCCCCCGGTGTCGCGGAGCCTCGAGGGGCTGGGGCTGCGGGGGACCCGGGGTGGAGCGGCTGAGTCCGCTCGCAGTCGCTCCGGCGCCCGCGATGTCTGCGGCCCCGAACTCGGCCGCGGGGCGGGCCAGCACGACGCTCACCAGGGCGGCCGCGACGATGAGCGATGACCGGAAGACCCGCATGCGGGTCGGCGCCGCCATCGCCACGCTGAGCGGCCGCTTCAGGGTTTCGGGCTGGGGCGAGAGGATCACTTCGTCGAGCGGCACCAGCTCGGTGTCGCGGGCTGCTCGCCGCGCGTAGATCACCGAGCGCCGAGGCCCGGGAGCCGGCGCTCGCGGCGGCAGGCTGACCTCCGACCGCGGCTTCTTCGACGTGGCGCGCCGCTTCTTCGGGGCCGTCTTCTGGCGTGGCTTGGCCGGGGTTGCACGCGCACCCTTCTCCTTCTTCCGACGCGGCTTCGGCTTCGTCTCCGGTGCCGGCTCGACCTCGATGGCCGCCATCACCTCGGCGGGAACGCAGTCGATACGATCGGAGGGAAGCCCACGCAGGGCCGCAGACGCGAGCTGGTGGATCTGTCGAGCGACGCCTTTCGAGGAGCGGTGGATCGCCCGGAGGGTCGCGTCGTCGAACAGGGCAAACGTGGATTCGGGTGCGTCCGAGTTCTCGAGACGGTTCTTGATGTACTGGTGGGTCTCGTCGAGGGTCATCGGCTGCTCGAGGCGGAAGCGCTCGACGCCGGGCCCGAGCGCCTCGAGCACGGGCTCGACCCCGGGCCCGTCCGTAGCGGCGACGACGATGCGAATTCCGCCCTCGAGTTCCTGTGAGATCGTCGAGAGCCAGTGCGCCGTCTCGAGCGGCAGCGTGTTCGCGTCGTCGATGAGGAGGAGCAGGGCTTTGCCGTTCTCCTTGAGGTCGCGCGCCAGGGTAACGAGAGTCTCGATCGCGTCATCGCCCGTCGGGACCTGCATGCGTCCGAGCGCGCAGGTGCAGAGATCCGCGGGCGGAAGCGCGCCGTACGAGAGATAGACGAAACCGAGCTCGTGGCCGACGTGGTCCGCGATCATCTGCAGGACGAGCGTCTTGCCGTGCCCGGTCGGCCCCGTCAGCGCGATGCGGCAGACGCCGGCCCGCAGCGCTCGGACCATGGAGACGAGACACCCCTCGGTGGCCTTGCGGGGGACGTAGGCGTGGAGGTTCGCGGTGAGGTCGAAGGGGCTGAGGATTTTAGCGCTCACGGGGGCCCCGCACAGCGCGGCGGGAAGCCCCTTCTCCCGCCCAGCCGTCGGCTTGACCGTCGGACGCGCGGACGCCTGCCTTCGCGGCCCAGTCGAGTCGCGCCGCCGATCCAGGAGGAATTCGTCGCTTTGGTGCGCACCGTCTCTTCTCCAATCGTTCGCATCGACGCGCGACTGAAGGTCGGAGACCATCGGATGGCGGCCACGGACGATCCGGTCTTCCTGGAATTGCGGGGGCCTACGGGCCGTGAATTCCGGTCGCTGAACGCCCACGAGAAGGCGTTTCGGCGCAGCCAGAAGGACCCCTTCGTCCTCGGCCCGGCGAAAGCCCCCGCTCCTCTGGGCGTTTCTCACGCTCCCCGTTTGATCTCCGGGGAACGTCGGGCGTCAAAGCATCGCGCGGATGGCGAGCAACTCGTCCTTGATCTTCGCGTAGCGCGCTCGGGGATCCGTCTCGATCGCCAAGCCGCCCGATTCGAGGGCCTTCGTGACGCCCATCTCGCGCAGCTTCTTGCGCGCGCCGGCGATGGTGTACCGCTGCTCGTGGAGCAGTTTCTTGATGAGCAGGATCATGTCGATGTCGCGCTGTCGATAGAGACGCTGTCGCGAGCGCGACTTCTGGGGAGCCATCCAGCGGAACTCGGACTCCCAGTAGCGGAGCACGTAGGACTTCACATCGGTGATCTTGCTGACCTCGCCGATGCGGTAGTAGCGTTTCTTGCCTTCGTTCGCGGTGTCGGATGACACACCGCGCGCCGGCTTCGCAGTCCTTCGCTCTGCCATGACCCACCCCCCTCGGTTCTGGCTCGATTCGTTCTGTGTGCGCGCCGTGCGCCCGCTCTATTCGTCGTCCGCTGCCAGCGCCACGACTCCGCCTTCTTCCTCGCCGTTCAAGATGGTCTTCAGTACGAGGCTCGGCTTGAAAGTGAGCACGCGGCGGGCTTCGAGCAGGATCTCCTGGCCGGTCTGCGGATTGCGCCCCTTGCGGGCGTTCTTGCAGCGCACGACGAAGTTGCCGAAGCCGGAAATCTTGACCTTCTCGCCTCTGGCGAGGGTTTCCTTGATGGACTCGAAAACCTTCTCCACGAGTTCCGCGGATTCTTTTTTCGAGAATCCGACCTGCTCATAGATCTGCTCGACGATCTCGGCCTTGGTCATCTTTACCCTTCCCCTCCGAACCCGGGTCCCGCCCGGCTATCGAAGCTCACCCCCGAAGCGATGAGCGATCATCCGCAGTACGCGGTCCATGGCCTTCGTAACCTCGGAATCCTTCAGCGTTCGATCCGCGCGCTGGAATACGAGCCGAAACGCCAGGCTCACCCGGCCCTCCGGAACTCCCTCCCCCGCGTATCGGTCGAACAGGTCGGCACTCACGAGGTCTTGTCCAGCCGTCTTGCGGATCGCATCCAATACTTCTCCGGCGGGTTGCTCGAGACCGAGAACCACGGCGACGTCGCGACGCACGCGCGGCTGTCGAGAGATCTCGCTGACTTCGATCTGCCGTCGGGCGACACTTTCGAGTGCACTGATCGAAAGCTCGATCAGCGCGCACGGAGCGTCGATCTCGTATTGTCGCAACACGTCCGGGTGAAGCTCGCCCACGGCCCCCACCTGCTTTCCGCCCTGCGCTTTGCCCTGTTCTCCACCGGCCATCAACGCCGCCGCCGCACCAGGGTGGAGATACGGAGGAATCCCCTCTCGCTGGAACGATGCCACATAACCCATCTGAAACAAAAGTCTTTCTGCCATGCCGCGAGCTTCGAAAAAGAGGGGTGTGGGGTTTTCCCACAATTCGGTTTCGTCGGGGCGGACGAGCGCCGCGGAGACGCTCAGGGACTCGCGCGGGAGCTCCCCGGCTGCGTTGGCCTGGAAGACCCGGCTCACCTCGAAGACCCGAACCCGCTCGACCTGGCGGTTGCGGTTCTGTCGGATGACCTTGAGGAGCGACGGCAGGAGCGTCGAGCGGACGATCGATTCTCCGTCGTGGATCGGATTCGCGACCCGCACGACGCGCCGCAGGGGGTCGTCGGCGGGGAGTCGGAGCCCATCGATCTCGTCACCGGTCAGGAAGGGCAGCGTCACGACCTCCTGGAGGCCGGCTCCGACGAGGGCGTCGCGCGCGTGGTTCGAAAGCGCGATCCCCGTCGGCAGCTCCACGGGGAGCAGCTGCGCGGTCGGCAGGGTGGCCGGGATCTGGTCGTATCCGTAGATCCGCACGATCTCTTCCGTGAGGTCCTGGTGGACGTGTAGATCGTTTCGATGCGAGGGGATCTGCGCCCGCAGGCAGCCCACCGGCTCTTCGTCAGCCTCGATTCCCAATCGGGCCAGCAGCGTCCGCATCTCGTCGACGTCGAGGCTCGTGCCGAGCAGGCGGTTCGCGCGCGCCGCCTCGAGGCGGACTTCGCTGGTGATCGGCGGCGCGTCGCCCGTGGTGACCACGTCTCCGGCGGCCACCTCGCCGCCTGCGAGCTCGGCGATCAAGCGCGCAGCCCGTGCCGCGGCACGCTCGACGCCCTCGCGATCGACGCCGCGTTCGAAGCGGTAGGAGGCTTCGCTGTGGATGGCGTGACGGCGGGCCGAGAGGCGCACCGTCATCGGGGCGAAGTGCGCGCTCTCGATCAAGACGTCGCGCGTGGCGGCGCCGATCTCCGTTTCGCTGCCGCCCATCACGCCGGCCAGCGCGACGGCCTTCTGGGCGTCCGCGATGACGAGGTCCGCGGGGTCGAGCTCGCGCGTCTCTCCGTCGAGGGCGGCGAGCTTTTCGCCCTGTACCGCGCGCCGAACGCGGATTTCCCCGCCGGCGATCTTCGCGAGGTCGAAGCCGTGCAGGGGCTGTCCGAACTCGAGGAGTACGAGGTTCGTGATGTCGACGACGTTGTTGATCGGGCGGATGCCCGACGCCTCGAGCTTGGCGACAACCCAGTCGGGCGACGGGCCGACCGTAACCCCGCGCACGATGCGACCCGCGTAGCGGTGGCAGCCATCGGGCGCTTCGATGCGAATCGCGATGGCGTCGGACGCGGGCGCGCCCGACTCGGAGGGTTCGACGGGAGGGATCGTGAGCTCGCCCCCGAAGTGCGCGCGCACCTCGCGGGCCAGGCCGATGAGCGAGGCGGTGTCGCCCCGGTTGGGCGTGATTCCCACATCGATGATCTTTTCCCCGGTTGCCATCGCGCTGCGGAGCGGCGCTCCCACGCGCGCGTCGGCGTCGAGCACGAGGATGCCCTCGTGGTCCTCGCCGAGGTCGAGCTCGCGTCGCGAGCAGATCATGCCGTTCGACACGACGCCGCGGATCTTCGTTCGCTTGAGCTTGGTGCCGTCGGGAAGCGTCGTCCCGGAGAGTGCCACCGCGACTTTCTGCCCGTCGGCGACGTTCGGTGCGCCACAGACGATATCGATGGGCTCGTCGCCGCCGAGGTCCACAGAACACAGCGACAGGCGGTCGGCGTTCGGGTGCGGCTCGCGTTTGACGACGCGGCCGACGATCACCGCCCCGAGATCGGGCCCGGTGGTTTCGATCGCGACGTCCTCGAAGCCGCCCACCTCGAGGCGGTGGGTGAGCTCGTCGTCGGCGGGAAGCGGGATGAACTCGCTCAGCCATGCCAGGGAGACGCGCATCAGAACTGCTCCAGGAAGCGCGTATCGCCCTCGAAGAGCAGGCGCAGGTGGGGCACGCCGTAGCGGAGCATCGCGGTGCGGTCGATCCCCATGCCGAACGCGAAGCCCTGGTAGACCTCGGAATCGATCCCGCAGCGCTCGAGCACGCGCGGGTGAATCATTCCGCAGCCCCCCCACTCGAGCCAGCCAGAGTTCGAGCACGCGGGGCAGCCCTGCTTGGCGCAGAGCAGGCACGCGTAGTCCATCTCGGCCGAGGGCTCCGTGAAGGGGAAGTGGTTCGCGCGAAAACGCAGCTCGATGTCGCCTCGCATCATGTGCCGACCGAAGGCGAGCAACACGCCCTTCAGATCGCCGAAGGTCACGGTTTCGTCGACGATGAAGCCCTCGATCTGGTGGAACATCGGGCTGTGCCGCGGCGACGAGTCGCGGCGATAGACGCGACCCGGCGCGATGAAGCGAAACGGCGGCTGCTGCTGCGACATCGTGCGGATCTGCACGTTCGAGGTCTGCGTGCGCAGTACGTTGCCGTCCTCGACGAAGAACGTGTCCTGTTCGTCGCGCGACGGGTGGTCCGCGGGAATGTTGAGCGCTTCGAAGTTGTTGTACTCGGTCTCCACCTCGGGGGCCTCTTCGTACAAGAAGCCCATCGAGCTGAAGAACGCGACCATGTCGCGGGTCACGAGACTGAGCGGATGCAGGTGGCCGAGAGGCACGCCGGCCGATGGCAGCGTAATGTCGAGGCGCTCGACTTCGAGAGCTGCGCCGCGTTCGCCCTGCTCGATGGTGGCCCGTCGCTCCTCCACCCAGGCCTCGATCCGCTGCTTCGCGGCGTTCGCAGCCTGTCCGAGCGCTGCTCGGTCGGCGGGATCCAGCTTGCCGAGCGTGCGCAGCACCTGTGCGACCGAGCCCTTCTTCCCGAGGTAACGGGCGCGCACCTCGGTGAGCGCGTGGGCGCTCTCGGCGCCCGCGATGTCCGCCTGCGCCTGCGCCGTGAGCGATTCGAGCTGTGCGGCGTCGATCGACATGGCCACCACCCCTCTAACGCGCGTAGGGGCTGCGTGTCACGCCAGGACCGGCGGGGAGCACCGTCAGGCGGCCTCCGTGATCTTGGACTTGGCGATCTCGGCAAGCTCTCCGAAGGCCTTCGGGTCGGCGAGCGCGATCTCGGCCAACACCTTCCGATCGACCTCGACGCCCGCTGCCTTCAGGCCGTGGACGAAGCGGCTGTACGACAGCCCGTGCTCCCGCGCGGCGGCGTTGATGCGCGCGATCCACAGACCGCGGAAGTCGCGCTTGCGCTGCTTGCGATCGCGATAGGCGTAGCTCCAGCCCTTGTGGACGGCTTCGCGGGCCGTCTTGATCAGGTTGCTACGCGCACCGTAGTAGCCCTTGGCGGCCTTGAGAATTCGGTTCTTTCGCTTCTTCGCGGCGACGCCGCGTTTTACCCGGGACATGCTCTACTCCTGTCAGCTCTGAAGCATCTGCTTCACACGCTTCTCGTCGACCGCGGCGACCAGGGTGTCCTTGCGCAGGCGACGCTTCCGTTTGGGCGACTTCTTCGTGAGGATGTGCTGCTTGTTGCGGCGCGACCTGACGATCTTGCCCGTACCCGTCTTCTTGAAACGTTTCGCGGCTCCGCGGTGCGTCTTCATCTTCGGCATTTCATTCTCCCTCGCTCGCGCTCTGGGCCTCGGCCTCTGCGTCGGCTTCTTTGCGCTGCTTCTCCTCCTGCTGCTCCAGCCGCTGGATCTCCGCGACCGCCTCGCGGTTCGGAACCAGGATCATGGAGAGGAAGCGCCCCTCCATGCGCGGCGGATTCTCCACCGTGGCCAGGTTACCGAGCATTTCTACCACCCGGTCGAGTTGCACGCGACCGAGCTGGCGGTGAACCATCTCTCGCCCGCGGTACATGACGGTGACCTTCACCTTGTCGCCTTCGATCAGAAAACGACGCACGTTCTTGAGCTTGAAGCCGAGGTCGTGGTCGTCGGTGCGGGGTCGGAGTTTGACCTCCTTCAACGAAGCCGCGTGCCCGCGACTCTTGCTCGACTTCTTCTTCTGCTCGTACTTATAGCGGCCGTAGTCCATGATCCGGCACACGGGCGGCCGCGATCCAGGGGCGACTTCGACGAGGTCGAGTCCGACCTCCTCCGCTCGGACGATGGCATCCTCGGGGGTCATCACCCCGAGCTGCTCGCCATCGTCTCCGATCACGCGGATCTCCGGCTCCCGGATCTTATCGTTGATTCGCGGCCCCGTATCCTTCTTGGCGGTTCTCTTGAATTCGGCGATACGTCAACTCCTATTGCGATATGCGCGGCGTGCGCCTGTTGTCGACATCCTGGGCCAACGCTTCCACGAGCGCGGGTACGGGCGTAGCTCCCGCTTTCCCGCTGGCTCCATGGCGCCAGCGAGGTGTGACGGTTCCATCGGCACGCTCCTGGTCGCCAACGACGAGCATGAGCGGAATCTTACACAGCTCGGCTTCTCGGATCTTGAAGCCGAGCTTCTCGTTGCGGTCGTCGACGCGTGCGCGCAGGCCCGCGTCGGTCAGGGCCTTCCCGACACCCCGAGCGTAGTCGAGATGCTTCTCCGTGATGGGCAGCACGACCGCCTGTTCCGGCGCAAGCCAGAAGGGGAAGTCAGCGCCCTTCATTTCGGTGTAGAGGGCGATGAAGCGCTCGAGCGAGCCCAGGATCGCCCGGTGCAGCATCGCCGGGCGGTGCGGATTGCCGTCTCGCCCGATGTACCGGAGCCCGAAGCGCTCCGGCATGGCGACGTCGATCTGCAAGGTCGACAGGGTCCACGCGCGGCCGAGAACGTCGCGGAAGTCGCACTCGACCTTCGGCCCGTAGAAGGCGCCGTCGCCGGGCTTGATCGCGTGCTGGAACCCGGCGCGCTCCACGGCACCAACCAGCGTCTGCTCGGCGAGTTTCCAATCGGCCGGATCGCCGACGAATTCGCTGGGTTGGGTCGACACCGCGACCTCGAAACCCTCGATCTCGAGCGCGCGGTAGACCTCGTCTGTCATTTCGAAGAAGCGGTCGAGTTCCTGGTCGACGTGCTCCGGCTCGCAGAAGACATGGGCGTCATCTTGCGCCATCGATCGCACTCTCGACAACCCGGTGAGGGTTCCGCTGCGCTCGTTGCGGTGGAGGCGCGAGAACTCTGCGAGGCGCAGCGGGAGCTCGCGGTAGCTGCGTTTGCGGCTGGCGAATACCACGCAATGCCCCGGACAGTTCATGGGTTTGAGTCCGAGTTCCTCGTCCTCGTCGCCCTGCATGAGGAACATATCGTCGCGGAACAGCTGATAGTGGCCGGACGTCTTGTAGATCTCGGTTCGGAAGACCTGCGGTGTCATCACTTCGTCGTAGCCATACGCGGGGTAGAGGGAGCGGATGAAATCGATGAGACCGTTGTAGAGGATCATCCCCTTCGGGAGATAGAAGGGCGAGCCGGGCGAGAGCGGATCGATGAAGAAGAGCTCGAGGTCCTGGCCGACGCGCCGATGGTCGCGTTGGCGCGCCTCTTCGACGGCTTGGAGGTGGGCTTTGAGCTCCTTCTTGTTCGCGAACGCGGTGCCGTAGATGCGTTGCAGCATCGGGTTCGACTCGTCGCCCCGCCAGTACGCGCCGGCAGTCTCGGTGAGCTTGAACGCGCCGATCTGATCCGTGCGTTGGACGTGGGGGCCGCGACACAGATCGGTGAACTGGCCGTGTTCGTAGACGCTGATCTCCGCGTCTTCCGGGATGTCGTCGAGGCGGGAGACCTTGAGCTCTTCGCCCATCTCACTGAAGAGCGCGCGCGCCTCGTCGCGCGTGACGACGCGCCGAGTGAACGGACACTTCTCTGCCAGGATCTTCTGCATCTCCTTCTCGATCTGCTCGAGGTCGGCGGGAGTGAACGGATTCTCGACGAGGAAGTCGTACTGGAACTTCTCGGAGTGGTCGGTGCGGCCGACATCGATCTGGACGTTCGGATGCAGACGCTTCACCGCGTCGGCCATCACGTGCTCGGCGGAGTGACGGATCACCTCACCGCCCTCGGGGTTGCGGGACGTCACGATTTCGATCGCGGCGTTCGACTCGATCGTCGTGCGGAGATCGACGAGCTCGCCATCGATGCGTCCGGCAAGCGCGGCGCGAGCGAGTCCTGCGCCGATGCGTTCTGCGACTTCGAGAACGGTCGACCCCGCCGGCACGTCAAGCGCCTTGCCATCCGGCAAGCGGATCTCGATCATGAGTGGCGGCGGTTCATCAGTACGGCTTCCCTCGAAGGGTTTCACGGTCCGTCGATCGACCGGGACGACCCAGCCGGTACCCCTCGGATGGGTCCCCGGTTGGTAGGCACGGGCGGGATTGAACCGCCGACCTCCGCCGTGTCAAGGCGGCGCTCTAGCCACTGAGCTACGTGCCTTTGCAACGGGCCCATGGGGCCCCGCTACGTCCAGGCTAAGGACGCGAATTCAATACCGATTTCGGCCTGTGGTGTCAATCGCCGGGGGATGCGAGGGAGGCTTTCCCCGATGGATCCGGAGAGGTGACGTTGACGCGCAGGGTGAGGAGGTCGCGCTCGATGGCGACAGGCTGCACCTCGACGTCCTCGGGTATGTGCTGGCGGAGGGTCTCGAGCAGCTGGTCGACGCTGCGACTGACCACCACTTCCAGGGTGGCGCGGCCCCGCTCCATCTCGACCGGCACGACCGATTGCACGCGTCGATCGCTGCTCAGGGTGTCCCGGACGGCGGAGAACGCCCGGAAGCTCTCGAGGTCGAGGAGCACGACGCGGATCGTTGTGAGGTCTCCCTCCCCTGAGGGCATCAGCGGAACTCCGGCCTGCGCCAGGCGCTGTCGGACCCGCTCCGAGTCGACATAGACCTCGGCGACCATGACGTACTCTGCGACGACTTCGGGGTCGTCGACATACAGTGCGGGGCGCTCCCCACGATCTTCGAGAATCTGGTATCGAACCGCGTAGTCGAAGGGTTGGTCGCCGAGGGCCGCGTCGAGGCGCACCTCGAGGAGCTCTCTGAAATTGGGGGCTGCGGCCTCCAGAGCCTGCGGGGACCGCCCCGGCTCCGGTCCGACCGGGGATTCGAGCTCGATCTCGTAGGCCTCCGGAGCGAGGAGCCCTTCCGCCACCCGCAGTACCGCGCCGTGGACCGCCTGGCGCAGGGCCGCTCGTCGCTTCGAGACCTGCGAGGTCTCCTCGGCCAGAACCGGCGCAGCGCCGACGGATTCCATCCGCAGCACCTCGGCCCGGGCCCCCGGGGCGCCGGCTAGGGAGGTCGCGAGCCCCAGCGCGAGCCACGCGCCCGGTCCGACCCGCCCAGCGCTTCGGGTGCGGGGGAGGATCGAGTTCCACCTCACGGTTCGAGCTCCGTCACACCCCGTCCGAACAGTCCATCGAGCCCCGATCGCAGATTGGGGCTCGGCCGGACGCGGTTCCCACCGAGGGACATGACGGTCTCACTCTCGTCCGGGATGATGAGGTGGAGCGCCACGGCACAGTCGCCGGGATGCTCGGCGAGCAGTTTCTTCACGGCCTGCAGCCGATCGAGAGTGGCCTCGGTCGCGAGCATGGTCAGCCGGAGCTGGGTGCTGAGCTGCTCCTCGGCCTTGTCGAGCTCCCATACGTGATTCACCAGGAGCTTCGGCTTCTCACCGGCCTCGAGTTGTCCCGAGACCAGCAGGGGAACCGGACCGCCCTCCACGTCCGTGGAGGCCGCCCGCTTGAGCAGGGTTCCGTAGCGCACGTACGGCTCGCTGAAGATGACCAGGTCGAAAGTCCCCTCGAGATCCTCGAGCGTCCCGAAGGCCATCAGGGCTCCGCGGCGTGTTCGCGTCTCGCGAAGCTGGGTGATCAGTCCGCCCGCGCGGACTTCCCGGCCCTCCCGACCCTCGGTGCTCGATCCTCCCGTCATATCGGCGAACCGCGCCAGGACCGGAGCGTAGGCGCCGAGCGGGTGCCCGGTGACGTAGAACGACAGTACCTCCTTCTCGAACTCGAGACGCTGGCGATCGGTCCACTCCGCGGTCTCGGGCAGAGCCGGATCGGGAGCGGCCTCGGCATAGTCGCCGCCGAAGAGGCTCTCCTGTCCCACCTCCCGGTCGCGCTGGGCCGAGGCGCCCGCCTCGAGAGCGGCGTTGAGTCCCGCCCAGACCGAGGCCCGATTCGGATGCAGCGAATCGAACGCGCCGCATTTCACGAGGCTCTCGACGACCCGTCGGTTGATCCGGCGGCCGTCGATCCGCGCGGCGAAGTCGTAGAGGCTCGTGTAGTGGCCGCTCTCGCCGCGCGCCTCGACGACCGACTCGATCGCGCCCTCTCCGACATTCTTCACGCCCGCGAGGCCGAAGCGGATGCCCTCCTCCACCACGGTGAAGTCGCGAGCCGACTCGTTGATGTCGGGTGGCAGGACGGGAATCAGGAGCTGCTGTGCGTGGGCGATGTAACGGGCGAGTTTGTCGTTATTGCCGGCTTCGGTGGTGAGCACCGCGGCGAGGTACTCGCGCGTGTGGTTCGCCTTCAGGTAGGCGGTCTGGTAGGTGATCAGGGCGTATGCGGTGGAGTGGGCCTTCGGAAACCCGTAGCCCGCAAACTCGGCCATCAGCGTGAAGACCTCCTCGGCCTTCTCCTTGTCGATGCTGCGCTCGACGCACCCCGAGACGAAGCGCTCGCGCTGCTTGTTCATCTCGGACTTCTTCTTTTTGCCCATTGCGCGGCGCAGCAGGTCGGCCTCGCCCAGGCTGTAGCCGGCGAGGCGCTTTGCGATCTGCAGCACCTGGTCCTGGTAGACGATGACGCCAAGGGTCTCGGAGGTGAGCTCCTCGAGCTCGGGGAGCAGGTACTCGATCTTCGTGAGCCCGTTCTTGCGGCGGACGAAGTCTTCGACCATGCCCGAGCCCAGGGGGCCCGGGCGGTAGAGCGCAACGATGGGGATCAGCTCCTTGAACAAACGCGGCCGCAGCTTCGTCACGAGATCGGTCATGCCGCCCGACTCGACCTGGAATACGCTCTCCGTGTTGCCGGACGCGAGGAGATCGTAGGTGGTGGAATCGTCGTTAGGGATCTTCTCGATGTCGAAGTCCGGCATGTGCTCGCGCACTCGCTTCGACGCGTCGGAGATGGTGGTGAGCGTCTTGAGACCGAGAAAATCGAACTTGATGAGGCCGATCTTCTCGATGCAGCGCATGTCGAACTGCGTGATGACGTCGCCGGATTTCGGGTCGCGGTAGAGCGGGACGCTCTCGATGAGCGGCTTCGTGCTGATCACGACGCCGGCGGCGTGGGTCGACGCGTGGCGGGTCAATCCCTCGAGACGCTGGGCGGTCTCCAGCAACTGGGTGACCTGGCCGTCGGCGTCGGCGCGGGAGCGCATTTCGGGCGACTGCTCGAGGGCCTCGGCGAGCGAGATGCCGAGCATGTCGGGCACGAGCTTCGCGATGCGGTCGACGTCACCGTAGGCCATCCCGAGCACCCGCCCGACGTCGCGGATCGCCGCGCGGGCCTGAAGCTTCCCGAACGTGATGATCTGCGCGACGCGCTTTCCGTCGTCGCCCTCCTGATCGTACTTCTCCTGGACATAGCGGATCACCTGGTCGCGCCCGCGCATGCAAAAGTCGACGTCGATGTCCGGCATCGAGATGCGTTCCGGGTTGAGGAACCGCTCGAAGATGATGTCGTACTCGATGGGATCGACGCCGGTAATACCGAGCCCGTAGGCTGCGAGGCTGCCCGCTGACGAGCCGCGCCCCGGTCCCACCGGAATGTTCTCGCGCTTCGCGTACTGGATGAAATCCGCGACGATCAGGAAGTAGCCCGCGAATCCCATGGAGTTGATGACACCGAGTTCGTGCTCCATGCGTTTCTCGTACTCGCGGTACTTCGGCGGCAGAGGCTCGTCGGGGTCGAGACCGAGGTGCCCGCGGAGCCCGGCCCACGCCTGCTCGCCCAGCACGTCCTCGCGGGTTTTACCGGCCGGCACCTGGTACTCCGGCATGTGGTACTGGCCGGTGTCGATGCCGATCTCGAGATCGCAGCGGTCGGCGATGTCGAGGGAGCTCTGCAGTGCCGAGGGATGATCGCGGAACAGCTCCGCCATCTCATCGCCCGACTTGAGGAAGAAGCCCTTCCCGTCGAACTTGAAGCGATTCACGTCGTCGAGGTTCGTGCCGGTGCCGATGCAGAGCAGCGCGTCGTGGTGGGCGTGGTCTTCGTGATCGAGGTAGTGGCAGTCGTTCGTCGCGAGCATTGGCAGCTTCATGTCGATGCTCATCTTCACGAGCTCGGCATTCACGCGGTCCTGATCGTCGATGCCGTGGCGCTGTAGCTCGAGGTAGAAGCGGTCCTTGAAGATCTCCGAGAAGTCCTCGACGAGCTCCCAGGCCCGCCCGGACTGGCCAGCGATGATGGCGCGCGAGACCATGGACGACAGACAGCCCGAGGTGGCGATGAGGCCCCCGCTACGCGTGCGCAGCAGGTCGAGGTCGATGCGGGGTTTGTAGTAGAAGCCTTCGAGATATCCCTTCGACACGAGGTACATGAGGTTCTTGTAGCCCTGTTCGTTCATCGCGAGGAGCAGCAGGTGGCTGATCGCGTCGAAGCCGTTCGAGTCGGTGGCGCGCTTCTCCTTCTCGTGGCGCGACCCCGAGGCGACGTACACCTCGCACCCGATGATTGGCTTCACGCCGGCGTTGTGCGCGGCCTCGTAGAACTCGACCACGCCGAAGAGATTGCCGTGGTCCGTGAGGCCCACCGCGGGCATGCCCAGGGCCTTCGCCCGATCGAACAGCGGGTTGATCTTGATGGCGCCGTCGAGCAGCGAGTACTGGCTGTGGAGGTGGAGGTGGACGAACGGGGTGGCGGACACGCCCTACTCCCACTCGATGGTCGCGGGTGGCTTCGAGGAGATGTCGTACACCACCCGGTTGATGCCCTGGACTTCGTTGATGATCCGACTCGAGATCGTCGCGAGGATGTCGCCGGGGAGCCGCGCCCAGTCGGCGGTCATCGCGTCCACCGACGTCACGCAGCGCAGTGCAATGGCGCTCTCGTAGGTGCGCTCGTCGCCCATCACCCCGACGCTCTGGACCGGTAGAAACACCGCGAAGGCCTGCCAGAGCTCGTCGTAGAGACCCGCGGCGCGAATTTCCTCGATCACGATGACGTCGGCGCGGCGCAGCGTATCGAGTCTCTCGCGGGTCACGTCGCCGATGATGCGGATCGCGAGGCCCGGTCCCGGGAACGGGTGACGCCCAATCGCCTCTTTGGGGAGGTCGAGGCGGCGGCCGACCTCTCGCACCTCGTCTTTGAAGAGCTCGCGCAGGGGCTCGACGAGCGAGAACTGCATGCGCTCTGGCAGTCCCCCGACATTGTGGTGCGTCTTGATGGTGGCCGAGGGTCCCTTCACCGAGACGCTCTCGATGACGTCTGGGTAGAGGGTTCCCTGCACGAGGAATTCGGCGCCGCCGAGCTTACGCGCCTCCTCCTCGAAGATCTCGATGAAGGTGTGGCCGATGATGCGTCGCTTTCGCTCCGGGTCGTCGACGCCGGCGAGCGCGTTCACGAAGCGATCCGCAGCATCGACCGTCACGAGCGGAACGCCCAGCGATTCGCCGAAGATGCGCTTCACCTCCTCGCGCTCGCCGAGGCGCAGAAGTCCGTTGTCGACGAAGATGCACGTGAGCTGTTCACCGATCGCGCGGTGGACGAGGGCCGCGGCTACCGACGAGTCGACGCCGCCCGAGAGTCCGCAGACGACGCGTCCGCCGCCGATCTGCTCCGCGACCGCGCGGGTCGTCTCCTCGACGAAGGCCTCCATCGTCCAGCTGGGGCGACAGCCGCAGATGTTCACGACGAAGTTGGCGAGCATCGTCTCGCCGCCGTCGGAGTGGTGAACCTCGGGGTGGAACTGCAGGCCGAAGATCGGTCGGTCCGCGTGGCGTACCGCGGCGAATGGCGAATTCTCACTGGTTCCGAGCACTACGAAGTCGGGCGGCAGGCGCAGCACGCTGTCGCCGTGACTCATCCACACCACGCGCTCCGAGCCGGCGTCGCCCGGGAGGTCTGCGAGGAGCACGTCCTCACGCTCGATCTTGAGGATCGCGCGGCCGTACTCGCGGTCGTCCGCCTTCTCGACAACGCCGCCGAGCTCGTGCGCGAGCAGCTGAAGGCCATAGCAGATACCGAGCACGGGGACGCCGAGGTCGACGACTTCCGGGGAGATGCCGGGGGCGCCGCTCTCGAGGACGCTAGACGGACCGCCGGAGAGGATGATGCCTGAGGGCTTCCAGTCTCGGACGGCGTCGAGGTCGGTCGTTCCGGGGTGGATCTCGCAGTAGACGTGTTGCTCGCGAATCCGGCGGGCGATGAGCTGGGTGAACTGCGAGCCGTAATCGAGGATCAGGATGCGATCGCTTCGAGCGGCGTCGTGTGCGCTGGCCTGCTGCTGGGGGGCGTTGGACATTCGTGTCGAGGATTCCATCGGCGCCGGTGCGAGCCCAAACGCCACGTCTCTTGCACTCTCGGCGGCGGCACTGGGAGAGACGCAGGGGGCTGTCATCGGCACGAGCGACCGGGAGGACGGTCGTAGTCGGTGTTCTGGAGGGCGCGTCGGAGTCTACTCGATCCGATAGTTCGGGGCTTCTTTCGTGACGATCACGTCGTGCACGTGGCTCTCCTGGAGTCCCGCCGATGAGATTCGCACGAAGCGCGACTTTTCCCGAAGCTCGCCGAGATCGGCGGCACCCACGTAGCCCATGCCGGAGCGGAGTCCGCCGACGAGCTGGTGCACGTTGCTCGTCAACGACCCGCGGTAGGGGATCCGGCCTTCGATACCTTCGGGCACGAGCTTGTCGTGGTCTTCGACCTCGCCCTGGAAGTAGCGATCGGCGCTGCCTTCGGCCATGGCGCCGAGAGAGCCCATGCCGCGGTAGACCTTGTAGGAGCGCCCCTGGTAGAGAACGACCTCGCCGGGCGACTCGTCGGTGCCCGCGAATAGCGAGCCGATCATGACGGATGATGCGCCGGCGGCCAGCGCCTTTACGACGTCTCCCGAGAACTTGATGCCGCCGTCGGCGATGACCGGGACGTCGGCGCCGCTCGCGACGCCTGCGGCGTCGAGGATTGCAGTGAACTGAGGAACCCCCACACCGGCCACGACGCGCGTGGTGCAGATCGAACCCGGACCCACGCCAATCTTCACAGCCGACACGCCGGCCTTCACGAGGGCCTCGGTGCCCTCGGCGGTGGCGACGTTCCCTCCGACGATCGGGAGGTCGGGAAAGGTGTGGTGGAGTTCCTCGATCGCACGCAACACACCCTCGGAGTGGCCGTGGGCGGTGTCGATCACGATGACATCGACTCCCGCATCGACCAGTTTCTGCGCGCGCTCGATGCGATCCGGACCGACCCCGACCGCCGCGCCGCACAGCAGCCGGCCGAGTCCGTCCTTCGACGCGTGCGGGAAGCGCTCGGTCTTCTCGATGTCCTTGATCGTGATGAGGCCGCGAAGCGTGGAGTCGTCGTCGGTGACGAGGAGCTTCTCGATGCGGTTCTCGTGGAGCAACTCCTTTGCGCGCTCCATCGTGGTGCCGGGCTTCACGGTGACCAGGTTCTCGCTGGTCATGAACTTCGAGATCGGCTGATGGGTGTCGCGCACGAAGCGCAGGTCGCGGTTGGTGAGGATGCCGATCGCCTTACCGTCGCGCGTGATGGGGACGCCCGAGATGCGGTAGCGCGCCATCACCTCGAGGGCCTCGAAGATTTGCTGCTCGGGACGCATGGTGATCGGGTCGACGATCATGCCCGACTCCGAGCGCTTGACCTTGTCGACCTCGCCCGCGTGGCTGGCGGCGTCCATGTTCTTGTGAATGATCCCGATGCCGCCGTTCTGCGCGAGACAGATCGCGGACTCGTGCTCCGTCACGGTGTCCATGGCGGCGGAGACGAGCGGAATGTTGAGGGTGATCTCGCGCGTGAGGCGTGTGCGAAGCTCGACGTCCGCCGGCAACACGTGGCTTGCGCCGGGCACGAGAAGGACGTCGTCGAACGTCAGTCCCTCGCGGATACGACCCTGATCCATGACCCTCTACGCCTGTGTGGAGTGGCGCGAATTGTAGTCGCCGGTCGCTCCGCGGTCAATCAGGTCTTCATGTCTTCGGGGTCCCGATCACGTCTTCGGGTTCTCGATCTGAGCAAAGCTCAGATCGACCCGGCTTCGCTCGCGATGGCTCGCTGCGCGCTTGCGCATCACGCGCACGTGTTAGCCCAGGTCTGTTGCGGCCGAGCGCATGAGATCGGCGCTGTCACGCAGCAGAGCGGCGAGGAGTCGACAGGCGGTGTGGGGGGAGGCGTCGGCGATTCGCTCGAAGGCGCTGCGCGTGAGCACGAACAGACGCACGTGGCCGATGGCTTCGGAGCCGGTCTCGCGGCGCGTGTTCGCCACGAGCGAGAGCACGCCCACGCTGGCGCCCTCGCCGACGCAGCCCGTCTCACCGTCCGGGGCGCACAGCAACAACTCGCCTTCGACGACGAACAGCGCAGCGTCGGCTGCGTCGCCCGGAGCGAACAGCGTTTCTCCCGCGTTCAACTCCTGCACGGCGATCTCGCTCGCGAGGGCCTCGCGGTCGTGATCCCCGAGTTCGGCGAACAGCGCGAAGTGTTTGAGGTCGTGGAGGTCCGAGCGTCTCATGGCAGTACCCGTCCAAACATTTCTCGCAAGAGGATCGTCGACTTCTCGCCGTTGTCGTGGGGCATGAGGAAGAGCGGGCCGTCGTCGAGCAGCGAGAGGTTCTCGCGCAGTGCGTCCGGAGCGACGCGGTCGCCGGGACCGAGGAGCAGGAGGTAGAAGATCCGCGTATCGGGCAGCTTGCGGAGCTCTTTGGCAGCGCGCCGGACGCGATCCGCCGCCTGGTCGACCGGCGCGGCGATCGGCACGAGCACGGCGAGGGCACCGTGGCCCGCGAGGGGCCAGATCGGGGCGAACCGATCGGCTACCGGAAGGTGGACGAAGTCGAGGCCGAGCTTGCCCTCCACCGGTACGCGGCCGATCGAGACCAGGTCGTCGGGCGCCGGCGATGTTTCGACCCGGCGCTCGAGTCCCGGCACGCGACCGAGGAGCTGCAGGAAGGCGGCCGCAACGCCCTCGGAAGGCGAGAGCACGAGCACCTTGGCGTCGCTCGCGGAGCCGCCCCGAGGTTGCGAAGCCGCCAGCCACTCCCGGAGCCGCGAAGCGTGGCTCGATGAGAAGAAGCGGGCATCGCGCGGGATCTCGCTCACCGCGGAGTCGCGCCGCTGCTCGAGCATCCCCCGGGCGATCAGCGTCTGCAGCGTGCGCAGCACCTGGTAGTCGGGGTACGAGCAGTGGTCGACCACGTCCCGGACGCGGGTGTAGAGCTCGAGCACCACGAGCACTTCCTGAGTGAGCGGATGGATGACGTTCGGAAGGCGCTCCGTGCGGATGCGCAGTGCGACGTGAGCCTCGAGTGGCGGCAGATTCGTCGCCGTTCGTTCCCACTCGTCGAGCTGGCGCCGACCCTCGCGGAGGAGCGCTCGCGTGGGCGTCTCGATGCGCGAATCGATCGTTACCGGAACGGGGGTGAACTCGAATGAACCCCGCTCCCAGGCCAATAACCGGAAGAGGGCCTTCTCGCCTTCGACGAGCCCGACGACCGCCTGCACGACGTCGCCGCCGCGCAGGTACACGCGCCCCATCCCGTTCGGTCCTTCGTCGTGGTGGAGCTGCAGCTCGATCGTTCCGGTCTTCCGACTCGTGTGGAAGCTCTCGATGAGATCGCTGAGCGGGAGCTGCGAAAGCTCGCCCTCGACGCCCCCCTCTTCCTCGTCGGCCATCGCCTGCAGCGAATCGTCGGACAGGAGTCCGTGGGCGTGACGCGCCACCACTCGGGAATCCTCCGTCGCGAGGAGCACCCGGCCGTTGACGCGGGTGCCGTCGCGGGCCGCGCCGATCAGGAGCAGTCCGACGCCCTGGGTGCGGGGATTCGCCTCGACGATGTCGACGAGCTGCTCGCCGGGGATCACCGGGAGGTCGACGTGGGCCACGAGAGCGGCCGGGCGCTGGGAGAGCACCCGCTCCAGGGCGGCCGGCCCGTTCGTCGCCAGCTCGCAGGCGATCCCGAGATCCGCACAGGCTTCGGCGAGTCGCTTCGCCCTTTCCTCGTCGCCGTCGGCAATCAGCAGGACGCCGCTCACGAGAGCCCCGCCGGCGCCGCTCCGAGCTCGGACTGGAGCTGGAACATCAAATGCTCGACGAGCGAGCGGTCCGAGGTGTGGAACAAGCGCGCGCCGTCCTCCAGGGCCTTTTCATCGCGCACGAGTGCATACGCGGGAGCGTCGCCGAAGCGGACGAGGAACGGCGGGTAGTCGCGATCGGCAGGGACCTGGATCCAGTGGAACCGCGCGCCGAGCTGCGCGGGCCGATCCGATGCGGAGACGATGCATACCTCGGTCTCGAATTCGGTGTCTCCGAGCGCGGCGAGGCCTTCGATCACTGCTTTCGCGAACGCGGCGCCGGGCACGACGTAGAGGAGCCCCCGCTCGCGTGGCCGCTGCGCCAACTCGCCGAGCACGAAGCGCACGATCTGCTCCGAGGTCTCGATCAGCTCCGTATCGCTCTCCGCCAGGAGCGTGCGCAGGGCAGCGGCGAGCTCCATGCGCTGTAGGCCGAGCACAGCCACAGCGCCGCTGCGCTCATCCTCGACGCGCGCGTCGAGCGTCCGCATCAGCGACTCTTGCTGCGTGCCATCGGACGGGTAGCTCGCAACGCCGACGCGGGGTTCTGGCCGAATTGCGGGATCGAGCGCTTCGAAGCTGCCGCTTCGGGCGAGGGTATATCGCACCCGTTGTCGGAAGACGGCTGCGCCGAGGGCGTCCGACTCGGTGAGAAGCACGTAGAAGACGCTCTCTCCGTCCGAGGCGACGACGTCGGTCGAGCGCATGAGGTCGCGGAGGATCTCGGCCACTTCGCACAGCCAGCGCTGCATCGGGGGCTCGTCCGCGGGGTCGGTGTGTTCGTCGAGATGCCCGAGGTCGAGCTTCAGGACGGAGAATCCGCGCCCCGTCCGCTTCGCCTTCTCGATCTCCTTGAGCGTGAGGTCCTCGAAGTACTCGAGCACGTAGGCGCCGGTGACCGGGTCCTGGAGCGAGCGGCGCTCGAGTGATCGGATGCGCAGGGCGTTGGCGAGGGCCATCTCTCCGAAGCGCAGCAGCTTCTCCGCGCACGAGCGGTCGACTTCGTCGAACTCGCCGCCGCCGAGCTTGTCGGACAGGCGCGCGACGGCCAGGATCTTGGAGTCACGGCGCAGAGCGAGGAAGAGCGCGCGGCGGGCTCCAAGGCCGGCGCCCCAGTGCATGACGAGCGAGCGAGCGCCGCGGGCGCTGAGGCCCTCGGGGATCTCGTCGAGACGCAGGGTCTCGGACTCGGATTCCGCGCGGACGAGTCCGCGGGCCGACGCGAGATTCAGAGCTTCCGAATCGGCGACGTCCGCGACCCAGATCACGCAGCCCTGGGCCTGAGTCTCCAGGCAGAGCGCCTCCACGATGCGCTCCGTGAGTGGGCCGAGCGACGTGGTCGAGAAGAGTCCGATTGCACGTTCGAACAGCGTCCGCTCGCCGAGGTACTCGATGTTCTCTGCGAGGAGTCTGGCGTGCTCGGTGCGCAGCCGTCGGGCCTTCAGGATGGCATCGAGGGCGGTCGCGAGGGTGGCGGCGTCGAAGGGCTTGAGGAGGTAGTCGGTGGCGCCGAGCTTCATCGCCTCGACCGCCGTCCTCACGTCGACCACACCCGTGACCACGACGACGTCCTGATCGGGGTCCCGTTCCTTGATGCGCCGGACGAGCTCGATTCCGTCCATGGCGGGCATGACGAGATCCGTCAGTACGACGTCGAAGCTCGAGTGCGCGAGGACCCGCACGGCCTCTTCAGCGGTGGAGACCGTGAGGGCCTCGTAGCCCGATTCCACCAGCATGGCTTCGATGAGCTCGCGGAAGTAGCGCTGGTCGTCTACCGCGAGAATCCGGCCTTTGGGCAAGGGATTCCCTTTCTTCTCAGCAGCGCCCACGTGTGTGGCGACTGCTGCGCTCTTGCTCATCGGCGCTGGCGCTCCGCGGCTTCAATGATTCCGCGCGTCCCTCCGGTCCCGGCCGCCGCTGCGGGGGCACCGGTAACCGGCAGGCGCGCGGCGCAACCCGGCCGGAAGTTTCCGTTTTTGGGCGCAGCCACCCGTTCGTTCGCAGCCCGTTCCGCTGCGTCTGATCTCCGGCAGCGCGCCGTCCCCGCTGCGCAGCGACCTGTTAGGATCGCTTCGCAACCGAGGAGACCCCATGGACATCGCGCGATATCACAAAGACCACCACCTCAAGATCGAGATCCAGGAGCGGATCGCCCTCCTGACGCTCGACCGCCCCGACAAGCACAACGCAGTCAACTACGCGCTTCACAAGGGTCTCGAGGCCGCCTTCGAAGAACTCAGCCACCACCCGGACGTCGGCGCGATCGTCATCACCGGGGCCGGCCGCTCGTTCTGCGCGGGCGGCGACCTCGTCGGCTTCAATCCCCCGGACCCGTCGCCCCTCGACATCATCCGCAACCGCGGGCTCAACTGGTCGCAGGCTCGCTGCGAGGCGCCGCTGATCGCTGCGGTCAACGGCACGGCCGCCGGGCTCGGCGCCTCGATCGCGCTGACCTGCGACGTCGTGTACATGGCCGAGTCGGCGCGGATTGGTGACACGCACGTCAAGGTCGGCCTGGTCGCCGGCGATGGCGGACAGGTGATGTGGCCGCTCCTGGTGGGGCTCAACCGCGCGAAGGAGTATCTGATGGCCGGTGAGCTCATCGACGCCGCCGAGGCGGACCGGATCGACCTGGTGAACCGCGTCCTGCCGGACGACGAGCTCCTCGACTACGCGATGAACTACGCGCGAAAGGTCGCGAACGGCGCGCAGGTCGCCATCCGCTGGACGAAGATGGCGATCAACAAGATGCTCTACCAGCAGCTCAACGCGAATCTCGAGTTCGGTCTCGCGACAGAGCAGATCTGCTCGAGCACCGAAGACACCCAGGAGGCGATGGCCGCCTTCCGCGAGAAGCGCACGCCCCACTTCAAGGGGCGCTAGCTCGGAACCCTCACCGTGACGTTGGCCACGGGCTCTGGAGCCCTCGGTCTGCTAGCTCGACGCGACCCGCGGGCCGAGTTCTTCGGCGATGCTCATGAACGCATCGCTCAGGAGGGTGTCGCTCATGTTGAACGTCGACGAGTCCTTGAGCAGGGCGTCGCGCGCCTCGGCGGCGTCGCCTTCGTATTCGTAGATCGCGAGGTAGCGGTGCGTCTGGTCCATGGACTGCGCGTCGCTCACGCGAAAGCGCTGGCAGCCGACGATGGGTCCGACCGAGAGCACCTCGGGGACGTGCACCTCGTCGTACCAGCGGTTGAACTCTTCGTCGGCCCCGTCGGTGCAGTTGGCGAAGACGATCAAACAACCGGACATGCGAACCTCCTTCAGCAGTCCACCGACCGTATCACGAACGCGGGACGGGGAACTCGACATTCGTCGAGTCCCCGTCAGCTGACCGCTAGCGCGATGAGAGAATGCGGCGTGGCGTCGACCACTCGCACCGTGGCGAAATCTCCGGCCTTCGGCGCGGACAGACCCTCGGGGGTCTCGAAGTTGACCACGCGGTGATACGGGTCGCGTCCTTTGAGCTGGCCACCGCCGCGCCGACTCGGTCCCTCGACCAGGACTTCGGTCGTGCCGCCCACGCGTGCGCGGTGGGCCTTCAGGGTGAGGCTGCGCAGCAATGACTGCAGCTCCTCGAGACGCTCCTGGGCCTCGTCCGGTGGAACCGCGGGGCGGTCGAGGCGCAGCGCCGAAGTGCCCGGGCGCGGCGAGTACTTGAACGAGAAGCCGTCGACGAACGCAATGTCGCGGACGAGGTCGAGGGTGTCGCGGAAGTCGGCGTCGGACTCTCCGGGGAAGCCGACGATCAGATCCGTCGTGATCGCGATGTCGGGCTTTGCTTTGCGGAGGGCGTCAGCGGTGCGGCGGAAGTCGTCGCGGCCGTAGCGCCGTCGCATGTCGGTGAGCACGGAGTCCGACCCGCTCTGGAGGGGGAGGTGGACGTGCGGGCAGACGGCGTCGACCTCGGCGTGGACGCGGACGAGGTCGTCGTCGAAGAACAGCGGGTGCGGGCTCGTGTAGCGGATGCGATCGAGCCCCGGGATCGCCGCCAGACGTCGCAGCAGCTGCGAGAACGAGGCGGTGCCCCGCTCCTCCGCGTGCCCGCGCCGGGCGTCGTGGCGGCCGTAGGCGTTCACCGTCTGCCCGAGCAGGGTGATTTCGCGAACGCCGGACGCGGCCAGCGCCTCGGCTTCGGCGACGATGCCCGCAGTGGCCCGGCTGATCTCGCGCCCGCGGGTGGTCGGCACGATGCAGAAGCTGCAGAACATGTCGCAGCCCTCCATCACCGTCACGTAGGCGCGCCCCACTGATTCCCCCCCGAAGTCGGGGTGGCGTTGGGGGAGATCGAAGCGCTCGACCGAGTCGGTCTCGTCGACGCGCGCCGTCCGGCTGCCCCGTTCGGCCGCGCTCGCCATGGCCGCCACGAATCGCAGGTTGTGGGTGCCAAACACGAAGTCGACGTGGGGAAAGCGCACGAGCAGTGAGTCGCCCTCCTGCTGCGCCACACAGCCGGCCACGGCCAGCACTCGCCGCGCCCCCTCGCCCTTCCAGTCGCGGAGTCGGCCGAGGTCGCTGTAGAGGTGCTGCTCGGCCTTGTCACGGATCGAGCACGTGTTGATGATCAGCAGATCTGCAGCGTCGGCGCTGTCGGTCGCGCGGTAACCCGCGTGGTACAGCAGGTTCGAGATCTTCTCCGAGTCGTGAACATTCATCTGGCACCCGTAGGTGCGCAGGTGAAAGAGCCGCTGCAAAGTGGCGTCGGTCATCGGTGGACCCCGGCGGACCCGTCTGGGAAAGGCGTGCGAATCGGCCCCGATTCCAGCCGCGGCCAACACTATCGAATGGTCCGCTCCAGCCAAAGGCCTGCGACTTCGAATGTCGTGTTTTCCCGTTTCCTGAGAAAACTGATTTCCAATGCTTTCCAAATAATTGAAATAGCTCGCCTTTACAGACATGTAACGCAGCTTCTGCACACGCGCGAAAGTTCGGTTTGAGCCAAATACCGTTTGACTATTCACCGGAACCCGCCCATAATCACCCTCATCGAAGGTCGAGACCAAGGAGACGCCTTCAAGTAGTTTCTCAGGTTATGGAGTGGCGGTGGATTTGGCATTTCTGACCGAAATGTCCAACCTCTCACCCCCCATCATTGATCCACCGCCCTCCCCCCTGTAAAGCGCCCCGGCAAACGCCGGGGCGCTTTCCTTTTTGACGCACTGCTTTCCCGTTTCAGTGCGTGACCCTTGCGACCCACCCCGCATCCTGATTCCAAGGCTGTGGTCGGGCGGGATCGGGCGTGTGGACGGGGAGCGCCGAAGCGCGAGGCGACGACGGACGCAGTGCGCGAACGCGGTCCCAATGTTTCGGGAGCGGCGGCGGTTGGTTGCGGGGGCGGGGACGAGGGCCTGGGGAGTGACCTAGAGGACGAGTTTGTCGATCACGCCTGCGAGTTGGCGCAGGTTCCGGACCTCCTCGGCGATGTCCACGTACGGGCGGTACTTGTCCATCACCGAGTCTCCGAAGCCCCAGGCGCTCGGGCTCTCGGGGTTCAGCCAAACGACGTTCTTGGCCTTGTTGAAGACATCGCGAAGACACCAGGCCCGCGGATCGTTGTAGTTGTTGCGGGCATCGCCCAGGATCAGGACGGTCGTCTTGTTGTCGACAGCCGCGAGGTGGTTCTGCCAGAAATGGTGGAACGCGTAGCCGAAGTTCGATCGCGTGTAGACGTTGATCACGTCCCCGCCCTCGAGGGCGTCCTCGATCGCCTCGTTGATGTCGCCCTCCTGCATGACGTGCGTCACCTCGCCGAGCTCGGAGACGAACACGAAGCAGCGGATCTTGCTGAAGGCTTCCTGGAGGCTGTAGCAGAACTGCAGCATGAAGCGGGAGACGTTCGCCACGGAAGAGGACACGTCGCACAGGATGACGAGTTTCGGGCGGTCCTTCTTGCGCTGTTTGAAGACCAGCTCGAAGGGGATGCCCCCATGGGGCATGTTGCGGCGCAGGGTCTGGTGCAGGTCGAGCTTGCCCTTGTTGAGGCGGCGCCGGCGGATCGAGAGGATGTTCTTGATCTTCTGCGCCAGGCGCTCGACGACCTCCCGCATCCGGCGGATCTCCTCCTCGGAGAGGTGGTAGAAGCTCTTCTCGAGGAGCGTCTCCCGGCGGAATTTCTCCATGTAGTCGTGGTTCTGCTTCTGCAGCTCCCGCTCGGTGAAGTTCCGGACCACCTTCCGGGCCGCCTCCATGAGGCCGTCGATCAGCTCTCGGAGCGCCGCGACCTGCTCCGGGTCCATGCCCGCCTGCTCGAGGGCGGAGGCGAGGTCGCGCATCTCGTCGCCGGCGCCGTCCAGGTTGAGCTGCTCGAGGGTGCGGCGGCTGAAGAAGCCGATCTGGAGGAAATTCTCGATGTTGATCTCGGCCGCGCTGGCCGCGTTCATGATCAGCTGCTCGAGTTGGTTGAGGTCGGCGGTGAGCATCGCCTTGGCGAGTTCGGAGAGGTCGCCCACCTCGCCCTCCATGTTCTTCAGCATCTCGGCGATCTGGTGGAGCAGCTCTTCGAGGTCGATGCCGAAGTCGCCCAGGCGGTTGGCAGCCTCGCCGAACTGCTCGCGCAGGCTGTCGTAGAAGCCCGACCAGTACAGATCGAACAGCTCGTCGAAGCTCGGGACGTCCTCGCCGCGCTTGACCATCGTGGTCCGCAGCGCATCCTTGAAGATCTCGCGATCCCCGATGGACAGCAGATCGAGGGCCTGAAACGCGTCGATCGCCTCTGCGGTAGAGACGCGGATCCCGCTGTTGCGGAGGATGTTCGTGAATTCGAGGATCTTTTTCTGCATACCGCGCCTAGTTTCGCCGGCTGTCGGCCGGAAAAGACCGCCTGCCGGCACGGCACGCCGTGGCGTGCCTCCGGTAGCCTGGTGCCGAGCTAGTGAAGCGCGCCCTTCTTCACCGTCGCGGGGGTGGGGGCTTCGGCCTGGGACGGAGCCTCTACTTTCGCCTCAGCGGTCTTCTTCTCGAGAAGCTTTCCGAGCTCACCCTGGGCCTTTCGGACGTCGCCCTCGTACTTGAGGATCACGTTGAAGGTCTGGTTGACGAGATCCTCGTCGAGCACCGTGGCGTTGAGGGCCAGCAGCGCTCGCGCCCAGTCGAGGGTCTCGCTGATCGACGGGGTCTTCTTGAGGTCGAGCTGGCGGAGGCGCTGCATCATCTGGACGAGGTCGTCGATGAGGTCCTCGGCGGCGTCTGGCACCTTCGTCTTCAGAATGCGGGCTTCGAGCTCTTCGGTCGGATAGTCGATGTAGAGGTGGATGCAGCGGCGCTTCAGGGCGTCGCTCATCTCCCGGGCGTTGTTCGAGGTGAGGAACACGAGGGGCTTGTGGGTGGCCACGATGGTCCCGATCTCCGGCACCGTGACCTGGTAGTCCGAGAGCACCTCGAGGAGGAAGGCCTCGAACTCGGGATCCGACTTGTCGACCTCGTCGATGAGGAGAAGCGGCGCGTCGTCCGAGGTAATGGCGTGAAGGAGCGGACGGGCCACCAGGAAGTTGTCGGAGAAGAAGACGCTGTCCTCTTTCCCCACCAGCTCGGCGGCCTCGCGGATGGTCTGCGCGCTGTCCATCAGGCTCGTGAAGCGGTCCTTCAGAATCTGGGTGTAGAGGAGCTGTTTCGAGTACTCCCATTCGTAGAGTGCCTTCGCCTCATCGAGCCCCTCGTAGCACTGCAGTCGGATCATGCGGCGCTTCGTGACGCTCGAGACGACCTTGGCGAGCTCTGTCTTCCCGACGCCTGCAGGGCCTTCGATCAGGACGGGCTTTTCGAGCTGCTCGGCGAGGAACACCACGGTCGCAATGTTCTTGTCGCAGATGTATTGCTGGCCGATCAGAGCCTCTTGTACGTGATCGACGGACTTGAACATGCCTGGAGATCTCCTCGCGCGGTAATTGTTTTGACCTTGTCGCTTTGCGCGGCGCGGGAACGCTCCCTGCTCTGGGTGCTCGCGCCGCACAAACCAACAAGGTCGGAACGTCCCGCTGCTAGCTCATCAAGTGAAGGACGTGACCGAGTTTCTCTTTCTTCGTGCGGAGATACTCGAGGTTCTTCGCGTTGGGCTTGATCTCGAGGGGGACGCGCTCGACGATGCTCAAGCCGTACCCTTCGATCCCCGCGCGTTTCCCCGGGTTGTTGGTGATCAAGCGCATCTTGTGGACACCGAGATCCATGAGGATCTGGGCGCCGACACCATAGTCGCGGAGGTCCGGGGGGAAGCCGAGTCGTTCGTTGGCCTCCACCGTGTCGAGCCCCTCTTCGTCCTGAAGCCCGTACGCCCGGATCTTGTTCATGAGGCCGATGCCGCGGCCCTCCTGGCGCATGTACAGCAGGATCCCGCAGCCCTCTTCTTCGATCATCTTGAGCGTGGCGTCGAGTTGCTCGCCGCAATCGCAGCGCAGCGAGCCGAAGGCGTCGCCCGTCAGACACTCGCTGTGGACCCGGACCAGGATCGACTCGTCGGGATCGATCTCGCCCTTGACGAGCGCCATGTGGTCGATGCGGTCGATCGTATTCTCGTAGACGATCGTCTTGAAATCGCCGACCCGCGTGGGCATGGTCGCGACGGCAGCGCGGCTGACCAGGCGTTCGTTGCGCAGCCGGTATTGGATCAGGTCGGCGATGGTGACGATCTTGATGTCGTGTTCCTTGCCGAACTGCACGAGGTCCGGCAGCCGGGCCATCGTACCGTCGTCTTTCATGATTTCGCAGATCACGGCGGCCGGCTCGAGATCCGCCAGACGCGCGAGATCGACCGAGCCCTCGGTCTGCCCGGTGCGGCGGAGGACACCGCCCTGGCGGGCTCGCAGCGGGAAGACGTGACCAGGGCGCACGAGGTCGGTGGGCTTCGCGTTTTCGGCGATGGCGGTGAGCACCGTGGTGGCTCGGTCGCCCGCGGAAATTCCCGTCGTGACGCCGTGCCGGGCTTCGACGGAGATGGTGAAGGCTGTCCCGAAGCCCGAGTTGTTCTCGTAGTCGGGGACCATCATCCCAAGATTGAGCTTTTCGAGGCGCTCCTCGGTGAGCGGGAGGCAGATCAGGCCCCGGCCGAATTTGGCCATGAAGTTGATGGCCTCAGGGGTGACCTTCTCCGCAGCGATGCAGAGGTCTCCCTCGTTCTCCCGGTCGGCGTCGTCCACCAGGATCACCATCTTGCCCGCCCGGATGTCCTCGATCGCCGCGTCGACTGACGCCAGCGCCGTCCGAATGTTCTCGGAATCCCGGAGCTTCAGGGGTCTGGGGAAAGCACTCATCCGCTGATCCTCCCGTACGGACCGCGTTTCCCGACCTCTTCCTGTGCCTCGTTCCAAACCGTCTGATGGAGGCAAACGAGCGGGTGAAACGCTGAGTTCCGGCGGGCGCGCGTCCAGCAACGCCCGGGGGGCGGTGCTCAGGCCAAGCTATCAGCGAGATATTGCAGTGTCAAACGAGCCCCTGCGGGGGGAGCGGGGTCGTTGAAAGCGCGGATCCGATGGCTGGATCAGGAGAAATTGGTCAGGACGCCCTTCAGGAAGTCCTTTTCGGTCAGGCCGAACTTTTCTCCGAAGCGGTGCTTGGCCTCGAGACCGCGGTAGAGACCTCGCAGCAGCTCGCGGAAGGTCTCGATCACCCCTTCGCTGCGGATCGCGACGGCGGGGAAGGTCGGGATGTCGCCCCAGGCGTCCTTGATCTCCTGCAGCGGCTTCACGTCGGGGAGATCGCGCTTGTTGAACTGCACGACCTTCGGAATCGAGTCGAAGTCGAGGCCGTTCGATCGGAGGTTCGCCTCCATGTCGCGCCACGAGTAGGCGTTGGCGCTTGCCCCCGATCGCTGCGAATCGGCGATGAACGCTACGGCGTCGGCGCCGGCGAGTACGACCTTCCGCGTCGACTTGTGCATGACCTGACCCGGAACGGTGAACAGCTTGATCTTCACAGCGAAGCCGTTCTGGGTGCCGAACTGGATGGGCAGGAAGTCGAAGTACAACGTGCGGTCGTCGGCCGTGTCGAGCGTCAGCATCTTGCCGCGCGCGACCGGGTCGATGAGCTGGTGGAGCTGCTGAAGGTTGGTGGTCTTCCCCGACAGCGCTGGGCCGTAGTAGACCACCTTTACGGTGATCTCCCGCTCGGCCATGTTGATCTGCACCATTCGCGGAGCGCTCCCTTCCCCCGGACGCGATCCCGGGCTCTCTGGGTATCGGCACGTCGGTCCGGCAGGTGAAGGGGGGTGAGACGGCTGCGAGCCGGTGGGCGCGGAAGCGGATTCCCGCGGGATTCCGGGCCGGCCGGCCGGGTGGATGGAATCTCAACCCTTCCGGAAGGCCTCGAGGAGCTCGGCGGCGGCGGCCGACGGCGCGGTCTCGAAGCGCTCGACCGCCGCGACGATGTCGTCGACCCGCGTGGCAACGCTCGGATGCGTGCGGAATTCGCGCTGGAGGCCCTCTTCCACGAGGCTCCAGAGCCAATCGCGCGCCTGCTCGCGGCGCCGCCGGTCGAGCTCCCCCGTCTCGAAGAGCGCAGCGCGGTGGTCCTGGATGGTCTGCCAGACCTCGTCGATCCCGCGATGCTGGAGCGCGCTCACCTCGAGCACCGGGGCCTTCCACGCCGTCGAGGGGGCGCGCAGGAGGCCGAGCGCGCTGACGTGGCTGGCCTTCGTGCGCCGGGCAGCCGCTTCCTGGTCGCCGTCGGCCTTGTTGACGACGAGGCCGTCGGCGAGCTCCAGCACGCCCTTCTTGATGCCCTGGAGGTCGTCGCCC
>JABSQW010000134.1 GCA_013215605.1 Myxococcales bacterium
CAGGTGCAGGACCGTCTCGGGACGCAGCTGGGTGAGATGGCCGAGGAGGCTGGCGCCGGCCGACAGGAACACCACCGAGGGCATGACGAAGTAATTCCAGTCGACGTACAGGACGTCGCCTGCGAGCACTCGCGCTCCCACGTACAGCGCGTTGGCGACGTCGTGATTCGCCCAGGGGATGTCCGCGGACTCGCCCGCCACCGCGCACAGTACGGCGACGGTACCGACCACGACTCCGCCGATCCAGAGGTCCGCATGTCTGGAGCTGAGGATCACCAGCCACAGCATACCGTCGGCTCGCCCACGCCCGCAGGCCCCGGGACGATTCGAGCGACGGCCCGCCGCCGCGTGTGGCACCCTTCGCGAATGCGCAGCGCGGTTGCCGGACAGGCCCTTCTGGTGGCGGGTGCGTTCCTCTGGAATCTGGTCCGCCACCGCACGGTCACCGACGACGCCTTCATCAGCTACCGCTACGCGCGCCATCTCGTCGAGGGTCACGGCCTCGTGTGGAACGTCGGCGAGCGGGTCGAGGGCTACACGAACTTTCTGTGGGTGATGATCGAGGCCGCGGGTCTCGGGCTCGGCATGGCTCCCGAGCGGCTCGCGCCATCGCTCGGCATCGCGAGTGGCTTCGCGGTGCTCGCGGCGCTCGCGTGGGTGACCGCGCGAGAACGCGGTTTCGGCGACCCGCTCGTCTTCGCCGCGCCGATGGCGCTCGCCGTCAATCGATCGTTCGCGGCGTGGAGCTCGAGTGGGCTCGAGACGAGCTTCTTCACGCTGCTCGCCGTCTTGGGCAGCCTCGCGCTCATCCGAGAGCTCGAACGCGACACGCCGCGACCGTGGCTCGCGTCGCTGATCCTGGGTCTCGCCGCGCTCACGCGACCCGAGGGAGTGCTGTTCTTCGCGGTCGGCGCACTGGCCCTCGTCGCGGACGCGCGGTCGTGGCGTCGCGCCGCGCGTTCGTTCTCCCTCTACGCGCTCCCGTTCATCGCGCTGTTCGGGGGGCACATGCTCTGGCGATACGCCTACTACGGGTTCTGGCTGCCCAACACGTTCTACGCCAAGGTGAGCGGACTCTGGTGGGAGCAGTCCGCGTTCTACTTCGAGCTCTTGTTCGCCACCTATCCCATCGCCTGGCTGCTGCCCCTGCTCCCCTTTGCGATGTTGTCGGGGCCACGTGTCACGCGGATCCTGATGATCTTTCCCGTCCCGTTGTGGCTGGGGTATCTGGTGGCGGTGGGCGCCGACTACCTGGAGTTTCGGTTCATGGTTCCCCTCTTCCCATTCCTCTGCTGGGGAATCGTCGAAGGCGGGCGCAGTGTGGCGGCGTGGCTGGCGGAGCGGGCATCGGCTCCGCGGCTCGCGTTCTGGGGAAGTGTTGCGGTCGGGTTCGCGCTGCCGCTGTCGATGGCCGTGGGGTCGCTGCGTCCCGCCGTCGAGGCGAGCGGAATCACCAGCATCGAGGCCCACGGCGGCTTCACCGAGTTTCGGATCTCTCAGGGTCGCGAGCTTCGCGAGCTCATTCGCGAGGGTGTGCTGCCTCGCGAGCTCCGCATCCAGACCGATGCGGTGGGAGCGCTGCCGTACTTCACCGGCTGGTACACCTTCGATTCGCGAGGTCTCAACGACCTCGAGATCGCGCGCAAGCCGCTGCGGGAGCGCGGGATCGTGGGTCACGAGCACGGCGCCAGCGTCGAAGAGACCCGCGAGCGGGAGATCGACGCGGTGATCGTCAACCACCAGATGCTCTACGACGCCAGCGATCCGTCGCTGGCGCGCGCCCACCAGAGCGCCTGGCTCGCCGTCGACCACACGAACCGGGCCTTCGGCGCGCACCCGGGGCTGCGGGTGATCTGCCGCGAGATCGGCGGCGATCGCGCGATCCTCTTCGCCACGGTGTTCGACGACGCTCGCGTTCGCGACCGCTTCGGCGACCTCGCGAGCTGCCGCTTCCTCGGAGCGCAGAAGCGACGGCCCGAGCGATGACGAACGGGGCAGCGGCGCATGACTCCGGCGAAGAGCGACACGAGTGCGGCGGAGATTCCGATCCAGATCAACGAGCTCGGCTCTCGTTCAGGCGCGACCACCAGCGCTGCGTCGTTTCGCGCGGTCGCGGTCGTCGTCTGGAAAGAAGAGCTCCAGCATCTCGCCATCCAGGTAAACGCCGACGCCACGATGCTTCTGCTCCTCGACGGAGAGCCGGAAGCAAGAACGTCCCGAAGTTGCGTTCAGGGGAGGCGGATTTCGGGGTGGCGGGAGGCGATCATGCGGCGGATGCCGTCGCGCCAGGGGACGGAGCATGGACCGGCGAGCTGCGTGCGGCGTGTCGAGTCGAGGGCGTACTGGTGGATGCCGTCGTCCGACGTGACGAATTCGGCTTCGCGGCCAATGAGTTCGCCGATGGTCGTGGCGATCTCGCGGACGTCGAGGGGCTCGTCGCCGCCCCAGTTCGTGATGGTGGCGGGAACACCCGCCGCTTCGATGAGACCGGCCGTCTGGGCGTAGATGTCGTCTTCGTGGATCGGGCAGCAGATCGGATCGCGATCGGGGAGGACCGGAATGGTGGTGCCCGACAGCACCATCTCGAGGAGCATGGCGGGAAAGCCGCCGTTGTCCCCGTACGCGGCGTTCATGCGCGCGATCGTCGTCGGCATTTCGAGGTCCTCGGCTGCGAACCGCGCAACGGCTTCCTGCGCGATCTTCGACACGCAGTAGGTGGGCGCGTAGGGCTGCGGGCTCCCGCCGAGCGGGTCGCTCTCGAGCATCGCGCGGTGGGAATCCTCGGGTGACGCATAGACGCCGCAGGTCGACATCACGAGACTCGCTCGCACGTTGCGGAAGCGACTCATCACGCGACCGGTTCCCTCGGCGTTGACGCGGATGCTCGCGTCGAAGTCCAGGCCCGGCACGATGACCGCGGCGAGATGCAGGAGGATCGTGAAGTCGTCGGGAAGGTCGCCCCAGTTCGGGTCCGCGAGGTCGACGGCGCGCGTGGTGATCCCCGCCTTCTCACAGCGTTCCCGGCTCGACGCATCCGAGAAGCGCGCGATCCCCCAGACGTCGTTGTCGCGAGCGAGCCGTTCGGCGAGCGGGAACGCGATCTGCCCCGCCGGGCCGGTGACGAGAATCTTCTCTCCAGCCAGATCAGCCATCGTTCCCTCCGTTCATTTCCGATCCGGTGTGCGGAACCGCAGATCTCGCGGGTCGACGGGACCCGCGGGTTCGGCAAGCAATCCGTCGTCGCGCGCGATATCGAGCTCGTAACTTCGCTCCAAAGCGCGCGCG
>JABSQW010000135.1 GCA_013215605.1 Myxococcales bacterium
AAATTATCAGAAAAAAGACAAGATCTAATTTTAAATATGAAAGAGAATAATTATAATGCAAATGAACTTATTGCTAATTTATATTCTGAACCGTCTCATTTTATTTATGAATTATTACAAAATGCAGAAGATAGTCAAGCAAGTGAAATAAGATTTGAACTAGAGCCAGATTCTTTAACTATTATTCATAATGGAAAAGATTTTAATTATGATGATGTTGAATCAATTACTACAATTGGTAACTCTACAAAAGCAAATGATTTAACTAAGATTGGTAAATTTGGAGCTGGATTTAAATCTGTATATGCTATTACAGATTCTCCTTTAATATACTCAGGGGAATATAGTTTTGAAATAAAAGATTATATTGTTCCTTATGAAATAAAGAATATAGAGATTAAAAAAGAAACAAAAATTGTTCTTCCTTTTAATTCAAATAAAATTAATAAAGAAATGGCATTTTCAATAATAAATAGAAAACTCTATAATTTAGAAGTAGAGAGTTTATTATTTCTAAAAAATATAAAATCTATTTCTTGGATAATAGATAATGAAACCTTTTATTTAAAAAAAGAAATTAGACAAAATAAGAATTGCCAGTATATTGATATACATAGAAGTAAATACAATGAAACAAAAAAATATATAAAGATTGATAAAACAATAAATATTAATAATAAAGAGCTTACTCTTAGTATTTCATATGCTTTAGAAGATGATAAAGTCATTGCTATTAATTCATCAAAACTAAGTGTATTCTTTTCAACAGAAGTATCAAATGACTATAAATTTTTGTTACATGCTCCTTATAAAACAACACCAAATAGAGAAAGTATACCTTTTAAGGATGAAGAAAATCAAAAAATAACTGAAGCTTTATCTAAACATGTTGCGAATAGTTTTTTAGTATTAAAAGAAGAATCTTATCTAAATCATGATTTTTTTGAGAGAATGGCTTTTTATCATATTCCTTGTTCAAACATTTTATTTGCTTCTATATATTCTGAAATTAAAAATATTTTCTATAAAGAAAAACTTCTTCTTTCTCTTAATAATGAATTTGTACTAGCTAGTGAGCTTATATTAATAAGTTCTAAGATACTTGAAAAATTCTCAAATAAAGTAGATTTATCTATACTCCTTAATAATAAGGTTTTTTATAGCAAGATGTGTGATTGTGATTTTTCATATTTTTTACAGGTTAGGTTAGGAATAAAACTTTTATGTGAAGATTCATTATTTAAGAAAATAGATAATGAGTTTATTATTGAACAAAGTGATTCTTGGTTAAAAGGATTTTATATCTTTTTATCAAATAGTGGTATTTCTAAATATTCACTAGCGAATCCAAAATTAATAAAATTAAATAATGATAGTTTTATCTCTTTATATAAGAGTTCAGATGATCTAAAACCACAAGTTTATATAGATAATGGAAGTAGTAGTAAATTTAATATATTAAATAAATTATTTACAGAAGATAAAGATTTAAAACCATTTTTTGAGAAGTATAATATTACAAAACCAAATAAAATTTCAGAATTAAAAGAGTTCGTTCTTTCTAAATATAAATATAATAATAAAAATTTTATAAAAGAAGAATATCTAGTTGATTTTAATCAAATCATTAAAACATATAATTCTTCAAATAATAGTGAAAAAGAACAAATTTTATCATTGTGTGAAAATTATGACATTGCATTAACAAATAAAAATAAGCTTTGCAGAATTGAATGTACTTATATTCCTACAAATGAATTAAAATCTTGGTTCTTTAATAGCCCTGATATTGATTTTTTAGATACTTGTATTGTAAATGATAATTCAAAAGACTTTTTAATTAATATGTCATCTAAACAATTGCCTTCCAATTCAAGATATTTTATTCTTGGACTAAATGAAAACTTGAATAATATTTCATTTGATACTTCTTTATTAATATGGGAGTTTTTAACTAATACCTTAAGTGATATTTATATAGAAAAAGATTCTTCAAATCTTACTTACTCATCTCAAAGTATTATTTGTTTAAAAGAAGTATTGAATGATTCCATATGGCTAAAATCTAAATTTCAAGAGAACTTTTCCAAAGTAAGTGCGCTTACTTTATTAGAGTTAGACCATCGATATAAATATGATGATGAACTAGCTAAATACATTGAAGATACTTTAAAATTTAAACTTGATAAAATCAAAGAAATAGAAGAAGAATATAATGGTGTATTTATTGAAAAAGAAGAATTTGAAGAATTCCAAAAATGGAAAGATGAAAAAAATAAAACAAATATTGTTTCTGATGAGGTAGATAATACCTGGATTCCTAATATTGATGTTAATAACATCAATACTGTTGAAAAAGAATATTATAATAATTCAAATTATTCTTATGATTTGTCATATCAAAGTAAAAGAAAAGATACTTTTAAAACAACAATATATAACAAGAATTTTAATAATATACAAAGTCTTAAAAAAATTGGTGACTGGGGAGAAAACCTTGTTTATAAGTATTTAAAAAATGAATATAAAGATATTGAAAACATTGAAATTAAATGGTTAAATCAAGATTCTTATTTAGGAATTGGGTATGATTTTGTAATTATAGAAAATAATATTGAAGTAGAATATATAGAAGTGAAATCTAAAGTATCTCCTAGTCCAACTATGATTGAAGTATCTGGAACACAGTGGGAATGGGCTAGAAACTTACATAGTAAAAATAATGGAGATATGTATAAAATATATGTGGTAAGTGGAGCAGGGTGTAAAGATGCAAAAATTAAAATTATTTCAAATCCAATAAAAAAATGGAAAGATGGAGATTTAAAAGTAAATCCAGTTCATATAGAATTGTAATTTATAAATTTTAATGGATTTAAGAATTGGTCGCCTATTATAGACCGGACGAGAGTGGTTACCTCTTGATACACAATGGTATCTGAGTAAAAGAATGATAACATTAAAGAACTTATATTATTATATGAATTTTTTTAAAGATTAAATCTTATGTGCTAGATTGAGAGTGTATTTTTAAAAACAAAATACTTTTATTAAATTTAAGTCTTTAGCTTTTAAAAAATAAAGAGAATAAAAAATAGTAAATATGAATATAAAAAGTGAAACTTGTTTTAGTAATCATGATGGAAAACCTTTAATTTTTTTTGCTTCAAAATTAGAAGCTTTAGATTCAGCAAGATATGAAAAAAAACGTTATGGCCATAGCTTATTACCATATCAATGTGATAAGTGTAACTTCTGGCATTTATCACCTAAAAGCGAAGAGTGTAGTTATTGCACAGATAAGAATGGAGATTGAAAGCAGTTATATGTTTCTAAAAATAAAGCACAAAAAAGAGCAGACATTTTATTTAAAGAGAAGTCTGTTTTATTAAATGTTTATTCTTGTCCTCATCAAGATGGTTTTCATCTTACAAAAAGATAAAATACTCATTTAACCTTGAATAAATGTTTAGAGTACTTACTTAAATTATAAAAGTATTTAAAAAACTACTTAAGAAGTAGACTTTAAATATGAAAATAGATGAAGTGATTCTTCATAGAACTAAGGGAAAGAGTCACTATATACTTTTGGCAATATTGATTTTATAATAAAGGAATGATTTTAATGTTTTTTCGTATTTTTTTAACTATTTGTTTATCTGTGTTATCTTCTTTTTCTAAGCCT
>JABSQW010000136.1 GCA_013215605.1 Myxococcales bacterium
GCGACCCTCAGCTTGGGAAGACGATCCCGACGCAAGCAATAACGCCTACTTACGCTGAGCCCACTGCGAGGACATGCAGGGAGCGGCATAGAGCGGCACCGGTGACGGCACACGGCACTATACGGCACCTCTTTTCGGCTCCGCCGCGCAGTCAAAGCCAAGTACATCGCGAGCAGGGGATAGGGAGAAGGCGAGCGCCTCCTTCGCGCTCGCCTAGCGGCGAGACGGCTTCAGGTGGCTGTCCAGAAACTCCAGAACGAGATCTTCGATCGTCTCGGAGCCGAAATCTCCCCCGCGTCCGTGTCCGCCGCCCTCGACGCGGTGGAGATTGACGTCTACGCCGGCTTCTTCGAGCGCTGCCGCGAGCAACTCGCTCTGATGGAAAGGAACGGTCGGATCCGCGTCGCCGTGAACGATGAGAAAAGGCGGATCCTCTGCATCGACGTAGTTGATGGGATTGGCCAATTGAACGAGTTCCGCGTTCTCGGCCAGCGACCCACCCACGAAGCGTTGCGCGAACGAGCCTTCCGCCTCGTACTCAGTACCTCCATCCAAGCGGTGCGCATCTGCCTGAGACAAATCCGTCGGTCCAAAAAAGTCGACCACGGCCTGAACGCGGGTCGAAACGTCGGGGTATGCGCTCACCAGATAATCGAGCGACACCGCGTCTCCGGAAGTGCCGGCGAGTGCCACCAGGTGTCCGCCCGCGGACGGTCCCCAAAGCCCGATTCGGTCTCCGTCCAGCCCGTACGCATCGGCGTTCACGCGGATCCAACGGATGGCGGCCTTCACGTCTTCGATCTGCGCGGGGAAGATGGCGGCGGAACTGAGTCGATACTGAGAACTGACGACGGCATAGCCTTGCGTCGCCATGCTTTGACCGTCGACCCGGGTGACCTGATGCTTGTTGCCAAGCATCCAACCGCCACCGAAGACATAGAGCAAGACCGGCAAGGCTTCGCCCGGTGGCTCTTCGGGGAGATAGAGATCGAGCAGCAGCGGACCCTGCGGTGACACTGCGAACTCGATGTCTCGGATCGCGCGAACACCTTCCGGTACATCGGGCGGTCCTGGCTCCGTGTACCGCCTCGCCATCGACATCTGCAATGACTGGCAACCCAATGAGGAGAACAGGAATAGCGAGAGAAGGAGAAGAATCGAGATTCGACGCATGGCCGCGACCGTAGCGCTTTTGTCTCGGAGACAGGCCGGCCCGGGGTGAGTCATCAGCCCCGGCGTAGCGATGACTCACGGCTGCCCTCCGCAGGGCGATCTTGTCGGCTCGACCGGGTTCAACTCTTCCTGCTCAGAACTCCGCAACGAGAGCTGCCGCAGCGAGATGGCCCAGGATTTTCATGGATTCCTCATGGGAGTCAAAGGCTCATGCGCATGCGCTTGATACCGCTAATGAGGATGCTTCCGCGCGAGATGCGCACAGACGTGATGCCAGGTGCGTTGGACGTCTCCTCTCCGGCTGATGATTCCGTCGAGGCCGCCCAGGTGCCAACGCTGCCAACACAAGACGTACTGCCGAAGGCGGTGCCAGTCGCCCTCTCGCTCATAAAGCCGGCGAGC
>JABSQW010000137.1 GCA_013215605.1 Myxococcales bacterium
AGCGGGCACACCGACCCCCCCCGCATAGCGGGTTCCCACCCGCGTGACGGCTTCGGTGTCCGCCGCGTCGATGAGCCGGTCGAGCAGGTCCGCGTCCACGTGCGGTTGGTCGACGAGAACCAGCAGGATCGCGTCGGCGTCCGGCCAGCGATCCTCGACGAAGTCCACGCCGGATCGGATCGACGCGCTGATGCCCTCGCGCCAAGCACGGTTTGCGACGTGCTCGACATCGAGCCCGGCGATCTCTTGCCGGACCGCGTCCCCCGCGGCGCCGACCACCACGACGATGCCCTCACAGCGACACGCGAGGCAGGTTTGCGCGGTGCGGGTGACGAGTGTGTCGCCTTCGATGCGCACGAACTGTTTCGGGGCTCCCAGGCGACTCGAACCCCCCGCGGCGAGGATGACGGCCACTGTCTTCATGCGGATTCTCCTGCTTCCCGCGCGCCGCTCGGAGCGGCCCTCAAGCGGGAGAGCGCGATGGCGGCGACCGCGTAGAGGCCGATCAACAGGAAGAACGCAAGCGTGTACCCGCCCTGCGAGTCATAGATGGCTCCTAGGCTCGGGGGAACCGCGAAGCCGAAGGGCAGGATGAAGGCGTTGGACAGACCCATCGTGCGTCCCAGCGATGCCGTGCCGAAGCGGTCGGCGAGCAGGGAGACGAACACCGGAAGGAAGCCGCCGGCGCAGAGACCGGCGAGCACGACCGTCGGAACGGCAACACCGAGCGACGGCTGCGTGCTCAATACCAGAAAGCCGATCGACGTGATCGCGAGCATCGAGAACAGGAGCGATCTCGGCGAGAAGCGCTCGACCAGCACGCCGAATACGAGAGTTCCCATCATTCCCATGCCCATCGAAACGGCGACCGTGAGCGCGACCATGCGCGTCGAGCCGCCGAGCCCATCGAGATAGGGGGCGAGGTGCGCGGACCATCCGGTCGCGCAGCCGATCAGGATTCCGAAGGGGAGAGCGGAACAGATGAAGACGGGATTGCGGAAAAGCTCGCCGGCGCGCCGCGGCCCGGTCGCCGATTCGCCGGCCGAAGCGCCCCCGGTCGGGACCGAAGCCAGCAGATCCGCGGGCGCGGGGACCAGCCACATCACGCACGGGAGAGTGGTCGACGCAGCGATGGCGGCGAACAGCACGTAGGTCCCGCGCCAGCCCCACGTTTCGAGGGTCACACCGGCGATCAGCGCGAACACGAGGCCGCCCAGCGGCGCGCCCATGTTCACAATTCCGAGCGCGCGTCCGCGATCCTCGTCGAAGACCTTTCCCACGAGCGCGGAACTCGTCACCGGCCCCAGGGTGGGCATCGCGAAACCGACGACGAGAGCGAGCGCGCCGAGGATCAAGAGATCGTTCGCCACCGACGCCACCAGGAGCGAAGCGACCTGGACGGAGCACCCGATCAACATCACCCTTCGAATCCGCCCGCGGTCCAGGACCGGGCCGATGAACACGCCGCCGATACCGAGCATCGCCGTCATGAACGAGATGCCCAGGCTCACCTGGAAGCGCGTCGCTTCGAATTCCGCGGCGATCGGTTGGACGAACAGTGTGAACGAACCGATCGTGGTGCCAATCGCGACCGTCTGAGCCACGAGGGCGACGGCGATGACGGATCGTTTTCGGGGCGTCATGAGCGGCGCATTCTAGCTCTCGGGGTCCCGATCCGGGCGCAGGGTCGCGATGAGAGAACGAACACCCCGTTCGGCTGCTTCGCGGGTCCCGGCCCCGCGGCGAACGCGCCGACCGCCCCGGCCCGGACGCCGCACAGCGGGATCGGCCAGGCCGCGGACCGGCGCTTCATCGCGCTTCCCTCGCGATCCCGTAGCGCTCCCGGTAGGCGCGGTACTGCTCGTCGATGGCGTCGCCGTCGAGGTCGCCGGGAGTCCCTCCCCTCGGCCGCTTCCGATCGTACACGAACACCGGTTTCACGAAGTCCGCGATTCGACCCACCGGAGGATCGCGATGATAGGATTCGCGCACCTCGATGAGTTCGACCCCCAGACCTCCCGATGTTGGACCCGCCCCGGGTTCGGCTGCCTCCCCGGCAACCGGGAGCGCATACGCACTTGGCCTCCTGCTCGTGGTCTACGTGTTCAATCACGTCGACCGCCAGATCATGCACATCCTCATCGAGCCGGTGCGCGTGGATCTCGAGCTGTCGGATACGCAGATGGGCGCCCTCGTGGGCGCGGCGTTCGCGATCTTCTACACGGTGGCCGGGCTGCCGATCGCGCGAATCGCCGATCGCGGCAACCGCCGCAACCTGATCTCCATCGCGCTCGCCGTTTGGAGCTTGATGACCATCGCGTCCGGGCTCGCGCGCGGTTTCTTCTCGCTGATGCTCGCGCGCATTGGCGTGGGAATCGGTGAGGCCGGGTGCACGCCGCCCGCCCACTCACTCATCCTCGACTACTTTCCCGCGGAGCATCGGGGCACAGCGATCGCAACGTATCAGCTGGGCGTGCCCATCGGCTCGCTGATCGGTCTCGCGTTGGGGGGATTCATCGCGGACGTCTTCGGCTGGCGGATGGCGTTCTTCGTGGTCGGTGCGCCCGGCGTTCTGCTCGCGGTGATCACCCGCTTCACCCTGCGCGAGCCGATCCGCGGGCTGTCCGATGCCGGAGCAGACACCTCCCTCGAGCCGCTCGGCGATGTCCTGCGGTTCATGTGGAGCATGAAGTCGCTCCGCCACGTGCTGATCGCGACGTCGTTGCAGACCCTCACGCTCGCGGCCCACGGTGCCTGGCACGCGTCGTTCTTGATGCGCGTGCACGACATGTCCCTGACCGAGGTCGGTGTGACGCTCGGCCTCGTCGCTGGGGTCGCGGGCGGATTCGCGACCTTCTCCGGCGGCTGGCTCGGCGACCGGCTCTCGCGCCGCGACGTGCGCTGGTACCTGTGGATGCCCGCGATCGGCGCGGTGGCGTCGATTCCCTTCTCGGTGATCGCCTACACCACGTCGGGACGCACACTTGCCATCGTGGCGGTCGCCCTCTCGACGCTCGGGAGCAATCTCTACGCGGCCGTGGGACACGCGGTCGTCCAGTCGCTCGTGAAGCCGCGCATGCGCGCGGTGATGTCGGCCATCGCGCTGTTCGCGATGAACATCGTCGGCTTTGGCGTGGGGCCGCAGCTCGCAGGGCTCGTGAGCGATCTACTCGGCGGCGCGGAGCAGATCCGCTACGCGCTGCTGATTCTCACCGGCATCCTCCTCTGGGCGGCGGTCCACTACGTGCTGAGCGCGCGAACCTACGTCGAAGATCTCCGCGCCAAGGAGGCGTGAGCCGAGCCAGCAAGGAGCAAGCGCGACGCGAGCGCAGCCGGGTCGATCCGGGCTTCGCCCGGATCGGGACCCCGCTAGACGACATAGGGGAGGATGCGCTCAGCGAGGTCTAGCCGTGTGCCGAGAGAGCGGTTCACCCCCGACAGCATGCCCAGTACGCGTCCGAGCAGGACGAGGTGCGTCGGGACGCGCACGATCGGATTCTCGCGAATCCGCTCGGGGAGCTCGTCCGCGAGCTCCTGGAAGCGGCCGTCGTTCGCGGTGTCGCGGAAGCGCGCGACCAGCTCCATGACGGCTGCGGCGAGTTCGGCCAACGCGTCGGGGCGGCCATCGCGGGTCTCGAAGCCGAGCTCGAGCAACGCATTCGCCATGGCGTTCGCATCGCGTTGCAGCATCGCGCCGGCGAAGCTCACCACGCCCTTGCGGAAATGCAGCGGCAGCTCCTTCGCGAGTCCGAAGTCGACGAGGACGAGCCGCGCGCGTCCGTCGCCGAGCGGTTCGACCAGGAGGTTTCCGGGGTGCGGGTCGGCGTGGAAGAAGCCGTGTCGAAGAATCTGTTCGCAGTAGACATCGACGAGCGTATGCGCGATCGCGCGCGGGTCGATGCCTGCGGCCGCGAGCCGGTCGGTGTCAGTGATCTTGATTCCGTCGATGAACTCCATGGTGAGAACGCGTCGCGTCGTGTGTTCCCAGTGGACCCGGGGGATGCCGACGTCGTCGCGATCCGTGAAGAACTCCGCGATGGTCTCGGCATTGCGGCCCTCGCTCAGGAAGTTGAGCTCACGAGGAACGTGTTCGGCGAGCTCATCGACGAGCGGGACGAGATCGAAGTCCGGTTCGAGCCAGCGGGCGCTGCGAAAGAGCGTCTTCAGGTTGGAGAGGTCGCCTTTCACGAGCCTGTCGATTCCCGGGTACTGGACCTTCACAGCGACGCGGCGCCCGTCGATCAGCTCCGCCTCGTGGACCTGCGCGAGCGAGGCCGATGCGACGGGCTCGGGAGAGAACCAGCGAAAGACGTCCTTCAGCTCGCAGCCGAGCTCGTGCTCGACGCTGCGGCGCACCACGCGGAAATCCTCAGGCGGGACGCGATCCTGCAGCTTCGAGAGCACCTCGACGTACTGCGGCGGCAGAACGTCCGCGCGCGTCCCGAGCGATTGACAGCCCTTGAGGATCAGCCCGCGCAGCTCGATGGCCATCTCGTGGATGGACTCGGCGCTTTCCCGGTGGAACGCCGCCCAGCGCTCCGCCATCTCCTCGGGCCCCCTCCGAGCGGCGAGGGCGCGGTTCGCGCGGAGGCCCATGAACACCCGCCCCAACGTCGTTCCGATCCGGCGGGCACGGTAGATGCGCCGGCGGGATCGCCGGGGCAAGGATTCACTCACGGTAGGGAGGTCACTGGAAGTCGTCGTCGGTGACGGTCACGCGGAGGCGGGTGGAGTTGCCGCGGCCCTCGGACGGGCGTCTCTTTCTGGTGGTTCTCTTCGGGCTCAGCGAGATCTCCGCCTTGATTTCAAGCGTGCGACCCTCGAGGAGGCGCTCGGTGACCGACGCGAGATCGATGTTCTCGATCGATCGACTGAGCTCGAAGCTCATCCGTTCGATGAGCTCGCTGCGCGTGCGTTCGCTCTGTTCTACGGCGAAGTCCACCCAGTCCTTTGGCAGCGTGTCGCCGACTGCCTTTCGGATCGCGCTCTCGGTGACGAAGAAGGTCGACAGCCCCAACTGAAGCGCCTTGCGTATGAATTCGGGAAGACCACCGAGCTCGGCTTCGAAATCGGCGCTGTCGTCGATGTCGCTGGACAGAGCGGGCTCGTCGTCGTGCGGCGGCGTTTCGCGCGGCCTCCGGCCCGTCTTCGCGTGTTTTTCTTTCCCTTGCGAAGTGGACATCGAATAGACTCCCGACGTATGGATCTCATCCTGGTGCGTGACGTCATGCAGACGAAGATCGTCACGATCGGCGTGGGAGACTCCCTCTCGACGGTCGAAGATATCATGACCCTGGGTCACGTGCGCCACATGCCCGTGGTGCGCGGCGGGCAACTCGTCGGCGTCGTGTCCGAGCGCGATCTGCTGCGCGTTTCACTCTCGAAACTGAACGACTACGGGAAGGATCAGCGGCGCGCGTTCCTTCAGGCGGTCGAGATCACTCACGTCATGTCGACCCCCGCCATCACCATCGACCCGGATGCCACGGTGAAGAGCGCGGCCCGGGTGATGGCCGAACGCAAGATTGGCTGCCTGCCGGTGGTGGACGGCGAAGACCTCGTCGGAATGCTCACGGAGACCGACGTCCTGCGCTTTTTCGCCGGATTCGACGACCTCTGACCCCTCGAGACCGGCATCGTCATTTGATTGACATGTCCCCGTGGGGTCTAATACTCTGGATTCGTCACCGCCGATGCGGCGGAACCTGGGTGACGGCGCCGCAGGAGCGCTGGGCCGGTCGATCGCTCCGCGCGACGGAATCGAAACGCCGGTCTACCCGGACCGGACGTACATGCGGAGTGTGATGAGATGATCTCGACGATCGCAATGGCAACCGACGGGTCGAAGGCCGCCGTCTCGGCTGAACGATATGCAGTCAGCCTCGCCTCCCGGTTGAAGGCCCGTCTCTCGGGTCTCTCGGTGGTCGAGGAGCGCTTCGTCCGCGGAATCGAGGAAGACGGCCTGGGGGTGGTGCCTCCGAATCTCGACGGCCTCG
>JABSQW010000138.1 GCA_013215605.1 Myxococcales bacterium
CGATGACACCGACACCCAGGACTTCTACTACGACCTGGGTGGCTCGACGTGTGGCTTCTCCAGCTGTGACGGTTCGCCGGCGCTCGCGGGTGTGGACACTGTCGACCTCTTCTACACAGCCACGCACGGAGGCACGACCGCGAGGAACGCGTATCTGATGATGTTCGAAGAGGATTCCTACGAGCTCTCGACCGACTGGCGCTACGGCGATGACAACAACCAGGTGGCGATCTTCTCGCAGTACTCCTGCACCGTGATGGAGAACCACGACGACCTCATCTGGGATCGCTGGGGCCCGGCATTTCGCGGCGGTGTGTACATAGTGACGGGCAGCCACGACTCGGTCTACAGCTCGACCACGACCGAGGACGTCGGGCGCGACTACGCCGACGGCCTTCAGAAGAGCAAGAGCGTCCGCGACGCCTGGTTCGACGGCAACGCCGACTTCCACCTGGATCAGGACCTGGCTGTGATGGCCGTCGGGTCTTCGTCGACCAACTGCTGGAACCGCGTCGACCAGATCCGATGGCAGAACTTCACGAGCTTCCAACGCCTGCGCAACATCGACATGACCCACTGGTGCCGCACGAGGATCACGCGGTGAACGCTTCCTGGCGCGAGAGTCAGCAACGAATCAGGAGATCGATCATGAAGACCCAGACGATCAAGATGATGCTTGCGGCCGGTTGGATCGCCCTCGCAGCGCCGGCGTCCGAGGCCGAACATTCTGCCTATCTGAAAGAACAGACCGAGCGATCACTACAGGAGGCGCTCGCGAACGAGAGCGTCTCGCTCCTGGCGGCCAGGCTCCCCGAGAGCAGCGCTTCCGAGCAGCTGTCCTCGCTGCGGGTCCGTCTGAACGACTTGCTGACAGCGGGATTCCTGAGCGAGGTTGGAACCCTCACCGTCAGTGATGCAGATTCCGACTCCGTGATCGCACAGAGCGACAGCGGCGCCTACCTCGAGGTCGACGAAGACGCATCGGTGTTCCGCTTTCGGATTGGTGCAGCGACCGCTCGCGCCGAGGCCTCGGCCACGCGCCTCGACCTGGACGAGCTCGAGATGCTCGGCCGCCGCGTCCTGGTTGGCCCACTGGCCGACTACGTGCCATTGAGTGAAGCCGACGGACTCGTCTTCCTGGGAAGCCAGTACCTGATCGAGGACGAAGCCAACATCGAGACGAACGAGACCACCGAGCGCGTGGTCGGACACATCGCGCTCTTCGGCCGCGAGGTGGACGGAATCTTCGTCGTGGGACCCGGGTCGAAGCTCGCACTGTGGTTCACGGGCGCGGGCAACCTGATGGGCTTCGACGTGAACTGGCCCCGGTACGACCGGCTCGCCAGCATGCAGACCACGCTTTCGATCGACGATGTGTGGACGCGTTTCGCACAGTACGCAGAGCAGGAAGTGCCGCGCCCGGACGAGACGGGCGACGCGTCCATCGCCACCCGCCGCTTCGAATGTGGCTATGTGGATCTAGGGGCCCGCAAGCGCCGCGGTGCCAGCATCCAGGCCGGCTGCTTCGCCCACGTCGACGGATTCAGCGAGGACGGCGCCGTCCGGATTGCGCACGCCGAGGTCATGCCGATCGGTGAAACGGTCGAGCGCGACCCGAACTGGCCCGCCACCAAAGCCATGCGAGGGGAGGTCTCGGACCCATGCCCAGACGATTCCCCCGGCTGCGACGGTCCCCCCGGCAGCCCCTCCGGTCCGGCGCCATTCTTCGTCACCACCATGACGCACATGGAAGGCGGCTGGGCGGATGCCCAGCCGGGACGAGCCAGTCTCTTCGCCAAGCACGCCGCACAGCTTCGGCTGGGCGCGAAGCTGGCGATGCTCCACGACGCGACCCTCACCGTCGAGAGCGAGATCCCCTTCTCGTCGGCGCAGATCATCTATGGCGATGACGTCATGGCGGAACTCTATGATCGCTACGGCCACGGGGTCGGGACCCACTGTGACATCGGGCCGCGCATCAACGCGGGAACTGGCACGGACTACACGGCTCTCATGGAGAGTGCGGTCGGCCTCACGGGCGGGCCTAGCCTGTTCGACATCGGCTTCGAGAGCACCCTCACCTCCACCTTCCTCAGCGCGTTCGCCGGCCTCCACCTCGCCAACTTTCCGGATGCACTCGTAGACCTCTACGTCGAGGATTTTCTCCTCGCCTACGGATTCTCCCTCACCCCCGCAGCGGGTGGTGGCCCGGGCGCATCCCTGGGTCTCACCGAACGAGGCGTGCTGGACCTCGTCGCAGAGTGGCGGGTGCGCAAGGTTCTGGTCGACGAGTTGGTGGGTGCGGAGAACAATCTCGGTTGTTCGGGCGGCGGCGGGCTCTCGGACTGGGTGCAAGCCGCGGAGCTGGCGGATTTCGCCTACGTCGATGGCATCGTCGGATATCACTTCCTGTCGACCCTGCCCGGCGCGCGGCCCCCGGGCTGGACGAATCCCGCGATCTTCACCGGGCTCTACCACGAGCCCGCCCCGGTCCTGCTCGAAGATCGGGTCCACCCGGTCTTCCTGGACGATGCGCTCGATCTGCAGGAAGACCTGGGAGGCGACGTGCTGATGAGCCCAGGCAGCATCGGCCGACTCGAATCCTTCGACGGCACGATGGGCGACCTGACCCTGGCCGACGTGGCCGCTGCCCTGGCAGCGCTCGAAGACGCCGTGGCCGCACAGAACCCGACAAAGGTCGGGAAGGCCACGTTCTATCTTCCGGCGGCGATCTTCACCGTGGCCAATGAGCCGGTGCTGGCGGAATTCTTCGACGAGGTGCAGACCCGTTTCGTCGAGCCCGGCAGGGCTTCGTGGGCGTCACAGCGCGAGGTCTACGATGCGGTCGTCGCGTGGGAGGACTTCAAGAAGAGGGCGGCCACGGCACCCTAGAAGACGCCCGGCACCGTGTACCAGTCGCTGCGAGTTCGGGGAAGCCGGAGTGGGATCGTTGGGGGAGCGGAGTCTTCCGCTCCCCCGACACCCGGTTTGCCAGGCTCAGTGCGGCTCGTCGCGCAGGCCGAGGTCGCGGATCATGCGGGTCAGGCTGGGGCGGTGCATCCCCAGGATCTCGGCGGCTCTTCGCTGATTGCCACCGGACCGGCTCAGAGCGGTCTTGACGAGACGCGTCTTGTAGCGCCGGAGCAGCTCGGCCAGGCTCGCCGAGCCGAGCTCCTCGCCCGCAAGAGTCGACGCCGTGTCCGCCGTCGGCAACGGGCTCGTCGCATCGAGCGGTCCGGGCAGGCGCAGCACGTCGTCGGTGGACAGCACCAGCGCGCGCTCGATCACATTGCGAAGCTCGCGGATGTTGCCGGGCCACGAGTAGCTTTCCAGGGCCTCCATCATCTCGTTCGAGATGCCGCGCATCTGACGACCCAGCCGCACCGACTCCAGAGCGACGAAGTGCTCCGCCAGAAGGGGAATGTCCTCTCGCCGCTCGCGCAGGGGCGGGATCCGGATCGGCACCACCGCCAGGCGGTAGTAGAGGTCTTCGCGGAAGCGCCCTTCGCGAACCTCCGCGAGCAGGTCTCGGTTGCTCGATGCCACGATCCGGACATCGACCTGGCGCGGTTGGTTGCTGCCCAGCCGTTGGACCTCGCCCTCCTGGAGCGCCCGCAGCAGCTTGGCCTGTACGCCCAGCGACAAGGTGTCGACATCGTCGAAGAAGAAGGTTCCGCCATCGGTGGCTTCGATGCGGCCCACGCGAGCAGCGTCGGCGCCGCTGAAGGCGCCCTTCTCGTGGCCGAAGAGCTCGCTCTCGAGAAGGCCCTCGGGAAGGGCCGCGCAGGCCACTTGAGCAAGGGGTCGGTCGGCCCGCTGGCTCAATCCGTGCAGCGCGCGCAGGGCCAGTTCCTTGCCCGTGCCGGTTTCCCCGATCAGCAGGACCGAGGCATCCGTGGGTGCGACCTTCCGGATCTGATTCACGAGTTTGACGACTTCGGAGCTGCTTCCCACGATGTCGCCCACTTGCATCTCGACCGCGGCCTGCTCGCGCAGGTGGAGATTCTCTTTTTCGAGACGTTGACGCAGGGTGTCGATCTCCTCCCAGACCGCCGCGTTCTCGAGCGCCACCGCGGCTTGTCGCGCAAGAGTCTCGATCAAGCGCTCGTCCTGGGCGGTGTAGAGCTGAGCGTCCTCTCGCTCTCCGAGGAGGATTCCGCCGATGACGGCTTCCCCCGGTGGCAGGGCCACGACCAGGTGTGCCCCCAGATCTCGACTGCGCGCAACGGCGCCGTGCGGGAGTCGGCGGCGGCCGACCAGTCGCGCCTCCTGGCTCACGCTCACACCGCGCTCGAGTGCCATGTAAAGAGAGTCCTCGGGCGGAAGCTCGAGGCCCACGCGACCGGGCGGCGGGACGACTTCGCGCAGGGCCTCGCCGCGCGCGCCGATCACGACACGCACCGATGTACACGGGATCGCGTCTCCCAGGGTTCTGCAGAGAAAGTTGGTCAGCGCCCGTGGGCCCCGGTGACTCCCGAGCTCGTCGGCAGCGCGCTCGATGGCCTCGCGCGCGCGGCGCCGGGCGGGAAACAGTGCGGCTTCCACCAGATCTCCGGCGCGCGCGTGCACGGCGGGAACCACCGGCGCGAGACTCACGAGAGCGAGGGCCGCGAGACTCGCGCCCGCGAAGGCCCCAGCCGTGCCCAGGAAGAGCGAGAGCAGACCCAGCACGACCAGGTAGGCCGAGACCGCGACCAGCCCGACCGCAAAGAACGCAATCAGGCGGCGGACCACCTCGTCGATCTCGAAGGCGTTGTCGACCACCGTGCCGTAGAAGGCACAGAAGACCAGGATCGCCGCGGGCAGGAGCTGGGCGATGGGCGGAACGTAAGCCTCGATCACGCCGTAACTGGTGAGGAGGATCGAGAGGACTCCCATCAGCCACATGATCGGCGCGGTCAGACCCAGGCGCGCGAGCCGTCGAACCCGGGGCTCATCGGAGCGCCAGGCGGCGTCCACCAGGTTCACGATCAGGCAGCCCGCAGCGACGACGATCATGGCCACGGTCGTCGTACGCAACACGGGAATCCACGCCGGCGCACTCTGGGCTGCGCCGATGTACAGGGCCCAGAAGAGGGTCATGCCGCCGTAGAGCACACCCACCGTTGGCCCGGGGTGCGTGGTATGCGGCCACCGCTGCTCTGGGAACAACATCGCGAAGTGGAGCATGCCGGCCGTGAAGAAGATCCCGAAACCAAACGACCACGGAGAGAGCACGTACGTGAGAAAGTTGTCCGCCAGCGAGAAGTTGGTGAACGTGACGGCTCCGAGCGCGAGCGCGAACACCGCGCGAGCCAGCGGCAGTCCGGGGCGTGCCATGACGGGAACCGTGGAAAAGGCCAGGAAGGCGATGCCAACCAGCACCAGGGGCACAAAGACCGAGCGAAAATAGTCCGCGTCCAGCTGCTGGGTTGGCAGTTCTACGGTGAATCGGGTTCCCGTCGTGGTCTCGATCCCATAGGAGACGATCTGGCCCGCTGATCGCCTGCTGACCAGCGCCCGGACTTCGGCGCCGGTCGTCACGGGGGTGCCGTCGACTTCGACGACGCGGTCGGAGAACACGAGACCGGCGGTCGCCCGGTGCAGATCGCGTGGAATGAGGATGTCGGGCCCCACGTAGGCGTTTACCGAGAGGGGGAGCCCCGACCATGAGGTACCCAGCCGGTCGTAGAGGCTAAGCAACCCGACCGCGAGCGTGGCGAGGCTCGCCGCGATGGCCAGCGAGGCCAGCAGCCGAACCCGAAACGCGGTCATCGAGTTCCCATTCTTTGCTTCGGCCCCCGACGGGTCATTCCACGTTCGACCGGCGGATCCGCGGCGCCTGCTGCGACATCACCTAGTCGCCGCGCCGGCCTGTTCGTCGAGCGTAAAGAAGTCTTAGAGGATGCCACTGCCGAAGAGCCCTACCGTGAATGAGCATAGGAAGAAAAGCTGTATGTAGATAGGAAGTCCAAGCTGCGTTTTCGCAATGTCTGATATTGGGAACTATGTCAAATAGAACGAGGTTGAGGGGAAATATCCCCGGCCTGGAGCATCCGCCACGATCTGCCTCTCCTGATCGCGAAAGCGCACGTGCACGGACGCTGAACCTGGTGCTGTAGCAGCCCCAGACCCACACCTCGCTCGCCAGTGTGATCACGAACTACTCGGGCACGATTGGGACCTTCACGGTTCCCGAGCCGGGGACGATGTTCCTGGTGGGTACCGGCCTCGCGGTGTTCGGTCTCGTTGCGAGAAAGGCGGGGTGAATGACGACGAGTTCCCGAGCGGAGATCAGTTGAGAACTTCCCATCTACATTCTCATGATCCGGGGACTCTACGAGGGTCGGACCGCAGCAGCAGCACCGCCGTGTCATCGAGCACCACGAGGCGCCAGTCCGGCTGCTTCAGCCGCCAGTTGACCAGCGTCAAACGCGGAAAGGTACGCTCCTCGGTGACCCACCCGTAGATAGGAAGTTCAAGCTGCGTTTCCGCAAGGTCCGATCATAGAGATTCTGTCAATCGGGAACCGGTGACCGTATACTGGAAGGCCGCCGTCGGCTCAGGCGGTCTTCGAGTCTCCCGCCCGCCGGGCTCTGTCGCGAGTTTCTGTTCATGGCTCTCACCCACGAGTTTGCTTGGTCGGCGTCACGCGCATCCAACTTCGCCGAATGCCGACGCCGCCACTACTACAGCTACTACGGCGGCTGGCTGGGCTGGGATTCGAGAGCGGAGCCCGCCCGCCGGGAGATCTACCAACTCGGCAAGCTCAAGCGGATGCCGATGGTGGCCGGCAGCGCAGTGCACGAGAGCCTGTCCGACTACTTCCACGCGAAGCCGGGTCACGTGGCCGATGTCAAGGAGACGACCGACCGGGCGCTCAGCAAGCTGCGCGAGAGCTTCCGGGAATCCCAGAGCGGGAAGGGACGCCAGTCGCCTTCGAGGTTCACCCACCTGGCCGAGCACTACTACCACGAGGACTCGGTGAAGGATCGAGCCGCCGTGGCCAGCTACGGCAAGCACTATGTCGAGCGGATCGAGCGCTGCGTGCAGGGTTTCTTCGCGTTGCGTGAGTTGGCCTGGGTACGCGAGGCGTCGCCGAACGATTACGTGTTCGTCGAGAACTCTCAGAACGCCTTCGGTTCCTTCATGCTGCGCGGCACCAAGGTCTTCGGTACGCCCGACTTTGCGCTGCGCGATGGCGACGGGAACGTCCACCTCTACGATTGGAAGACGGGTCGCCCAACCGAAGACGATGCCTTCCAGCTGCACGTCTATGCGATCTTTGCCCGAGAGGAGTGGGGTGTACCGCTGGAGCGCTTCAGCGGCTACGACGTCTACCTCGACGGCGGCGGTGTAGTGCGCTGCGAGATCACCGCCGAGTCGCTTGTTGCCGCCGAAAATCGCATTCAGGCCTCCGCGGACGCGATGCGCGAGCTGCACTTCAATGCCGACCGTGGCATGGGCGACGCCGAGATCTTCCCGCTCATCCCGCTCGACAGTCCCGCCGCGCGCGCCTGCGCGCGCTGCAACTTCCGGGAGCTGTGCGGTCGCTGAGTTGATAGGAAGTTCAAGCTGCATTTTCGCGGTGTCCGACCCGTAGAGATTCCGTCCACTGGGAACCGGTGACTCAACACGGGATACCCAGCCGAACTAGGAACAGATCTGCTGGGAAGTAGACGGGAAGAGACCGCTCGAAGCGGGCTACTCTACGTAACCGAGCGCAGGAGGTCGATCTCCCGGACCACGGAACCGACGCGGAACCCGCCTGCGACGCCGGAAATCTTCATCATCAGAACCGATCGCGCGGTGTGATCGTAGATCTGGTCGTGCGTAAAGGTCCCGTGGTCGAACAGGCCTTCTCCGTGATCGGACCAGACGATGATCAGGGCGTCGTCCCACAGGCCGATTCGCTTCAGAAATTCGAACAGATCGGAGAGCTCGGCGTCGACCTGCTTGACACACTCCGCATACGTCGCCCGGATGTACGCGATGTCTCGCTCGGTGGCTATGAGCTGCGCGGCGATATACTTCGCGGCGCGTATGGCGGACCTGGTGCGCAGACTGCGGGAGTACCAACCGCGATAGGGTTTTCTCGCGGTGTAGCGCGGGCCGGACCCGCGAGAGTGGACGTCGTACGCGTGGAGGAACAGGAAGAACCGTTCGTTCGCGTGCTGACGGATCCAGGCTCGGGGCTCGCGAAAGATGCGTCGCGCACCGCGCCGCTTTCTTCCCTGGTACCAGTCGAAGCCGCGATCGAAACCCCACCGCGCGCGCATGTAGCCGCCGTCCACGTGTTCCCGCGTCGCGTAACCCTGCGCGCGCAGCCGCTGCGCCAGGGTGTCGGTGCCGCTGGGCAGCTTCGACTCCTCTCCGACGCCGTGGTGGTGGGGGTAGAGCCCGGTCATGAGGCTCATGTGAGAGGTGAGCGTCTACGGCTCGCTCACCATGCTGGCGTCGAAGACGACGCTCTCTTCCGCGAACGCGTCGAGCTTCGGAGACGTTGGGTGGGCGCGGTACTGGTAGAAGTCCCAGGTAATCCGCGCGCAATGTGTCGAGGGAGATCATCACGATTGCTTTCGGGGGCTTTCGCGGCCCGGGTTGCGTCTCGGCGCCGCATGCGAAGAGCAGCAACGCGACGAGCACTGGAACCGCGCGGTCGACCCCGCGCCAGACGATTTGGATCACAGCCGCCCCACCCGCAGTTTTTCCGGTACCCACCCCGGCGAACCAATACGGGTGATAGCCGAAGGGCAGGAAGCCCAGGGACCCAGCTGCACCAGCGAGTACGCGATGGCGAGCACCCCCAGGCCCCTCGGCAAGAAGCCACCTGTGCGCTCGTGGAGTTCGATCATCACCGCTCGGGCGGGCGCTGGAGGTAGCGCTCCGGGTCTTCCAGGTGGGTCCGGAGATTCTCGGGATCGCGGAGCACCTCGGTCATGGACGACCAGTCGGCCCCGGCCTCGGCGTGAGCGAGCGCCTTCTCCCGCTCGTTCCACCTCAAGCCATCTCGAGGGTGGGAGGCCTTCCAGCGCTCGATCTCCGCGTTCAGTCGTTCGACGACCTTTGGGTGCTTTCGCGACACGTCGAAGCGCTCCCATGGATCTCGCGACAGATTGTAGAGCTCCATGCGTTGGCCATCGGGACCTTCGCGAACCACCAGCTTCCAGCGATCGCCCAGGGCGGCAAAGCTCGTCCCGGTGGCCCGAAGGTTGTCGGCGGCGAACAGGAAGGGACGGCGCGGAATCTCGTCGCCGGAAACCAGCGTCGGCCACAGATTCCTGCCATCCAGGCTTCCGCTCGGCGGCTCGAGACCGGCGGCGGCAGCCAGAGTGGGAAACAGATCCACGTCGCGCATGCGCTGCTCGCTGCGCGCTCCGGCGGGTAGCCTGCTCGGCCATCGAATCACGGCGGGCACGCGGATGCCACCCTCCATGACGCTGAGCTTGCCCCCGCGAAATGGACGATTCCGACCTGCCTGATGAGCCATGGCGGCGCCGTTGTCGCTCAGGAATACGACGATCGTGTTCTCGGCGATCGCCTGCTTGCGCAGGACGTCGAGCACCTGCCCGATCGAAGCATCCATCGCCTCGACCACCGAAGCGTACTGATTACGAGGGTGGGGCAGACCGAGCTGCCGGTACTTGGCCACCAGTTCCGCCGATGGAGCGTTGTAGGGCCAGTGGGGCGCGGTGTAGGAGAGCACGAGCAGGAACGGGCGTGCGGGATCCCGCTCGCGCAGGAAGCGAATGGCGCGCTCGCCCAGCAGATCCGTCGCGTAGCCCTCGACCTCGAGCGGTACGCCGTTCTCCTGCCAGTCGAGCACCTTGCCGAAGCGATGGGAGTAGTAGTCGGTGAGTCCGCCCAGCTGCCCGTAGAAGAGCTCGAAGCCCTGCGGATTGGGCAGGTATTCACTGCGAACCGCACCCAGGTGCCACTTGCCCACCAGGGCCGTGCTGTAGCCAGCGGCCCGGAAATACTCGGCGATGGTGTACTCGTCCCGCGCCAGACCGGCGTCGACCCGCATCCGAGAGATGCCCGAATACAGCAGCCCCAGCGACATGGGGGAACGACCCGTGAGCAGCGCGGCGCGGGTTGGCGTGCAGATGGGGTTCACGTAGAACCGACGCAGTTCCAACCCCTCGGCGGCCAACTGGTCGATGCGGGGCGTCTCGATGCGGGAGCCGTGAAAGCCGACGTCGCCCCAGCCGAGGTCGTCCGCCACGATCAGCAGGAGATTCGGGCCAGGTCGTGCCGGGGGCTTGGCGAGCTTGGGAAGGTTCCCGCACGCCACGACCACGGCCAGGCACGCCAGGGCGGCCAGCGTCTGGCGCCTCCGCGCCGACCCTGGAAGAACCCGGCAACCCAAGCACGGGACCCCCCCTACGCCATGCAGCGCCGACCACAGAACACTGGGCATCGCCGTCAATATAGCCCTTCGCACGCGCAGCCCCGATGCCGCCCACCCGGGCCTCCGGGAGGTGCGCGGTACCACGATCCCGCCCCGAACCGGTGACCCAATACGGGGCGATCTGAGCGTTTCCAAGCACGGCGTCGTCGTGTTCGCGAGCGCGTGCGAACCCGGTGACGGGAATATCAGAACCGGAACGTCCAGGCGAGCTTGACGATGGGCTGCGTGACGCCTCGCTTCAGCTCGCCGTCGATGATGTCGACGCCCTGGTTGAGCACGAGGAACACCTCGCGGCCGTCCTCGATGATCCAGTGCAATCGGCTGTTGAGGCCGATCGAATCGCTGACGTTGTCGTACTGAACGAGCGTGCTCCACGAGATGTCCGGCGTAAAGAAAATGGCGACCTCTCCAGCGAAGATGTGGGTGCGCCCGCGCTGTCCGGGCAGCCAGGTTTCGTTCAGCTGGTAGCGTCCCTTGACCAGGAAGTGCCGGTTCGGACGCCACTCGACTTCGGGGATGAAGATGATGCGGGCTCCGTCGAAGTACTCACCGCCCCCGAGCAGCAAGTCGCCCGTGAGCGGCCAGTTGCGCGATCCGTTGAACTTGATGCGCGCTTCCTCGAAGTGGTACGCACCGGAGTCGACGGTCAGGCCGTCCGGAAGCGTGAAGGCGAGCGGACGCTCGAACGTGTGCTGGTAGATGACATCGACGCGTCCCCCGTACTGGTTCTCGATCTCGAACGGAATGATCTGGAGTTTGCCCGAATCGACCTGGTTGCTGCGATCCGTGGTGAGGCTGCCCACCAGCTTCATGTCGAAGGTGCGAACGTAGCCGGACCGGCGGAATCGATAACGGTAGGTGCCGTCGTACTGCCGGATGTCTCGGCGGTTGACGAAGCCGAGCGCCGGGTCGAAGTTCTTTCCGATTTCCTTGTAGTCGAGCGTCCAGTTGACAGTGTCGTTCGGGTACGCGATGCCCACGCCATACGCGGACTCGTTGCCGCTGCGGTCCGAGGAGAAGCTCTGCTGGAACCAGGCCTTGCCAGTCAGCGTCTCGCTTCCGCGGAAAGAGCTGTTGCGGTAGACGAAGTCGACGCCGGCCAGGGTGTTGTCGATTCGGCCGTCGGGGTCGCCGTTGGTCACGATCATTCCCAGAGTCGATTCTTCGAGCATGTTGACCGCCGCGCGCGCCACCGTCAGGTGCTGGCGGTCGACATCGCCGAGTTTGTCGACCAGCGTGTGCAGAACCCCCAGCTTCACGCCTCCGACGCGCCCGGTGAGCTTGCCGCCAAACAGGATCTTGCCCGGAACGAACTCGAGCACGTTCGGGTCGGGTTGCGCGATGCCGATGCGCCGCGAGTGGAAGGGTTGACCGTTGGTGGGCGTTCCGGTGAAGTCGTCGGTGAGCTCGGCGAACTCGAAGATCAACGCGTCTTGCAGGAAGAAGTCGCGTTTCTCGGGGAAGGCAACCGAGAAGCGCGAAAAGTTGATCTGCCGGGTGTCGGCTTCGGTCTCGCCGAAGTTCGTGTTGGCGGTGAGTGTCGCAGTGAGCGACGGCAGGACCTTGTAGGTGAGGTCGCCGCTCGGCTCGGCGTCGAAGTCGTCGACCTCGTTGATGGCCGCAGAAGGCGGCCGCTCGATACCGTTCTCATAGCCGAGCGACAGTGACGGCGAGACGTCGAGTCCGATCCCCGACCCCACGCCGCGCATGCCCGCCAGCACGCCGGCATTGCCCAGGTCGGCCGGGTGGCGCTGCGGCACGGGGTCCGCCCAGCGGATTTCCTCGTTGTCGCGCCGGATGCTGCGCGCGATGTTCAGGCCCCAGGTGTCCTTCTCCGGGTCGTAGTTGATCGACTGGTAGGGGATTGCGATCTCGGCGTACCAGCCCTTCGAGTCGATGTGTGATCGGCCCTGCCAGATCGTGTCCCACGAGAGCGAGAAGGCCTTGCCCTCGAGCAGTACGTCGCGCCGGCCCCCCGCCGGAGTCAGCTCGAACGAATAGCCGTTCTGACGATCGTGGAACGTGTCGATCACGATCTGGAAGCGGTCGTCGTAGTTCAAGAAGGCGTCGCGTTTCATGAGGTTCGCGAGGATTCCCTCGACGTCGCTGTCGTAGCACCAGGCTGCGATGTACAGGTTCTTGCGATCGGTCAGAAAGCGGACCTCGGTTCGCTGCGAGGGCACCGCTCCGGGAACCGGAACCACCTGGGTGAGTTCGTCGACCACTGCGGCCTGCTGCCAGACTGCATCGTCGAGACGGCCGTCGATCTTCGGCGGGGTGTCGGTCCAGACGATGTCGACGCGAGGCGGCGCATCGAGAGCACTCGCCGTGAGCGCAGTTGCGAGCACGAGCCCGCCTGCGAGCGATCTTGCCAAGGCGGACTTCCACATCGCGGTGCGCAGCATACGCGGTTGGCCGTGTGGTTGGGAACTAGAACTTTGAGTCAGAACCGGAACGTACGCCTTGACCAGCAAGTGTTCGTTCGGGCGCTACTCGATCTCCGGGATCGCGATCAGTCGTTCCCATCGAAGTACTCGCCGCTCCCGATGGTCAGATCGCCGGTGATCGGCCAGTTGCGCGAGCCTCTCAGCTCGATCGCGGCCTCCTCGTAGTGGTACGGACCAACCGCGATCATCAGGCCCTCCGGGAGCGTGTAACCGGGCGGAACCGGCCGTTCGAAGGTGTGCTGAAAAACGAGCCGTAGATAGGAAGTTCCAGCTGCATTTTTGCGATGACCGATCCGTAGATCTTTTGTCAACTGGGAACCGGCGAACCAGTACGGGGCTCCGAACCGGGCCAGGGTCTGCCGTTCGACCGCAGACTTCAAGCGCCGGCGTCTTCGAACTCCCATCGGTGGTAGGCTTGCGAGCGGCGCTTGTTCGGGGGCGCGATTGAACCAGGAAGCCAGCCTCATCGTCATCGCCGAGATCGCCGCCGGTAGATAGGAAGTTCAAGCTGCGTTTTCGCAAGGTCCGATCCGTCGACCTTCTGTCAACCAGGAACCGGTGACCCAATACGGGCCAAGGAGAACGACGTGTCCATTTCATTCCATGACGTGAGTGTCGGAAGCTACCTGCAAGTGCTGGACGGGGTCGCCGGCGTTCTCGACAAGGGGTCGAGCCACGCGGCCGAAGCAGGGCTGGACCTGCAGGAAGTAGTCATGACGCGGCTGCGTGACGACATGATGCCTCTGCACTTCCAGGTCGTGTCCGTCGCCCACCATTCGTGGGGCGCGATGCAAGGCCTGCAGAAGGGCAGCTTCAGCCCACCTTCCTTCGACCTCGACAAGGACTATGCGGGCCTTCGAGCCCTGGTCGACGCGGCGCGTAACGGGCTGGCCGGCCTCGACGAAGCGGAGGTCGAAGCTCTCGCGGAGAAGTCGATGGTGTTCAAGCTCGGGAAGAACGAGCTCCCATTCACGAATCAGAACTTCCTGCTGTCCTTCTCGCTCCCCAACTTCTACTTCCACGCTACGACGACGTACGACATCTTGCGCATGCTGGGCGTGCCTCTCGGCAAGATGGACTTTCTCGGGCCGATGAAGGTGGGCACCTGAGCAGCGGCGGGCCTTCCTACGCTGTGGAATTCACGCTGTAGCGTCGATAGGAAGTTCAAGCTGTATTTTCGCACGGTCCGATCCGTAGATATCCTGTCGACCAGGAACCGGTGACGGGACGAAGCCCCCATACGGGCCACGTCGTACCGCTCGAAGCTCGGGAGCGCTTTCAGCAGGAGATGATCACGGTGGTGCGAGCCCTGATTCCCTGAGTGCCTCGTTGCTTTCTTGCAACTTCGTTACACCATGCGGCACGGCTCACGCCGGGCAGCAAGAGGAGTCACGACCCATGACAACGGAGATGGATCTAAGCGATGTCGACCCGCGCGTCGGGGTGCTCGTCGGAGGCGCCGAGCCCTGGGAGCCGCCGACCGCCACCGACGTGCGCCGCTGGGTGATGGCGATGGACTACGCGAATCCGCTCCACTACGACGAGGAGTTCGCGCAAGCGAGCCGCTTTGGCCGGATCGTGGCTCCGCAGTCCTTCGCGGCCTGCATCGACTACGGACATGGTGTTCGTCCCTCGGTCGTGGGCCACATTCCCGGCTCTCACATGATCTTTGGCGGGGAGGAGTGGTGGTTCTACGGCCCGCGGATCTTCCCCGGGGATCGCATCGATCACGAGCGCATCTTCCAGGGCTACAAGTTGGCCGAGACCAAGTTCGCCGGACCCACGATGTTCTCGTACGGCGACACGTTCCACACGAATCAGCGCGGCGACCAGATCGCCAAGACACGCATGACGGCCATCCGCTATCTGGCGGCAGAAGCGGAGAAACGAGAGTTCTACCGCGAAGCGGCGCCCGCGCCGAGCTGGACCCCCGAGGCACGGGCCGACGTGGCGCGCACGCGCCTCGACTGGATCAAGTCGAATCGCGAGGGCCGTACGCCGCACTTCGACGAGGTGCAGACGGGCGACCGCCTGCCGCGCCGCGCGATCGGCCCTCACTCGATCGAGAGCCTGACCACCGAGTACCGGGCCTTCATCTTCAACGCCTGGGGGGCCTTCCGCTGGGTGGCCCCCGAGGGCGTCGAGGATCCGTGGATCAACCAGAGCGCCGGCTGGGTCGGCGACTTCGCGTACGACTGGGAGGCCGCCGAGATCGACCCGCGAGAGGGTGACGGACTCTACGTTGGACCTTCGCGCGGCCACACCGACGTCTCGCGCGGCGAGCAGGTCGGCATGCCGCGCGCCTACGGGTACGGGGCATCGATGGGTGCCTGGACCACCGACTACCTGTCGTACTGGGCTGGGCACGAGGGCTACGTGCGCCACGTCAACAGCCAGTTTCGCGCGCCGGCATTCGAGAAGGACGTCGCCTACCTCGATGCCGAGGTGATCGGCAAGCTGCGCGACTCCGACTTCGGCGTGCCCGTCGTCGAGCTCAGGGTCGTCATGACCAATCAGGATGGCGTCGAGCTGACCCGGGGCACCGCGGAAGTCGAACTCCCCAGCTGACGGCGCGGCGAGCTCATCGTCCTCGCGCGCGGTGCGTCGAATCCGGACGGGCGACGTCCGGCTCGAACCATGGCTGCGCGATGAAAGATGCGACGTGTCGCTTCTCTGGAGCAGATAGGAAGTTCAATCTGCGTTTCCGCAAGGTCTGGTATTGGGAACGATGTCAAATGGAACGAGGTTGAGGGGGATATGTCCCCTTTCACGTGTTTTGCTTCGGCGGACTTTTGGCACACTCCGGGGTCTTCGCCGGCGAACGGATAAAGAAAACAGACACCCTTCCGTCCGTTCCCCTACGGGTGCGTCCGCGCACCCTCTACCACCCGCTGGGTGGCCTCCGCCGTCGTGCCCGCCACCTCGTCGATGGGTCGCTCCAGCAGGTCGTCCGAGAGCACCTCGACGCCGAGCGGTGAACGGCTCCCGAGGCAGGCGGGGAGCATTCTTCCCTTGGATCCGCTCGCTCCGCGTTGGGCACGAAAGGCCCCGACGTGCTCTTTCCAGGGCTAGCGACTGAGGCGACAGCCCCGCGGGAACGCATGCGCTCACCACCGAAGAAAATGATCCCTGAGTTGGGGTATTTCTGACACCTGTTCAGGCCTCAAGGCCACTTTACAAAGGAGAAGATCTGCCTTGTCGCTGTCAGGCGGGAGAGTCATCCATGTCAAGCGCAACCGAACTCGAACGTACCCTCCCCGTAAGGGGTTTTTATCGGGCCCCAGCATCAGCCGTCGCAGCTAGCCCCCCGATCGATGGGCCCATGCATGCGAACGACGCGAAGTTGATTCGTTTCTGCGCCATCGTGGCGTCCGCTGTCATAACGACCGTGCTTGCGGTGGTCGGGCTGGGCATTGCGCTCTTCGTCTGATCGCTAGACCCGATACAGGGCCAGGTCAAAGCTGTGCCACGTCGCTCGCGAACAACCCCATCGAGCGCACGACGCGCTCGTGGTCGAGCCCGCCGACCTGATACTGGCAGAGCACGTCCGTTGCGCCGGACTCCGCCACGCGCTTCACGGCCTGCTTCGAGCCCTCGTCGTCTGCGATCACCCCCATCAGGTTCTCTCGAAGCAGGTCCATCGATCGCTCCTCGGGGGCATGACCCCCGTGATGTGTCTCTTCGCTCAGAGCGCGGGAGTCCGAATCCTGCGGACGGGCTACCCCCTCGCAAACGCCCCTCCCCTTCGGACTCGGTTAAACTCGTCGCCGATTCACCGAGGAGCCCCCCGTGGAAACCCATTTCGCGACCCTCTGGGAAGCCGTCGCGGACGCCAATGGCGACCGCGACGCCGTCGTCTGCGGTGACGATCGCCGCAGCTGGAGCCAGTACGAGCGGCGTGCCGCGCAGTTGGCGGCTGCCCTCGCGGCTGCCGGGCTGCAACCGGATTCGAAGCTCGGTCTCTACCTCTACAACGGCACCGAGTACCTGGAATCCCAGTTCGCGGCGATGAAACAGCGCTGCGTGGCGGTGAACATCAACTACCGCTACCTCGACGACGAACTCCTCTACCTGCTCGAAAACTCCGACTCCGAAGTGCTGATCTTCCACTCGAGCCTCGGCGAGCGCGTCCAGCGCGTCATGCCGCGGATCCCCGGGGTGAAGCTCTGGGTCCAGGTGGACGACGGGGGCGAGAGCGTTCCCGGCGCGGTCGACTACGAGGAGCTCCTCGCCGCACACGCTCCGGCCCCGCGCATCAAGCGCGAGGAGACCGACATCTACATGCTCTACACGGGCGGCACCACGGGCATGCCCAAGGGCGTGATGTACGACATCGGGGGCTTGCTCCAGGGCTTCATCCAGATGGCCTTTCCGTTGACCGGCCTCGGCATACCCGAGGTGGACGAAATCCCCGGGCTCACCGCCCAGCTGTGGGAACGCGGAGACGGACTGGTTTCGATTCCGGCCTGTCCACTCATGCACGGCACCGGCATGTGGCTGGGCGCCATGGTGCCGCACTGCGCCGGCGCCCGGGTCGTGACGCTCACCGGCCGCTCCTTCGACGCCGCCGAACTCTGGCAGAGCACCGAACGGGAGCGCGCCACCCAGCTCGTGATCGTCGGCGACGCCTTTGCGAAACCCATGCTCAACGCCCTCGAGACGGCCCGGGACAGCGGCACCCCCTACGATCTCTCCTCCGTCAAGCTGATGGTCTCCTCGGGGGTGATGTGGACCTCCGAGGTCAAGCAGCAACTGCTCGATTGGCACGCCTTCACGCTCATCGACGCCATGGGTTCCACGGAGGGCGGCATGGGGACGCAGATCACCATGCGCGGCAACGTGGGCGAGACCGCGAAATTCGCGATGAACCCGACCACGAAGGTCTTCGACGCGGAGGATCGCGAGATCGAGCCCGGTTCCGGTAAGGCGGGCATGGTGGCCGCCGGGGGCAGCGTGCCCCTGGGCTATTTCAAGGACGAAGCGAAATCCCGGGCGACCTTCCGCAGCATCGACGGCGTCCGCTACTCCTTCCCGGGCGACTGGGCACGGGTCGAGGCCGACGGCACCCTCACCCTGTTGGGCCGCGGCTCCAATTGCATCAACACGGCGGGCGAGAAGGTCTACCCCGAGGAGGTCGAGGAGGCCGTCAAGCAACACCCCGACGTGGTGGATTGCCTGGTGGTGGGCGTAGAGGATGAGAAGTTCGGCCAGCGCGTGACGGGAGTGGCCTCGCTGCGCTCGGGGAGCGCGGCCGACGGCGAGGCCCTGCGCGAATTCGCGCGCACGAAGCTCGCGTCCTTCAAGGCCCCCAAGCAGCTCTTCATCGTGGAGACCGTGCAGCGCGCGGCCAACGGCAAGGCCGACTACGGGTGGGCGCGCGAGGCCGTGGAGAAGCGACTCGAGACGAGCTGAGACCCGTATGGGGTCACCGGTTCCTGGTGGACAGAAGATCTGCGGATCGGGCACCGCGAAAACGCAGCTTGAACTTCCTGTCTACTCAGACCCGGCGCCAGCCTCCCGCCTCGAACGACCACTCTGATTCGAGCGGCAGGTCGACCGAAGACTGCCCGACCCGGAACCGATAGCGACAGGCCTCGAGTTGCCAGCCCGCCGTTGAGGAGTCGTAGTAGCGCAGTTCCGAATCGGCTACGTCGATTTCGACGGTTGCGGTGGCGCCCGCGTCGAGTTCGACCCGGCCAAAGCCCTTCAGTTCGGCGGGGACGCGGAAGACCTGCGAATCTTGCTGACTCACATAGAGCTGCACGACCGCCGCGCCCTGCCGATCCCCGGCGTTTCGCACGTCGACCCGGCAGCAAAAACCCTCTTCGCACCGCTCGAGTCGAAGGCTGGAAAGCTCGAAGGCCGTGTAGCCGAGCCCAAAACCGAAGGGGAACTCGGGGGTGCGGCCGTGGTGTTCGAGCCAGCGGTAGCCGTGTAGCAGGTCGTGCTCCACCCGGAGCGACTCGACATTCCACGGCATCAGCTGGTCCATATCCCGCGGGACGGAGACCGGCAGCCGGCCGCTGGGCGACACCGCACCGAACAACACCCGCGCCAACGCGTGGCCCCCCTCCCGGCCGCCGTACCAGGCCATCATCAGGCCCTCGACCCGATCGACCCAGTCGCGTACGACGACGGCCGAGCCGGCCTGGAGCACCACCACCGTGTGCGCGGCGTGCGCCGCCGCCCGGACCACCAGTTCTCGCTGATCGTCGGGCAGCGTGAGCCCGGCTCGGTCGCCGCCACGGGCCATATCGGTGCCCTCGCTCTCCTGCTGCGCCACCGGAATGAACTCCCCCTCGTCGACGTAGGTGAGCCCCGCGACCACGATCGCGACGTCGAACTCGCGAAGCTCCGAGAGATCGGCCCGGCTCCCAAAGAATTCGACGCTTGCCGAACGGGCGGCAGCCTCGATACCACGCAACGGGGTCGTCACCTCGGACGAGGCCACCATGCTGCTGCCGCGATCGCCGAGATTGACGGCATCGCCCAGATCGCCGACGACGGCGATGCGCAGCCCCTCGCGGTCGGCGAGCGGCAACACCCCGCCTTCGTTCTTGAGCAGCACGATCGACTTCTCGGCCGCTTCGCGCGCCAGTGCCACGTGCTCTTCGCTTTCGACCACCGATTCATCGGGTCGGGACTTGCCCGCGACCCCATCGGGCGTCAGTTGCCAGGCAACCTTCTGATAGATGGAGCGACGCGCGCCGCGATGGATGTCGTCTTCCTGGAGTTCACCCGACTCGATCGCAGCAGCGATCGCATCGTCTGCGAAGCGGAACCCCGCAGGCATCTCGATGTCGAGCCCGGCCCGAAGCGCCTCCGCCGTCGACCGGGTTCCGAGGAACCAGTCCGACTCGACGAACCCGGCGAAGCCCCAATCGTCGCGCAGGATCCGGGTGAGGAGTTCGGGGTGCTCACCACAGTAGGTCCCGTTCAACTTGTTGTAGGCACTCATCACGGACGCGGCGCGCGCCTCGACCACACAACGCTTGAAGTGCGGCAGGTAGAGTTCGTGCAGCGTCCGCTCGTCGACTTCGGCGCTCAGCTCGAAACGCTTGTTCTCCAGGTTGTTCAGAGCGAAGTGTTTCGGGCTCGTGAGCACGTGGTTCTGTGCCCCGCTGACGAAGGCCACCGCCATGGCGCCCATGTGGTGTGGATCCTCGGAATACGTTTCCTGGGCGCGTCCCCAACCCGGGTGGCGCAGCAGATTGATCGTGGGAGCGAGCAACACATTGCCACCGCGCGCCGCCACCTCGAGACCAATGGCGAGGCCAATGCGCCGCTCGAGTTCGACATCGAAACTGGCGCCGCGCGCGATCGCAACCGGAAACGCAGTGGCGAAACCGGCGCGCGCACCGCGGGGGCCGTCGACCATCTTCCAGGGTGCGATGCCGAGCGATTCGTCCCCGCCGGCGTGGTAGAGGCTCTCGATCGACTCGGGCTGCCTGCCCCGGATCTCGTGGCGTTTCTGCGCGGGGGACATGCGCGTGAGCAGTGCATCCGTTTCGCTCGCGACCCGTTCGTGGTCGATGTCCAGCGCGAAGTTGCCCTGGTGGATGCGCGCGGCATCGAATGCCCTCACGACCCGCTGTCCCGAATCGCTCATCGCTGCGTGCCCATGCTGAATGCGACCCCCATACTCGATCCCCGCCGCCCGCTGCAGAGCCTACCGCGCGCCAGGCGGCGACAGCACGGGATCGCCGCTGCCCGCGGTCCGGAAGACTCCAGTGGCGGAACGCGGCCCGTGAGATACTGCCAGCGGAGGCGCAGCCCGTGACGAAGGAATATCTGGAATCGAGCCACGCTGCGGCAGACGGCTACCGCTCCTATCTGGTAGAGCGGTACCAGGGCGAGGTGTATGGCGAGGCGTTGTTCCAGGCCATGGCGGCCGGGTGCAACGATGCCGGGCGAGTCGGGAAGCTGCGTCTGCTCGAACGCCTCGAACGTGAGACCAAGGAGTTCCTGCGGCCCGCACTCGTGGAAACCGGTGGGCTGCCGACGGAGAGTGCGGAGCGGATTCGGGAGGGGCAGACCCTGGGGAGCCAACTCGCCAGTGCGCCGTGGGCGGACCTGATGCAGGGCTTCCAGCAGGAAATCCAGCGCTTCGTCGAAGAGTTCGAGGCGGCCGAGTCGCTCGCACCCGCCGGCCAGAAGGCGGTGCTACAGCACGTCACCGCACACGAACGCGCGTTGCTGCTCTTTGCAACCCGCGAACTCGAAGGCAATCTCGAAAACGACTCACTGGAACCGGTGATCGCCCTGTTCCGAGAAGATTCCGCCGCCTAGCCTCGCGAGCGGACCCTCGAGAACGGCTTCTACACCTGCCGTCACGAAATCGAGATGGCGTCGGGCAACCGGGCCGTGAACATTCAGCGAATCCAGCTCGACATGAAGTGGCGGTTGCATCGTTGCCGCTTCCGGTGGGAGTTGCGGTGCGGTAGTCAGGTTATCGTGTGCGAGGCTCGCTAGTCACGCGGTGTGATCCAGATTGGAGAACCCCAGGCGCGATCCTGCACCTCGAGCGCCACCGATCCGTCCTCGCAGAACGCGGGCTCGGCTGCGTCCGCAGCCGCGAGGCATGCATAGGCGGGATACCGGCAGCTCGGGTTCTCGATGACGCGTGCATAGTAGGCGGCGCGAATGGTCGGATCGTAATCCGGGTCGCGCCACATGCCGCAGAGACTCATTGCGCCCGCTCCCGAACGTTCACACGTGGCGACATCGACCGACGCATCGCTGGGGCCGCCGGCCACATCGAAGACCGCCTGGTGCAGCTCATCCCCTTCGCCCGCCCAGACTTTGATGATCTGCGCGCGCTGTAGCGGGGTGCCCGGATGCGCGGCCGTCCCGGCATCCGCAAGTGCCGTTACCACGAAACTCGGTCCCGGCTCGCTGGCGCGGGCGACGAGGTCGCCGCCCATCGGGACGCCTTCTGCATAAGCTCGCTGGACGAGGTCGGGTTTGCCGCACAGGTCGGCGGGCAGGTTCCAGCCGCCAAACATCCGAACGCGAATTCGCGTGCCGCTGGTGGAGAAGACTTCGCGGCGCTGGAACGCGTCGAAGATCGAGTCGCGGGTGTTCTCCTCGGCCCAGACGCCCGCGATACCGCCAGTCGACATGCGCCCCGGCTCCATCGGGCTGAGTTCACGCTTGACGCCGTCGTGCAGCCACTCGTCGACGTCGGCGGTCGTGCCCTTGTGGTTGTCGGTACTGCCGATGACGCCGAACTTGTGGGGGTTGGCGCCAATACGACGCTCTTCGCTGAGCCCTGCAGCGAGTGCATAACGTGTGTAGTCGAGCCGAGAGACGCAGCCTCTACCCTGGAGTGCCCCCGAGCCTTGCCCATCGCGACAGTCCTCGAACTTCGCGCCGCGCCAGTCGCGGTACTTCTCGAAGTTGCAGAGTTCGTCGGAGCCGCCGAGCACGTTCCAGAGTCCGTTGCGGCAATCGGAATCTCCCTTCTCCTGAAAACTCTCGACGACGGGTTCGATCTCGCTCCGCAACAGTGCGATCTCCTTCTGGCGGGCGGGGTCCTTCTCACCGTCGTAGGCGAGCGAGAACATCTGACCGTTCCCGAGGTTCGAGTTGTGAGGGATCGCAATGACGTCGCAGCCCGTCCCGGCGTCCTTGCACTCGGCCTTGAGCCGACGCCACAGATCGATCATCGAAGGCACGTCGCTCGACGAGATCGGCACGTCCATGACCTCTGCGCCGCGGAAGACCACGTTGTGGTGGAGCTTCGAGCCATCGGGCGTCGGGGAGTATTCGTATCCGACGAACGCCGTGAAGTCGCACGGTGCGTTCGCCTCGTGCGCGCTCTGCTGAATCTCGTTCCAGGGTGCCGCGACGGCGGCCCGACAGCGCGCGCGATCCTTCCCGCAGATCTCCTCGTCGACGTACATCGCCTGGAACTTCTTTCCGAGCTTCGCGGCGAACGTATCCATGTTGTCCTGCGCGAGGGGCTCGCGAACGAGCTGGCAGCCCGCACTGTCGTAGGCTTCGGAACCCGGCGTCAGGCACAGCGAGACGGCACCGATGTTCTCGGCGTGATCGGTCACGGCAGCGAAGTCGAGTGGGCGACTGATGCGACCGGGGCGCGGCACGGCGCCCGGGCTCGTCTGGCGGATCAGGATTTCCTCGCCGCGCGCGAAACGATAGGCGTCGGCGGGACGGTTGACTGTGCCGAATAACATCGCGTCGGCCGAGAGCCCGGTGTGGATGTGAAGGTCGCCGAAATAGGCGTGGCGCTCCTCTGATCGGTCGACGCAAGCCGCGTCGCCTTCGGCCGCCTGTGCCCCCGAGTCTGCACAAACGAGCGCGGCGAGCAGCAGCGCGCGCGAGCCCTGGATCAATGAGTCGACAGGCTTCATGGCAGCCCCTTCCGGTAGGAAAGCAGCACTATGGACGAGTCCCAGCCCAAGGTATAGTTCGCGTTTACATTGGCGCCGACGAGCGGCGAGCATACGGGTGGGCGACGCTCGAGCGTCATGACCTCCTCGATAATGGATGCTCCCGGGTATCGCGGATTGGTTCTGCAGCCAAGGCGCCACGGCGAACGCCGCGGGCCGCTAGGCTCCACCCACCGCGCCCGCGACGGCGTTCTCGCCCACGGTCACTCCGGGCAGCAGGATGGCGTCCACGCACAGCCAGGCCCCGTCGCAAATCCGGACGGGCGCCGCGTTCGGCGGATAGAGTCGCTGTAGCGGTATTGCCACCGACGTCGCCATGTGGGAGACAATGGTGCAACGATGAGAGATCGTCACGTGATCGCCGATGTAGACATCGCTCCCGATCTGGATCCCCATCAGACGGCAGAGCAGGATCCGGACGGAGGCCAGCGGACACAGCTTCGCCGGCCCGAGCCAGAACATCCGCCTGAAGAAGATCTTGAGTGCGCG
>JABSQW010000139.1 GCA_013215605.1 Myxococcales bacterium
CTCGCGCATCCGCCGGACGAAGGTGCGGTCGGATTCGCGTTCGTCGGGGCGGTCCACCGCCGTCACCCAGGCGTTCTCGCCGATCCGGCTCACGAGGAGGTCGGGGAGCACGAGCCGCGCCGGCGGAAACGCCGACCAGTGTGCGGCGGTACCGGGCTCGTCGTCGAAGCCGAAGCCCCCCAGCAGGAGCGGACCCGCGGCGTCCGGCGCGGCATCGCCGACGATGCGCAGGCTGGCGAACAACTCGCGCGCTTGCTTCGCGCAATCGCTGAAACGCCCGGCGCCGCGCGCCTCGACCGCCCGGGCTACGCCGAGGCCGACGTGGCTGAGCCCACAGGACGGTCGCTCGAAGGAGAATCGCTCGCCGATACCACGGGAGGACGCGATGCTCTGCGCGTCGATGAGCGACACCGAGAAGCGCGCGGCCGTCCATCCGTCGGTTCCGGTACGGGTGCTGCTGCCGCTCATCGGATCTTGCTCCGCACGCCGGTGATCAGCTGTGCCGCACCGAAGAGGAAGCCGCGCTTTTCGACCTGCTCGAAGCCCGCTGCTTCCAGCATGCCGAGAAGCTCTGCCTCGACCGGGAGATAGACGGTGGACTGCGGGAGATACGCGTAGGCTGTCCGATCCGACAGCAGGCCGCCGATCACGGGGACGACGCGATCGAAATAGAACGAGTGACCCGCCGCGAACAGTCGGTTGCGCGGGCGGTCGACCTCGATCAGCGCAATGCGTCCGCCGGGTTCCAGTACGCGTGCCGATTCGGCGAATATTTCGTCCAGCGCGACGAAGTTGCGGAGCGCGAAGCCGCACGTGAGCACGCTGGCGCTCGCGTCGAGAAAGGGGAGGGCCGCGCCGTCGGCCTGGAGAAGGTTGGCGCGGATGCCGCGGCGTTGTGCGCCGCGCAGCATCTCGAAGGCAAAGTCTACGCCGAGGACGCTGGCGCCGCGCAGGGCGCTCTGCTCCGCCAGGTCGCCCGTGCCACAGGCGAGGTCGATCACTCGGTCGCCGGTACCGACTCCGATGGCGTCGAGCGCCGTTCGCCGCCAGCTCTGGTCGAGACCCGCCGAGATCAGGCGGTTGAGCCGGTCGTAGCGCGGGGCGATGCGGTCGAACATCGTCTGCACCGCCGCTCGCTTTTCGGCCTGATCCGGGAGCGCGTTCAGCGCCACGTGACCTCCAATCGGTTCTTGTCCGTCGCGGATAGCGCGGCTTCGAGCGCCACGAGTTCTTCACGACCCTCGAGGCGCGCGAGGGCGCGGTTCACCAGCGTCCGCTGGAAGTGGAGTGCGACCACCTTCGTGACCTGCGGGAGCAACGCGCGGAATACTTCGGTGATGGCGTCGTCGTCATTGGCCGCTGGCCCCGACTTGCGGACGTGGTCGTCGAACAGGTCGATCGCGCGATCGCACACCGTCTCGATGCCGGTGACGTGCTGGTTCGCGGTCTCCAGCAGCGGCTGCAGGGGAATCCCGGCCTCGAGGATCAACAGACCCGCGCGTGCCAGCGCCGCGTCGGCCTCGGTGAAGCGCTCCTCGCCGTCCACCGGGAGCGGTGAGATGAGCCGCGCCGACTCGGCGGCCCGAACCAGCGCCGCGGGAATTCCCGCCTCCCGGGCCAACTCTTCCCGGCTGAGCGTGCGGACTCCGACGCTCTCGTGGACCAGGGCCTCGAGCAGGGGCTCGGCGGAGGGGGAGGGCGCGGCCGACTCGGGCGAGCGGAGTACGCGGCGAATCTGGGCCAGCGTGAAGCCCTCGTTCTTCAGGTCGCGTATGCGGCCCAAGCGGTCGAGGTGGTCGTCCCCGTAGATGGCGACCCGGCCCTGTTTGCGGGGCGGGGGGAGGAGCTTCTGCGACTGGTAGAAGCGCAGCGTGTCGACGCGAACGCCCGCTGCAGTCGCGATCTCCTCGACCCGGTAATCCATGCTCTTATTCTAAGAGTTATTACTCGCATTGTCGAGGGCGGCACGATTCCTGCTTTTCGCCTTTCTCGTGGCTCGTCCGACCCCCCTGACCCACCGCAAAACGCGCTGGCACGACCTCCGCCCGATTCGGCGCCCGGATCTCCTCGGCTGCGCCGTGTCCGGCGGTTCACCCCACTTCGCCCCGGTCCCTCCAGGTCCCCCTGACACAGGAGTCTGTCTTGAATTGCCAGGGTGGAGCTCGAATCGTTCTCGTCAGCATCGCGCTCACCGCGACCCTCGCCGCAGGCTCGGCCTGTGGACCCGCGTGGCGGCATTCGGCCCTCGCAGGTCTTCGACCCTTCGAAGAGATCGCCGTCATCGACGTTCCCGGCGGTCGGGTCAACGCCATCGGGGGCAACCTCCTCATCCAGCGGACCGACATGGAGCTCGAGACCGTACTCGGCTCGTGGTCGGTGGGCGCCAGCTGGAACTCTTCCACCGGAGTCTGGCTGTGGAACCACCAGATCACCTGGGACGGCTCCGTGTTTCGCGACGATTCCGGCGCCGAACACGACCTGTCTGCGCTCGCGGACGAAAGCCCTGTTCCCGGAACGCACTGGACGCGCGTGAATGCCGATACCGTGCGTACACGCGGTGGACTCGAGTTCCACTTCGACGGATCGGGATCGCTCGAATCGGTCAACTGGCGGTCGGGCGCCTATCCGCGTCTCGAATTCGTTCCGACGGCCAACGGGATCGACATCCAACAGTGTGTGGCGCCACCCGTCTGCTACGTGCTCTTCGAGGTCGTCGAGAACGCAGCGGGCGCCCCGCTCTCAGTGACGGGCCTTCCGCTCGGCCGCGTCGCGACGTTCGAGTGGGATGCGTGGGGGCATCTCGTCGAAGCCCGCGACGCCCTCGACATCGAGAATGGCTGGCCGGGGCGGCGCTACGAGTACGAAGGATCGCTCCTTACCGCGGTGACCCACTCCGAGGGGGAGCGCGTCGAGTACGCGTACCAGATCGCCCGCCGCGTCCACACGGTGACTCAGATCGGCGAAGGCGATCCCGTGCACACGTTCGAGCAGTACTGGCGGATGGACGGCCTGTACCCGATGGCGCACACGAATCCTCTCGGCGGCGTCACGGTCTACCGGGCGGACTCGGAACGTCGGATCGTGCACGTCGATCGACCAGCGGTGGGCGAGCTCACGACGTACACCTGGGCCGACCGCCGACCCGCGAGCATTACGCAGCCGAGCGGAGAGACCACGACCTTCGGATACACGAACGACGATCTCACGAGTGTCGTCGTACCGTCGGGAAACGCCACCGCGATCCAGCTCCGCAGCGACGGCGTCGGCTTCGAAGCGCCCCTGGCCCCGGTGGCGGAGAGCGTGAGCGATTCAATCGGTGGGTTCCTGACGCACACGTTCGACGCGGCAGGCCGCACGTTGACTCGGACGAACGGCGTGGGCGAGGCGCGCACGTTCGCCTGGAATCCCTCGTCGAAGCTCTCCTCGGTGACGAGTGCAGCGGGGGTCGTGCGCGAGTATCCCCTCTACGGCATCCACGGGCAGTGGCTCGAAATGCAGGGAGACGCGAGCGATCGACGCAGCATCGACGCCGCGGGCAACGTCCTCGTGCCGAGCGTACGCATCCAGCCCGGAGGCGTCCTGCAGCGGAGTTTCGACGCGGATCGCAACCTGAGCCGCCTCCACGTGGCCGCCACCGACCAGGGAAGCGTCACCTTCTCCGCGCAGCTCGTGGTCGAACGGCGGAGCGACGGGCGGATCCGTTCGATCACACGCCCGGATGGCGCCAAGCACACGCACGTCTTCGACGCGCTCGGTCGCGTCATCCTGCGTGTCGAGTTCGTGGACGGCGCGTTGCGCTCGACCTCCTTCGAGTACGACGCCGCGGGACACGTCACCGCGGTGGAGCGTCCGAACGGGATGCGGGTCGAGACGGAGTGGGACGTTTTCGGACGGGTGACGCGCCGGCGGTCGCTTCGCGACGCTGTGCCCGACGGGCAGATCAACTTCACTTTCCAGGCGGGACGTCTCGCGACCTCCACCGATTCGGTCCGTGGCACCACGGAGACGATCCTCTACGACGCAGCGGGCCGCGTTGCAGCGATCCTTCAATCGACGGGAGAGCGAGTGGACTTCGAGTACGACTTGCGATCCCGCGTCACCGGGGAGGTGTTCACGCTCGCGGATCAGACCGTCGTCGCAGATGTCGGATACGCGTACGACCTCGCGAACCGAAGAACCCGGATCACCGACCGCCTTGCGGCGCAGCCGCTCGTCGAAACGACGATCGTCGACGGACAGATCGTCGAGGAGCGGTTTGGCAACGGTCTGATCCGGTCCACCAGCTTCGATCCAGTGACGGGCCGCGTCGACGCGGCGGTCACCACGGACGCGTTCGGAGCGGTGGTGGAGTCGACAACCCTCTCGCACACGTTCGAGGTGGCGCCCGTGAGGACGCAGCACCGCACCACTACCACCACCCCGCTCGCCACCACGACCGAGGAGTACTGGATGGGACGCGCGGGCAACCTCACGACGCTCGACGGAAGAGTAGGAAGCCGCGTCTTCGGCTGGAACGATGGCGCGGGCGCGAACCGCTCGTGGATCTGGGGCGCGAAGAGCAACGCCGCGGACACTCAGGCGGGAGACGTCTACGTCTACGACGCAGAGACCGAACGCCTGTTGTCGGCCACGCTGCCGGGCGAGGGCGTGGCGTTGACCTACAGCTTCGACGAGGCCGGCTTCGCCACGTCGCGCGGTGGATCGCCGATCACGTGGTCCGGGTCGGGCCGCATGACGTCGTACGGCAGCGCTTCCTTCGAGTGGGACTTGCGCGGTCGCCCGGTCGAGATCGACGACGGGGTCGAGACGCGCGAGTTCGCGCTGTTCGGCGGGCGCGTGGAGTCGGGCGGGGGCATTCCGGGCGTCGGAGTGCTCGACCTCGGCCCGGTCAGCATCGCGCTCGGTGCGTCGGGGGTGACCTACCGCCACGACGACTTCCGCGGCAACGTCAGCTTCGCGAGCGACGAGACCGGCGCGGTCGTCGAGCACCACCACTACGCGCCGTTCGGCCGCGCCGCCAGCTACGGCCCGGGCGCGGGAGCGCGCACCTTCGAGGCACGGCGCGAGGTGGCGGGTCTCGTTCTGATGCAGGCACGGATGTACGACCCGACGGTGGGGCGGTTTCTGTCGCCGGATCCGGTGCTGCAGCTGGTGAATCAGTACGCGTACGCGCAGGGGAATCCAATCGACTATGTCGATGCGAATGGTGCTTTCTCGATGACGCGAGCGGAGTTCAAGGCGGCGTTGGAGTTGACGGCCGCAATGGCGGCCGGAGTCGCGACTCTCCCCGCAACATCTGTCGTCGTGGGAGCCTACGCCACCTCCATCGCACTGAGCACGGTGATGGTCGTCGCGATCATGGAGATTCAGGACGCCGCAGGAGATCCAGAAGCCGGCTTTTCGTCGTCGTGTTCGGACGATCTCCCCGAGAAAGGTGCGGTTCCTCTGCCAGCGGGCGATGGCAGCGCCTGCGAGTGCCCGATTCCTCCGATCATCATCCCAAACAACCAAGGGCAGTTGAATTTCAACTTCAATTTTCAGGGATGGCAGTAGCGGTGTCTCATCCGCTGTCCAACGACTCCGTAGTAGGGCGCACGATCCCGCTTCTGACGTCCGCGGTCCTCATCGCCCTTTGTATTCGTTGGTTCTTCGATCCAGCGAGCGAGATCTGGTTCCGCGGCACCTCGCTGGCCACCGGTCTCGTCTCACTGCTGGTCATCGTTGGCGCCGGGCGGAATCTGATCTTGGGCGAGCGCGGGCCGAGAGCCGCGTCGGGCGACCGGCGGGAGAATCTCGGAATCGTGGTGCGAGCACTCTGCGAGTACATGGTTTTCATGGTTCTCGTCGTGCTCACCTACGTCGCGACGATCTATGTCGATACCCTTGCGAACAGCCTGCTGGAGCGGATGATCTGGGCGGCAGTCGCTTTGGCGGGTGGCCTGCTCGCTTTGGCCGTGGCGAGGACCCTGATCTGGAGGTATAAGCAACCCGCGGACACCGAATAGTCGGTTCGTCCGCTCTCACCCTCTCCGGTATCCTGTACCGCGTTTCTACCAGCACGATGCTGCAGGAGGAATCGACTCGTGAGTGATCCGGGCGATGCACCGGAATCGACCCACACCGTGACGGCCGGCCACGCATCCATCGCACGGTGGCACTTGCGGCTCGGGTGGTGGCTGTTGCTCGGGTTCATGGGTCTCGGCATGCTGCTCGAGGCCATGCACGGGTTGAAGATTGGTTGGTATCTCGACGTGTCGAACGAGACCCGGCGCCTGGTGTGGACGCTCGCGCACGCGCACGGAGCGCTGATCGGGGTCCTTCACATCGGCTTTGCGGTCACGTTGCCATACCTTCCCGACTGGCCCGCGCGCTCCCGCGATCTCGCCTCGAAGCTGCTGACGGCCGGAGGAATCCTGATGCCGGGAGGCTTCTTTCTCGGTGGTTTCGGGATCTACGACGGCGATCCGGGCCTCGGCGTGTTCTTCTCCCCGATCGGCGGGTTCATGCTCCTGGCCTCGATTCTCATCACGGCGATGGGCGTACAGCGCTACAGCTCCGCCGACTGACGGGGAGCAACGACGCAGCGCGTCGTTGGTCTGGGCAACCTCTGGCGCACTCCCGGCATCTAAAGGCGGGACCGGGAGCCTCGTCTGTGTGCGCGTGAGCGTTCGCTCACCGGTGCGCCCCGCGGGCCGGATGCGGACCCGGAGGTGAGGTAGGTTCCCGTCACCCCATGACCCTCTCGAATGCGACCGACGCAGACGTTCGGCCCCCGCCGGCACGGAGCGCAATGCCGCCGTGGCTCCGCGTGCGACTGTCGGCGTCACCCGAGGTCGAGCGAACACGTGGCCTGATGCGGCGCCTCGGTCTCCACACCGTGTGCGAAGAGGCGGCCTGTCCGAACCTTGCCGAGTGCTGGGCACAGCGACATGCCACCGTGATGATCCTGGGTAGCACCTGCACACGGGCGTGCGCGTTTTGCAACGTCAAGACCGGGCTGCCCGATCGCGTGGATACCGACGAGCCGGTGCGGGTGGCGAGCGCGGTGGCGGAACTCGGCCTCCAGCACGTCGTCGTCACGTCCGTCGACCGCGACGATCTGCCGGATGGCGGCGCCGCACAGTTCGTCGCGTGCATCGAAGAGCTGCGCAGGCGCACGCCCGACACCAGTATCGAAGTCCTCACGCCGGACTTTCGCCGCAAGGACGGCGCGGTCGCCGCTGTGGTCGATGCGCGGCCCGACGTCTACAACCACAATCTAGAGACGGTGCCCCGTCTCTACCGACGGGTTCGCCCCGGCGCCGACTACCGCCACTCGCTCGATCTGCTGCGCGAAGTCAAGGAGCGCGATCCGTCGGTGTTCACGAAGTCGGGGATCATGGTCGGACTCGGGGAGCGAACGGATGAGGTGCTCTCCGTGATGGACGACCTGCGCGAGTCCGTCGTCGACTTCCTGACGATCGGGCAGTACCTGCGCCCGACGTCGAAGCACGCCGAGGTCGCCCGCTACGTCGAGCCCGCCGAGTTCGACGCATTCGCTGGCGAGGCGGAGCGTCGCGGCTTCCTGCTGGTCTCGTCGTCCCCCCTCACCCGCTCCTCCTACCACGCAGACCAGGACTTCCGGCGCTTGCGCGAGCGAAGGTCCCAGAGCGAGGTGCTCCATGGCGAATGACCAGGACGTCGATCCCCGCGAAACCCAGGAGTGGCTCGACTCGTTTCAGTCGGTGCTGGATCACGAGGGCGTCGAGCGCGCCCACTTCCTCCTCGAGGCACTGATCGACCGTGCGCGGCGCTCGGGCGCCCACTTGCCCTACAAAGCCACCACCGCCTACGTGAACACGATCCACCTGTCGGACGAAAAGCGCAATCCGGGCGAGCCGGGCCTCGAGCACCGCATCCGATCGATCGTGCGCTGGAACGCGCTGGCCACGGTGGTGCGCGCGAACGAGTTCTCGTCGGAGCTTGGTGGCCACATCGCGACCTTCGCGTCGGCGGCAACGCTCTACGACGTCGGCTTCAACCACTTCTTCCACGCGCCCACCGACACCCACGGCGGCGATCTCATCTACTTCCAGGGACACAGCTCGCCCGGCATCTACTCGCGCGCCTTCCTCGAGGGACGCATCACAGAAGAGCAACTCGGGCTGTTTCGGCAGGAGGTCGACGGCGGCGGGCTCTCGTCGTATCCGCACCCTTGGCTCATGCCCGACTTCTGGCAGTTCCCCACCGTGTCGATGGGGTTGTCGCCGCTCATGGGGATCTACCAGGCCCGGTTCATGAAGTACCTCCACGAGCGCGGAATCGTGGACACGACGGGACGCAAGGTCTGGGTGTTCCTCGGCGACGGCGAGACCGACGAGCCCGAATCGCTCGGCGCCATCTCGCTTGCGGCGCGCGAAGAGCTCGACAATCTCATCTTCGTGGTGAACTGCAACCTGCAGCGCCTCGACGGTCCGGTGCGCGGCAACAGCAAGATCATCCAGGAGCTCGAGGGGAGCTTCCGAGGCGCGGGCTGGAACGTCATCAAGGTGATCTGGGGCGACGGCTGGGATCCGCTGCTGGCACGCGACAAATCGGGTGCGCTCCTCGCTCGCATGGAAGAGGCGCTCGATGGCGACTACCAGAACTACAAGGCCAAGGGCGGAGCCTACACCCGCGAACACTTCTTCGGGAAGGTCCCCGAGTTGCGCAAGATGGTCGCCAACCTGACCGACGACGACATCTGGCGGCTCAACCGCGGCGGTCACGATCCCCAGAAAGTGTACGCCGCTTACGCGGCCGCGATGGAGACCGAAGGCCAGCCCACCGTGATTCTCGCGAAGACGGTGAAGGGCTACGGACTGGGCAAGTCGGGGGAGAGCGTCAACATCGCCCATCAGCTGAAGAAGCCGCCGAAGGAGGCGTTACAGGCATTTCGCGATCGCTATCGGATTCCGATTCCAGACGAGAGGCTCGACGACGTCCCCTTCTACAAGCCCGCCGAAGACAGCGCGGAGATGGTCTATCTGCGCGAGCGCCGAGAGGCCCTGGGCGGATCGCTTCCGGTGCGCGCCAGCGCCATTGCACCGCTCGAGCTTCCGCCCTTCGACGTCTTCTCGTCGCAGATCGAAGGCTCCGGGAATCGAGAGATCTCCACCACGATGAGCTTCGTCCGACTCCTGACCGCGCTCACACGCGACAAGGAGGTCGGACCGCGCATCGTTCCCATCGTGGCGGACGAGGCCCGTACGTTCGGGATGGAGGGCCTCTTCCGCACGCTCGGGATCTACGCCGCGAAGGGTCAGCTGTACGACCCCGTCGATGCGCACGAGGTCATGTACTACAAGGAAGACAAGCGCGGTCAGATTCTCCAGGAGGGGCTCTCGGAAGCCGGCTCGATCTCGTCGTGGATTGCCGCGGGCACCGCCTATGCGTGCCACGGCGTCCACATGATTCCGTTCTTCATCTTCTACTCGATGTTCGGCTTCCAGCGTGTCGGCGACCTCGCCTGGGCCGCCGGCGACAGCCAGGCACGCGGCTTCCTGATGGGCGGCACGTCGGGGCGCACCACGCTGGCCGGTGAGGGGCTGCAGCACCAGGACGGCCACAGCCATCTGCTCGCGTCGACCCTGCCGAACTGCCGGGCGTACGATCCCACCTACGCGTACGAGCTCGCGGTGATTCTCTACGACGGACTCGAGCGGATGTACTGCGACGGTGAGAGCGTCTTCTACTACATCACCGTCATGAACGAGAACTATTCGCACCCGCCAATGCCCGAAGGCGTCAAGGAGGGGATCATCCGCGGGATGTATCTCCTGCACGAGGCGTCCGGCGAAGAGATGCGCGTGCAGCTGCTCGGCTCTGGCTCGATTCTGCGCGAGGTCGAAGCGGCGGCGGAGATGCTCGCCGACGATTTCGGTGTGGCGGCCGATGTCTGGAGCGTTACGAGCTTCAACGAGCTGCGCCGAGAGGGGCTCGCGATCGATCGTTGGAACCGCCTGCATCCCGACGAGGTTCCGCGCCAGAGCTACGCCGAGCAGGGACTCGGATCGCGGCGCGGCCCCGTGATCGCGGCCACCGACTACATGAAGATCTACGCCGACCAGATCCGCCCCTTCGTGCCCCACAGCTACACCGTGCTCGGCACCGACGGCTACGGGCGCAGCGATGTTCGCAAGAAGCTCCGCGCCTTCTTCGAGGTCGACCGCCGTTGGGTAGCGGTTTCGGCGCTCCACGCCCTTGCCCGCGAGGGCGAGATCCCGACCTCCACCGTGGCCGAGGCGATTGCGAAGTACGGCATCGATCCCGAGAAACCCGAACCGGTGACGATCTAGGCGCGGGCGGAGAGGGACGCCATGACGATCGAGAAGGTCTTCGTTCCCGACATCGGTGATTTCGACGAGGTCGAGATCATCGAGGTGCTCGTGTCGGCGGGCGAGCGTGTCGAGGTCGAGCAGAGCCTCGTGACCCTCGAGAGCGACAAGGCCACGATGGAGCTGCCGTCGCCCTTCGCGGGCGTCGTAAAACACATCCACGTCGCTGTTGGCGACAAGATTGGCGAGGGCGCGGCGCTCGTCGACCTCGAGACGCAGGCAGCCGAAGAGAAAGAGGGCGCGAGCGCCGACAGCGAGAGCGACGCCCTGGTGGAGCGCAGGACCGAAACGGCGCCGGTCGCCGCCGCCCTGGCCTCCGAGCCGGCGCGTCCTCTCGCGGAGCTCGAGCGTCCCGTGAAGGGCGAAGGGGACCCTATCGCCACGCTGCGCGCACAGCCTGCGCGCATCGCCTTTGCGAGCCCCTCGGTGCGGCGCCTCGCCTTCGAACTCGGCGTCGACCTGCTGCGGGTCACGGGAACGGGCCGCAAGGGACGCATCCTGAAGGAGGACGTGCAGGACTTCGTCAAGGCGGCGCTCGTCGACCCCTCGCCGCTGCCCGCGAGCGGTGGCTTCTCGGTTCCCGAGATGCCTCAGATCGACTTCTCGAAGTTCGGAGAGATCGAGATTCAGGCGCTCAACAAGATCCGCCGCGTGTCGGCGCGCAATCTGCACCGGTCGTGGATCACGGTTCCTCACGTCACGCAGTTCGACGAGGCCGACATCACCGACCTCGAGGAGTTCCGGCGCTCGCACGGCATGGCGGCGAGCGAAGGCAAGCCGAAGATCACGATCCTCGTCTTCCTCATGAAGGCCCTCACCACGGCGCTGCGCGACTTCCCCCAGTTCAACGCGTCGCTCGCCCCGGACGGCGAGTCGATCATTCTGAAGAAGTACTTCCACATCGGCGTCGCGGTGGACACCGAGCACGGTCTCGTGGTTCCCGTGATCCGCGATGTCGATCGCAAAGGGCTCGTCGAGCTCAGCGAAGAGTTGGCGGTGGTGAGTCAGAAGGCCCGCGACCGCAAGCTGAAGCCGGCGGACCTCTCGGGCGGCAGCATCAGCATCTCGAGCCTCGGCGGCATTGGCGGCACCGCGTTCACGCCGATCGTGAACGCGCCGGAGGTGGCCATCCTCGGTGTGTCGCGTTCGCAGATCAAATCCGTCTACCAGCACGACGCGTTCGTCCCGCGGCTGATGCTGCCGCTATCGCTCTCCTACGACCACCGCGCGATCGACGGCGCCGATGCCGTGAGGTTCACCACGCGCCTCAAGTCGCTCGTCATGGACATCCGCAACTTCATCCTATGACGACCAATCTTCGCGATGTAGCCGTCCCCGACATCGGGGACTTCGAAGAAGTCGACGTGATCGAGGTGCTCGTGGCCATTGGCGATCAGGTCGAGGTCGAGCAGTCGCTCATCACGCTCGAGAGCGACAAGGCGACGATGGAAATTCCGTCGCC
>JABSQW010000014.1:0-21335 GCA_013215605.1 Myxococcales bacterium
CGAGCGAGATCCGCGTCTGTTCTGCTGCTCATCGCCCCTCTGATGATCGGCGCGTCCGAATCCTCCGAGCGGGACGAGCCCTCGTCACCGAGCGGCTTGACCACCGAGCAACAGGCCGAGATCGAACTCCTCGAAGCGATCGGCTACGTGAGCGCGGTCCCCCAGAAGGAGTCCGGTCAGGTGAAAAAGCGTGGGGTCACCACCCACGATGCCGCACGTACCCATGCTGGCCTCAACCTCTACACCTCGGGACACGGCCCGGTGGCGACGCTGATCGACATGGAGGGGCGCGTTCTCCACCGCTGGGAGCGATCGCCGAAGGACCTGTGGCCCGGCTTGAAGTTGAAGAAACGCCCCCGGGCGAAGTACTTCCGGCGCGCCTGGCTGTTGCCGAACGGCGATCTGCTGGTCGTCTTCACCGGGCTCGGCCTGGTTCGCCTGGACGCGCAGTCGAACGTGCTGTGGAAGAGCGTGGCAGGCGCGCATCACGACCTCGAGGTGCAACCCAACGGAGACATCTACGTCCTCGGCCGACGCGCACGAATCGTCCCCTGGATGAACCTCAAGAAGCCCGTCCTCGAGGACTTCATCGTCATCACCGACTCGAACGGCGCCGTCAAACAGCGGATTTCGGTGCTCGAGGCGTTCCGCAACACCCCCTACCGACAGCTGATCCGGAAGCGACGGGGCGACGTTCTCCACACGAACACGATCCATGTGCTCGATGGCTCCATCGCTGAAAAGCTTCCCGCCTTTGCCGCAGGCAACATCCTGATCTCGATGAGAACGAACAGCGTCATCGCCGTGATCGACATACAGACGAAGAAGATCGTCTGGGCGAAGACCGGTACGTTCAGGCTCCAGCACGACCCGAATCTCCTCGAGAACGGCAACATCTTGTTGTTCGACAACGGGTACGGAAAACTGAGCCAATCGCGTGCGCTCGAGCTCGACCCGATGGACATGAGCATCGTCTGGAAGTACCCGCGCGGTCTCGAGGACCCATTCTTCAGCAGCTGTTGCAGCCTCGCCCAGCGTCTCCCCAACGACAACACCCTCGTCGTGAGCGCCGATACGGGACGCGCGGTCGAAGTCACCCCTTCGGGCGACATCGTGTGGGAGTTCCTCACGCCGCACGTCCATTTGGGTTACGTCAGGCCGATCTTCGAATTCGTTCGACTTCCGGCCGATTTCCCGACCGACTGGGCAACCGCCGACTGATGACTGGCTCGCGCCAGGGGTTCGCAATCGCGGGGGGCGTGGTGCTGGTCGCTTCGTGCGCCGTGCTTTTGCGGGCGGTCGTCGCGGAAGCCTGGATTGGCGAAGACGCCTTCATCACGTTTCGCACCATCGACAACTTCGTTCAGGGCTACGGCCTGCGCTGGAACGTCGACGAGCGCGTCCAGACCTACACGCACCCTCTCTGGCTGCTCTTGAACCTCCCGCTGTACGCGTTCATTCGCGACATCCCGTGGACGTCCACCATCCTCTCCCTGTTCTGCACGGCCGCCGCGTTTCTCGTGGCGGGCAGTCGCTACTGGCGCCGCCCCGTCGTCATCGCACTCGGACTGTTCGTCCCGCTGGTGAGCTCCATCTCCTTCCTGAGGTACTCGACGTCGGGTTTCGAGAACTCTCTCTCCCATCTTTGCTTCGCCGGCTTCGCGATGCTCTTCCTCCGTGCCCTCGATCGAGAGGAAATACCCTGGGGAGGACTCGCCTTCCTCGCCGCGCTCGGAGTGACGAACCGGCTGGACGCGGTGCTCGTCTACGCCCCACCCCTGGCCCTCCTGCTGCTCCTCCACTACCGCACGGCGCGCTACCGTCGCTTCCTCCTGGGACTCTCCCCCATCTTCGGCTGGCTCGCGTTCAGCACGATCTACTACGGGTTCCCCTACCCGAACACCGGCCCCGCCAAGCTCAACACCGGATTCCCCGAGGACGTGCTCTTTCAGCAGGGAACCCGCTACGCGCTCGACTTGATGCGCAGCGATTGGGTGGGATTCGTAGTGATGGGAATGGGGGGGGGAATCACGATCGGGCGACTCTTGCAGGCGCTGGCCGGCTCCGACCGGCGGAGTTCCCTCGGTGTCGCGAGCCTCGGCGCGGGTGCGATGCTCTACGCGTACTACGTGGTATCGATCGGCGGCGCGTGGCTCTCGGGCCGCCACTGGACTCTGCCGATCTTCGTCATGACCCTCCTGTGTGCGGAGCAGCTCGCGGGCGTGTCTCGAGCCTGTGGCGGCCTCCAGCTTGGCTCACCGGGAACCTCGCTGGCGCGGCTCGCGAAGGCCCCAGCGGTGTGGATCCTCGCGCTGTCGCTCGCGGCGAGTGCGGGCTTTGTCGCCGAGCGGCGTCCCACCGTGGCTCGCAAGCAACCCGGCATCCGCGACATGCCCCACTCGGCCATGTATCTGAGGAAGACGGGGGAGTGGCGGTCGACGCGCGATCTGGAGAAGTTCCGGCGGGCGGGACGAGAGCTGCGCGGTCAGGACGTCGCGGTGTACCGCGCCGTTGGCGTCGCGGCCTTCGAGGCTGAGCGCACGATCATCGTCGACCCCTACGCGCTCACCGATCCGCTGCTGGCCCGACTTCCGGCGCAGAAACGACCCGGCGGCGGTTGGGGAGCCACGGACCACTACGCGCGCGACATCCCACCCGGCTACCTCCACGCGCGGCGCACAGGTTCTCTCGAACGCATGCCGGAGCATCTCGCGAATTTCTACGCGCCGTTGCGCCGCATCATCACGGAGCCGGTGTTCGACACGCAGCGGCTCCAGACACTCGTGGCTTTCAATCGCGGCAGCTACGACCACCATCGCGCCGCGTACCTGGCAGAGACATGGCCCGGCCGATTCGGTTCCGGCTCGGCACCCTGACGCTTCGTACTCCAACTCGCGCGACACCGCGATCTGACTTTTCGACCCGCGAGCGGCCTAAGAACGCGTGATATAGTGTTCGCGTGTCGACCTGCAACGGACCCCGCCGAGCGAGTTCCGTGTCGGTCCTCCTGCTCATCCTCACCCTGATTCCAACGAACGCGACCTCGGCGAACGGTTTGTCCGCCCAGCAGCAGGCCGAGATCGAGCAGCTCGAAGCGATCGGCTACGTGAGCGAGAGGCCCCAGAAGGACGCCGAAAAGCGTCCGAAGCGCGGAGTCACCGTCCACGACGCGTCGCGTACGCACACCGGACTCAACCTCTATTCCTCGGGACACGGCCCAGTGGCCGTTCTGATCGACATGGAGGGCCACGTGCTCCACCGCTGGGAGCACTCGGCGGCGGACCTGTGGCCCAAGGCGGGAGCGAAGAAGCTCTCCAAGGCGAAGTTCTTTCGGCGCGCCCGGCTGTTCGAGAACGGCGATCTGCTCGTGATCTTCACCGGGCTCGGCCTCGTCCGCCTCGACGTGAAGTCGAATGTGCTGTGGAAGAGCGTGCGCGGCGCGCATCACGACCTCGAAGTGCAACCCAACGGCGACATCTTCGTGCTCGCGAGACGTGCGCGAGTCGTCCGCTGGTTGAACCGCAAGAAGCCCGTTCTCGAGGACTTCGTCGTCATCACCGACTCGAACGGCGTGGAAAAACGCCGGGTGTCGGTGCTCGAGGCGTTTCGCGGAACGCCCTACCGGAGGTTCCTCCGCAGGCGGCGGGGCGATGTCACCCACACGAACACGATCCGGGTCCTCGACGGCTCCATCGCGGAGCAGCTTCCCGCTTTCGCCGCTGGAAACGTTCTGCTCTCGACCAGGACGAACAGCATACTCGCCGTGCTCGACATGTCGACCGAGAAGATCGTCTGGGCGAAAGTCGGTATGTTCAAGCTTCAGCACGACCCGACTCTCCTCGAGAACGGAAACATCTTGTTGTTCGACAACGGAAATGCGCGCCGGAACCAATCGCGTGCTCTCGAGCTCGACCCGATGGACATGAGCATCGTCTGGAGATACCCGGGCGCTCGCAAGGACCCGTTCTTCACTACGTGTTGCGGACTCGCACAGCGACTCCCGAACGACAACACTCTCATCGTGAGCGCTGATACGGGACGCGCGATCGAAGTCACCCGCTCCGGAGAAATCGTCTGGGAGTTCCTCACGCCGCACGTCCATATGGGTTACGTCAGGACGCTCTTCGAGTTCGTTCGACTGCCCGTCGACTTTCCGACCGACTGGGCGAACGCAAACTGATGGACCGTCCGCACTGGGGATTCGCAATCGCGGGAGTTGCGGTGCTCGTCGCCTCGTGCACGGCCCTTCTGCGCGCGGTGTACGCCGAGGCTTGGATTGGCGAGGACGCCTTCATCACGTTCCGCACGATCGACAATTTTGTCCGAGGCCACGGCCTGCGCTGGAACATCGACGAGCGCGTCCAGACCTACACTCACCCGCTTTGGCTGTTCCTGAACCTTCCGCTCTATTCGCACATACGCGACATCCCGTGGACCTCCACCATCGTCTCGCTGATCTGCACAACCGGCGCGTTTCTCACCGCGGCGAGTCGCTACTGGCGTCGCCCCTTCGTCATCGCGTTCGGTTTGTACGTTCCCCTGATGTACTCGGTTGCGTTTCTGAAGTACTCGACGTCTGGATTCGAGAACTCTCTGTCGCACTTCTGCTTCGCCGGCTTCGCTGTGGTCTTCTTCCGCGCTCTCGACCGCGAAGAAATCCCCTGGGGAGGGCTGGCCTTCCTCGGTGCACTCGGCGTGACCAACCGCATGGACACGGTGCTCCTCTACGCCCCTCCCCTGGCCGTCCTGCTGCTGCTCCACCTCCGCACGGCGCGCTGGGGTCGCTTCCTTCTGGGGCTTTCGCCCATCTTTGGCTGGCTCATCTTCAGCACGCTCTACTACGGATTCCCCTATCCGAACACCGGGCCGGCGAAGCTCAACACGGGAATTCCCGATCACGTCCTCTTTCACCGTGGAGTTCAGTACGCCCTCCACCAGATACGCCAAGATCCGGTCGGTTCAGTGATGATTCTCACGGGAGCGGCGATCGCCCTCGGTCGTCTCGCGCAGGCGGTTTTCGGCTCCGACCGGCGTCGTTCTCTCGGGCTCGCGAGTATCGGCGTCGGTAGTTTCGCCTACGCGTACTATGTCGTGTCGATCGGTGGGGCGTGGAACGCGGGGCGCCACTGGACCCTTCCGATCTTCGTATCGACTCTTCTGTTCGCAGAACAACTGGCGACCGTATCACGCGAAGGTCGCCACCTCGCGTTCGGTTCGCTGCGAACACAGCTACCGCAGCTGGTAAAAGCCCCTGCCGTGTGGATCGCGGCGTTCTCACTCGCGCTGGGTGCGGGCTACGTGGCCGACCGACGTCCGAGCCTCCCCTACAAGCAGCCTCACATGCGGTGGACTCCTCACTCCTACAAGTACCTCGGTAAGAACGGAAAGTGGCAGATGTCGCGAGAAGCGAAGAAGTTCAATGGCGTAGGACGGGGACTGCGCAAGCGGAAGATCGCAGCGTACCCGGCTGCGGGCATCGCGGGCATCGCCGCAGGGCGGACGATCATCATCGATGCCTACGCGCTCACAGACCCGCTGCTCGCCAGGCTTCCGGCGAAAAAGCGCTTTGGCGGCGGCTGGGGTGCCACCGATCACTACGAGCGCGCGCTCCCGATCGGATACATCCACGCGCGCCGCACGGGATCCTTGGAACGCATGTCGGAACACCTGGCAGCCTACTACGAGCCCCTCCGACGCATCATCACAGAGCCGGTGTTCGACGCGGGTCGGCTCGCGACGCTCCTAGCCTTCAACTACGGAAGCTATGACCACCATCGCGCCGCGTACCTGGCGGAGCCCCCGCCCCGTCCATCGAAAAAGACATCGGACTCTCGCGACGGTTCGCCACGTCCTCCTACTCGACAGCGAGCGCGAGCCGCTCCCGAACGGCGGGGTGGGTGATGAACAGCTCCCAGAATCGGCGGCTGTAGATCCGCGCGCTCTCGGGGGAGAGATGGGAGCCGTCGACCGTCGTCAAGCCCTCGAACCCGGGAATCGCGTTCGGAATGCCGAGGCTTCGCTCCGCCAGCTCGATGTGGCGCAGACGCGTCTCGTCCCACGGCGTAACGGTGAGAAAGAGCAGGCTATCGCGGCTCGCGAGCTCGGCTTCGAATTGCGCGATGCGGCGAAGCATACCGGGCTCGAGCTCTTCATCGGCAGCCGCCGCGATGTCGTCGCGGCGGGTGTCGGGCACCAGCGCGGGATGCCACCAGCCGTCGCGCGACGAGCGGTAGTGGATCCACCCGACGAGAAGCTCGTGGTCGAAGTAGTCGAGCTTCGGCACGAGGTCGTGGAGTCGGTACTGGAGGTTCCAGCTGCCCGCGACCTCGAGCCACTTCTTCGCGGCGCGAAACCGCGTCATGGCCATCGCCTCCTCGGCGATCAGCGAGTAGCGGTCGTCGAACAGGAACGGACCGCCACTGACGACCACGATCTTCGGTCGGAGATCGTGTCGACGGATGACGTCGAGCCCGAAGTTCGCGCGCTCGCGGTGACCGCTGCCGAGAGAAAACACGCGCAGCCCCTGGCTCGCGGCCTCCTCGGTCAGTACTCCCGCGTCGAAACCCAGCTGCAGCCGCGAGTTCCCCAGGAACAGGATGTCGGCCCTCCGCGCGTTGGCNATCGAGTCGCCGAGCCCGTGGTAGAGCACGAGTTGAGAGAGTTCGTAGCCGAGCGCGTGAACGAAGAAGTGGTCGGAGCGCGTCGGTGCTTCGAACGCGGGCATCGAGAGGGACCTCGGGTACCCGCCCGGGCGGATCGCGAGCCGCGGAAACGCGACGGTCGACACCGCGAGCGAGCCCAGGAAGAGTGCGATCACGACGAGGGCGTGGTTGAAGCGGCTCATGCTGTTTCGTCGTCCATTCGGCGTCCCACTCAGAACTGGAAGTAGATGAATCCGTCGCTCGTCGCGTACAGCGTGAGGATCGCGTAGACCATGACGCCGGCGTAGACGGCTCTCTCGTAGCGTTGCACTCGGCTGGCGGCGCGGGTGGGAAGCCGTTCGCCCGCGAAGGCGCGCGCGTGGTACAGCCAGACCGGCAGCGTGAACCACCAGCCGAGCCGGATCAGCTCCTCGTTCGCCGGGACGCCCGCAGAGATGAACGCCGGCAGACCCTGCACGACGGCGACGACCATCCACCAGGCCTCCTGCCCGGTCGACGAGCGGAAGATCGCCATGCTGACGATCCAGAGCATCTGCACCACGAGGAACCAGGCGATCGCGAGTGCAACGAGCGCCGCACGGCGCTCGCCGTGAGCGGAGGAGAGCCGGCGCGGGATGCCGAGCATCCGCTCCAGCGCCGCAGCGGCGCCGTGCATCGCTCCCCACACCACGAAGTTCGTGTGTGCGCCGTGCCACAGGCCGCACACGAGCATCACGAGCAGGAGGTTGCCGACGCTGCGGGCGCGGCTCGTCCGGTTTCCGCCGAGGGATATGTACACGTAGTCGCGCATCCACTGCGACAGCGTGATGTGCCAACGCCGCCAGAAATCCTGGAACGTTCCAGCGAGGAACGGAGCATTGAAGTTGACCGGGAGACGGAACCCGAGCTGGTACGCGAGCCCCCGCGCGATGTCCGAGTAGCCCGCGAAGTCGCAGAAGAGCTGACAGGAGAAGAAGACGGCGAGGGACAGCGCCAGCGTGGCGGGTGCGTCGGCGGCAGTAGCGTCTCCCCAGTGCGCGTCGACGATCTGTCCGAGGTTGTCGGCGATCACCATCTTGAGGAACAGTCCGCGCAGGATGAGGTAGCTGCCCTCGAGAAACACCACAGCGCGAATGCGACGGCGGCGCGGTATCTGGTAGAGAAACGCTCCCGCGCGAACGATCGGCCCCGCGACGAGCTGCGGAAAGAACGCCACGTACAGGGCGAACCGAGCGAAGCTCCGCTCGGGCTCGAGTCGCCCCCGGTAGACGTCGATCGTGTAGCTCATGGACTGGAACGTGTAGAACGAGATCCCGATCGGAAGAACGATGTCGAGGGCGGTGTCACTGCCGCGATCCGCACCGAGCAGCATTGCAACGTCGGAAACGAGTTCGAGGAAGAAGCCCGCGTACTTGAAGTAGCCGAGCAGCCCCAGATTGACGGCGATGGACGCGGCGAGGATCGCACGACGCCGCGCTCGCGCGAGGGACGGCGCGGTCGCGAGTGCCCGTGCGGCCACGAAATCGGTGAGCGTGCTGACGAGGATGAGTACGAAGTAGGCGGGAACGTGCCACGAGTAGAACACGACGCTCAGCGCCAGCAGACCCGCGACATAGGGACCGCCCTGCCCGCTCCTTCCCACGGTGAAGCGCAGCGCCATCGCCACGGCGTAGAATCCGAGGAACGCGATCGAAACGAAGCTCACCTGGAGGGCTCCGCGCGTCCCTGGGGCTTCCGCGCCCGGTCGGGCGGGAGCGCTTCGAGGTGCTGCGAGGGATCGTTCCGGTAGGCCGCGCCGAGGGCCATGGATCGACTGGATCGCTCGGAATTCCGCAGAACGTCGAGGACGCGACCCGCGTGCGGCGAGTCGCGGCGCACGTAGGCGATCAGCGCGAGCTTCCGTCCGAGCGAGTAGTGGGTGCCGTAGACGTATTGGTCGCGGATCGCACTCATCTGGTCGTAGGTGAGCCGCTCCACCTGCGCCCGGTTCCACTGGCCGAAGAGTGACGGCACGCTCGGGTTCAACACCGCTTGCACCGCCGCCGACCCGAACGCCGGGTCGCTCTCACGATCGTCACTCCGCGGGCTCGCAGGTGGAAATATCGAGACGAATACGTCTGGCTGCTTCGAGTCGATGTATGCAGCCACTTCGTCGAGGGTGAGGGGGAGGCGCCCGGAGAGGTGGTTGTCGTTCAAGCCCACCCAGTCGATGGCCGTGAATCTGCTGAAGTAGGGAATCATGCCCGCGGAGCCGAGCAGCACGCGACCTGCCGCGCCGAGTCCGGTGTCGCGCAGGTCGAGCGCCAGATCGACATGGGGATCACCTGACGTCTCGGGATCGAACGAGAGCCAGTCGGTCGCCACTGCGAGCGGACGGTCCGTGGACGCGGCGGCGAAGTGCCGCGCCGGCGAGGGGATCGACACCGCGCCGACGACGAGAAGGAGCACGAGCCCAAGGGCAGCGCGCGGCTTCGTCGCCCACAGGCGGGCGATTCCCCACGCCAGCGCGATCACCACGGGAGTGAGGTGCGGGTACGCGTAGCGGTAGCCGAAAGCCATCTCGTGGATCGCGTTTGCGTAGGAGACCACGCCGAAGATCGATGGGAGGAGCAGCACGGCCAGCCGCAGCCACACCGAACCGCCGCCCGAAAGCAGTCCGACACAAGTGACGAGCCCGGCGAACGGCAGAAGCCGGGTCCCGAGAAAGCGACCGACTTCCGCAGCCCCGGCGAGGAAGCCCGCGTGGCTCCCGTAGATCGCGTTGTGGGCCTTCACGTAGTAGGGATTGGGGAGCACGTCGCCAAAGCTCACGAGTCTCCACAGCAGGAACGCGCCCACAGCAGCCGCGGTACCACCGAGCACGATCCAGAAGGCGCGCGTCGACCCCTCTTCGCGACGGGTCGACGCGTCCGCGAAGACCAGCAACGCCATCGCGGCGAGATACCCCGCGGCGAGGACGATTCCCTCGGGTCGCGCCACCACGAGCATGGAGAGGAGCACGACACCCACGCTGCCGGTGCCGGGCCCGACCCGCCCGGGAGCCATCGCCCAGCGGGCCGCCCAGAGAAACACCCAGGCGTGTATCGCAGCGAACAGGATCGTATCCATACCCGAGGCCACGTGGCGACGTGTCTCCGGCAGGAATGCCAACACGAAATGCGCGGCGGCCAGCGCCAACAGCAGGAACCCCATGGGCGCGTCGACGGTCCGCCGGAGCGCGTACGCACCGGCGATGGGAACGCTCACGAGCAGCGCGAGGCCCAGCGCGCGCGTCGCCGCCAGCGGGTCGAGCCCGCGGCCCTCGAAGAGTGCGACGACCAACACCTGAAGCAGACTCGAGAATCCCTCGGTGGCGGTTGCGTCGCTCGCGTTGTATCGGAGTCCGAAGCCATCGGCGAGGTTCCGCGCGTAGACGTAGGTGATGTAGGAGTCGTCGATCAGGAGGTCGGCGAGGTAGTGGACGTTGACAGCGAGAACCCATCCCGTCGCCAGCAGGATCGCGATTGCCAGTGCTGCGTGGATTCGCTGCATTCGGCCGTAACGATAGCGGCTGCCCGCCTTGGCTCTCAGTCCACGTCGACCGCGGCCATCACGTCCTGTGACGCTTCGCCCGGTGCGGGCACCTCGACGACGCGTTCATCGACGTCGTCGAACTCGAGCCTCAACGCCCGGCTCATGGTGGCGTGCATCTCGTACATGCAGGTGGTGTAGGTCAGCTCGAGGATGGCCGCCTCGGAGAGCTCCGCGCTCAGCGCGTCGAACACGGGGTCGGGAACGCGGCCCCCTTCGAGCACGAGACAGTCCGTGTAGGCGAGGACCGCGCGCTCGATGGCTGAATAACATCCGGCGACCGACCACGCCGGAATCGAGCGGATCTTCTCCTCGGCCACGCCTTCATCGCGAGAGGTCTTGCAGTGTTGCGAGAAGACGAACTGGCTGCCCCGCGCATAACCGGCACGTGTCTGGGCCAGCTCGCGGAGCTTCGGGTCGAGCTCGCGCGCGCTACTTCGATAGAACGCAAAGCCCTGCACCGCGTGGTCGAAGCAATCCGGAACCCCTGCGAACACCGTCCACCAGTTGCCCGGTGTACCACTCGCAGTGCCCGGCTCTTCGACCGGGTTGCGATCGCCGAAGAGCGCGCGGTAGATAGCCTGTGCAGCAGCGTGGGCTTCGGCCGGGGGAATCTCGCGCAGTCGGGGCATGGGGGTTCTCCGGGAGTTGAGAGAAGTGATGGGCAGTCGACCCGTCGCAATCGTACACTGCGCGGGAGCCCAGAATCCGGGACCCGCCGCAACCACCGGACCCCCAGGAGGAAGTCCCATGAAGCTCGCACGCATCCACGGCGTCGACGACGTCCGACTCGACGAGGTGAAGCCCCAGGAACCGGGTCCGCGGGACGCGGTACTCAGAATCGAAGCCTGCGGGATCTGTGGCAGCGATCTCGGCTACATCAAGATCGGCGGCATGGCGGGCCCCGCCGACGAACCGATAGCCCTCGGCCACGAGTACTCGGCCGTCGTCGACCGCGTCGGAAGCGAGGTCTCGAACGTCGAGCCCGGTACGCGCGTGGTCATGAACCCGATCGCCGCTGCGAACAGCGTCGGAAACGGCCACCCGCTGAGCGGCGGATTCTGTCCGGAGGTGCTCGCCCACAACGTGACCGAGCCCGGGGTGCTGTTCGAGATCCCCGACTCTCTCCCGTCCGACTGCGCCGCGCTCGCGGAACCGCTCGGCGTGGGCATGCAGGCCGTCAATCAGGCCGACGTAGCACCGGGCCAGAAGGTCACGGTGTTCGGAGCGGGTTGCATCGGAATGATGGCGATGGTGACGCTCAAGTACCGCGGCTTCCAGGACGTCGCGATCGTCGACGTGTCCGACAAACGCCTCGAGATCGCCCGCACCCTCGGCGCCGACCTCGCGCTGAACCCGACGCGCGACGACGTGTGGGCGCGGCTCCGGGAGGCCCACGGGACGGATCTGTTGCTCGGGACCATCGAGTGCACGGGAAGCGACGCCTACGTCGAGTGCACGGGCAATCAACAGGTGATGACCGACATCCTCAACCAGGCGAAGCCGAAGGCTCACATCTCCGTGCCAGCGCTCCACCGCGAGATCTTCCCGATGTCCCTCATGACATTGATGATGAAACAGCTGCGCATCACGGGCTCGATGGTCTACCCCGAGGACTTCGGCGAAACCTTGAGGCTGCTGCGGGAGGTCGACCTCTCGCCCCTCATCACCCACAAGTTCGCGCTCGACGACTTCGACGCGGCGCTCGAGACCGCGCGGGACACGAGCGTCGCCGGCAAGGTGATGATCGAATTCGGCTCGTGAACGTGGACCTGGCGGTTCACTTCTCGTCGAGAGCGAGCTCGATCGGACACGACACGGAGACGTCCATCACCATCGTGATACGTCCCAGCGTGAGCCAGGTTCCCACCGCGACGGCGATCTCCATGATCTCCTGATCGTCGAAATGCAGCCGCATCCGCTCGAAGAACGCGTCGTTGAGATCGGTGTGGGAGAGCGCGAACTTCTCGGCGTACTCGATCCCGATGCGCTCTGCGTCGCTGTACCCGGAGTACGACCGCCACTCGGCCACGTTTGCGTAGAGCTCCTCGGACAGCTGGAACTGCGCCAACTGCGCAGCTCGGGTGCCCAGTCAGACGTGGCATTCGTTGATCTGCGCGATGCGCATGCGCATGAGCTCGCGCAGCCGCACCGGAAGTTTTTCGCTCCCATAGACCGCGCCAGAGAGAGCCGCCGCGGGCCCGCTGACGTGCGGCGCCAGCTGGAAGAGTCGGCCGGTTTCTTCGCCCTCGCCGGGTAGCTCGAGTCTCGCCATCGAATGCCTCCCATCATCGCTCGCAACGGACAGCCAGGTCCCAGCGTACGACGAACGCGGACCCGCTGTATAGCGCTGTGATAACCTCCAGCGTCCGAGCCATGTCGGAAACGCCCCTCCGAGACCTCTCGCCGGAAGAGATCGCCGCCTACGACGACGACGGCGTCATCTGCGCCCGCGGACTCTTCCCCGACTCCTGGATCGATCGGATGTCCGCCGCAATCGACCGCGCCATTGCGAGCCCCACGCCGATGGGCCGCGCCATCTCGATCAAAGACGAGGGGTTCAGCGGCGATCTCTTTCTCTGGAAGACCGACGACGCCTTTCGCGACTGGGTCTTCGAGTCACCCGCTGCTCGCGTCGCCCAACAGGTCCTGCGCGCGAAGCACGTGCGGCACTTCTACGATCAGACCTTCGTCAAGCCAGTCGGTTGCCACGTACCGACGCCGTGGCACCACGACGTCACCTTCTGGCCGGTGAACATCGAAGACCGCAACCTGTGTTCGATCTGGATCGCCTTCGACGCGGTCGACCGAGCTTCGAGCGGCCTCGAGTTCGTGAAGGGCTCGCACCGCTGGCCGGAACGATTCAAGGCCGTAACGCCCGACTACAACCCCTACATGATGGATTCGGATTTCGAAGACGCACCCGAGATCGACTCGCGGCGCGACGAGTACGACCTCTTCTGCCCCGACATGGAGCCTGGCGACTGTCTGATCTTCAACGCCCACGTCGTGCACGGCTCGTCCGCCAACCACTCCACAGAGGCCGCGCGCCGCGCGTTCTCGAGTCGTTGGTCGGGCGATGGCGTCCGGTACGAAGATCGACACGCGACGATGCCGCTCCTGTGGGATCACGGACTCGGGACGGGTGACCCGATCGGAGGTTCGCTGTTCCCCCAGGTACTCCCGGCGCCGATCGCCGGCGAGTGCGAGCGCCGCACGAGCGGGCCGGAGCCGCCCGACCTCGCGTACGCCCAGAAGGTCCTGGCGTCCGTGCAGGTCCGCGGGCCGAAGAGCTGATCCGGCGGAAGCCACGAGAAGAGGCCCGGGCATGAACGAGACAGCGTCGCGCAGGCTCCTGGATGGCGAGTCCTGGGACGACTTCTGCGACACCTTGAAGGCGGCTGGGCACATCCTCGATGAGTTCGGCGACGAGCCGAGCGAGACGGAGCGCGCCGAGTGGTACCGCTACCTGAGCCGAATGGTGCGCAACGGGTTCGAGCGTTTCGTCGAGAACTGCGAGCCGGAGCGGCCGCGACTGCGAGACGCTCCCTGGCGCCAGAGTATCAACGTGCAGTGTCCCGATCAGGACCACCTGATGTGCGAATTCGTGAACGGCGAACACGAGTACCGCATCACAGGCAATCGCGGAACTCTTCCGTACTTCGTCATGGCCGCGTGGACGGCCCCGCAGCCCGAGGACCTCGGCGCGCGCAGCTGGGCGCCGCACGGCACCCGGGGACTCGCGGAGTTCGATCCCACCAATCTCACCACCACGTCGTTCCTGATGAGCGACGACATCGACTTCGACGCGGAGGGAAACTTCGAAGTCATCGTGAGTCGTCGAAAACACCAGCGAAACTGGCTGCCGCTGTCGATGGAGTCGACCGGAATCCTGGTGCGAACCGTGCATCACGATCGCGCCTCCGAGACTCCCCCCTCGATGCAGATCGAGCGACTCGACCGGCCGACGCCGCGACCCGTTCGACCCGACGAGGTGAGCGACGCCCTCGCCAAGTCCGGCCAACTCGTGCTCGGATATGCGGAGCTCGTTCGGGCGTGGTGGTACGACAATCTTTCGAAGCGCCCCAACGAGATCGTCTTCTCCGAGGCGACCTATCTGAGCAACGGCGGAGTGCTCGATCGGCTCCACGGCTTTGGCAGCTGGCGCAAGCCAGCCGGGGATGCGCTCGTGATGGAGTTCCACCCGCCGAAGTGCGAGTACTGGATCCTGCAGCTGTGCAACGTCTGGCAGGAGAACCTCGACGTGTACGAGGACGGCCAGGGCTACCTGACGAAGTTCACCGCCGACTACGGGCCCAACGGCTCGGTGCGCGTGGTGATCGCCGACGAGGATCCCGGAGTCGGTGGCAACTGGATCGACTCCTTCTCGCACACGACAGGGGTGTTCAGCCTGCGTCTCATCAAGACGGAAGGTGGTCCCGCCGTGACCCTCTACCCGGTACCCGTCCAGACGCTCCGCGAGAAGGGTCTCGCCTGTCTCGCCGACGTGACGCCGATCCTGAGCGGACACGTCACCGACTAGCAGCCCGATCCGAAAGTCGGCCTCCACCCAGTGCGCGGAAGGCCACGCTCAGTCCCCGAGGCCCCCGCTGCGGACCGCGAGATTGAGCTGACCCGCGAGGCCCGCGATTCGGTGGGTTTCGATCTCCTGGAAGGCAGGACTCGAGGCGATTTCTGTGAGTGACCTCGGCGTCGGGTACTCGACGAGCCCCACCGCGTCCCAGAGTTCCTCCACCTCGCCGAGCAACAGGCTCTCGACGGCACCCCCGAACAGAAAGCGACCGCCGGCGGCTTCGACGAGCTTTCTCATCTCCCGCGCGTAGAGCCCGTACGCCGCCTGGCCCGACAAGCGGGTGTCTCGGCCGTCCGCATAGGCGGCTTTTTCGCGGAACTTCAGCAGATTCACCATCACGACGGGCTCCGCTTTGCCGGACAGGTAGGCCTTGATGTTCTCCGGGCTCGGTTGGACCTGGTTCTCGACCTTCATGGGGACCCTCTCGATGGACGGTGCAAATAATGACACGCATCATGCCATCCTTGGATCGATTCCGCGCAGGCGGACATCCCATTCTCGAGGAGGATTCCCATGGATCTTGGAATCGCGGGCCGTCGTGCCATCGTGTGCGCCTCCAGCCGGGGGCTCGGTCGCGCCTGCGCGGAGGCACTGGCGCGCGAGGGCGTCCACGTCACGCTGAACGGACGCAACGCAGAGACCCTGGCTGCCACGGCGGATGCCGTTCGCGACGCACACGGCGTCGAAGTCGGAACCGTCGTCGGTGAGATGGAAGCCGAGGCGACCCGCGATGCGCTGGTTGCCGCCTGCCCCGAGCCGGACATCCTCGTAAACAACAACGGCGGCCCGCCTCCCGGGCGGTTCCAGGACTGGGATCGCGACGCGTGGATCGACGCACTCGACGCGAACATGCTCGCCCCCGTCCTGATGATTCGCGCCGTCGTCGACGGCATGGTCGAACGCCGCTTCGGCCGCATCGTGAACATCACCTCGGCGATGGTGAAGACGCCGCTGATCCCCCTCGGACTCTCCACCGGTGCGCGCGCCGGCCTCACGTCGGTGAGCAAAGCGCTCTCGCGACAAGTCGCCAGCGCCAACGTCACCCTCAACAACCTGCTCCCAGAGCGGATCGACACCGATCGCCAGAAGACCATGGCCGAATTCCGATCGAAGCTGGGCGGCGTCACGATCGAACAGGCCTACGAGGAGATGAAGGCATCGATCGCCGCGGGGCGTCTGGGCCGCCCCGAAGAGCTCGGCGACGCCTGCGCTTTCTTGTGCAGCGCCCAGGCGGGATTCATCTCGGGCCAGAACCTGCAGCTCGACGGCGGGAGCTACGGGGGCCTCGTCTGACGCGGAGCGAGCTACGCACCTACGCCGCGAAGCGCGTCGAGGAAGAAGTCCACGGTGAGCAGCTCCGGGAGCAGCTCGGGACTCGCGGGGTGGTCGGGATCGTAGATCAAGTAGAGGGGAACACCGGCGCGGCCGAAGCGGGCGAGCTCGGCGCGAATGGAGTCGTCGCGTAGAGTCCAGTCGGCCTCGAAGGTCGCGACGTTGCGCGCGACCAACGCGTCGGCAACGCGCGCATCGCGAAGCACCATCCGCTCGTTCACCTTGCACGTCAGGCACCAGTCGGCCGTGAAGTAGACGAAGACCGGACGGCCGTTCGCGAGCTCCGCCTGGATCGCGGCCGGGTCGAAGCGCCTCGCTCCGCTGATGGACTCGGATGTCCCTTCCGAGCTGGAACGTGCGACGGGTTCGACCGGCAGTGCGAACAGTGCGGCGATCGCGAGCACGCCCACCGCGGCAGCGGCGACGGGCGCGCGACCGTCGGGGTTCGACCGCTGCCGCACCCCGTAGATCCAGACTCCGACCCCGGTGGCCAGGAGGAACCCCATCACCAGCACCAACCCGTCGGTACCGACCAGACGTCCGACGACCCACAACAGCCAGACGAGGGTGACGAGCAGCACGGTACCGAGACCAGCGCGCAGGTGAACCATCCAGGGTCCACTGCGGGGGAGCAGACGCGCCAAACCCGGTACCAGCGTGATCGCCACGAAGGGAGCGGCGAGGCCGAGGCCGATGGCGAGAAAGATGCCGACGATCACGGGCGCCGAACTCGCAAACGCGAAGCCCACCGCAGTGCCGAGGAAGGGCGCGGAGCAGGGCGTCGCGAGCAGTACCACCAGCAGACCTTCGAAGAAGCTCCCCCGCACCCCCGTGGCGGTCGTGCTCACCGAGATCCGCCCGGGCAGGCCGATCTCGAAGACGCCGAACAGATTCAGCGCGAACAGCAGGATCAGCGTGGAGATGGCAACCACGAAGAGGGGTTCCTGGAACTGGAACCCCCAGCCCACCGCGGTACCGGCCGTCCGCAGCGCGATCACGACGCCGGCCAGTGCGCACATCGTGGCGAGGATGCCGAGCGTGTAGGCGCCGCCGTTCAGGAGAACGTCCCGGCGGTCGGCGTGGGCGCGTTCCGCGATGCCGAAGACCTTGATGGCGAGCACCGGCAGCACGCAGGGCATGAGATTGAGGATCAGCCCCCCGAGCAGCGCGAATAGAAGCGCCCGCCACCACGCGACCTCCCCTGAGATCCCGCCCTCCTCCTCCGGCTCGAGCCACGGATTCTCGAGCCGCACGATCTCGGCACCCGCGACGGCGCGCGGCAGCGGGAGGTCGACGTCCACGCCGACCCACTCTCCCGCGTGGTTGTGGAGCTGGACCACGCCGTGCAAGCGCTGGTCGCCGGGCACCTCGCCCTCGACGGCCCTTCCTTCCATCGTAATGAGCAGGCCATCGGCGAACGGGTGCTTGCGCGTTCCCGTGACTTCGAGGCGAACCGAAGGGATCGCCCCGGGAATGAAGCTCTCGGCGACGTCGGCGCGACCGCGCCGTAAGCCACTACAGCTTTGCGACGTCGGCCCGCCGTCACAGACCAGCGAGATGGCCGCGCGAAAGGAGTCGCCGGGACGAATGGCGCTCTGCGAGTAGAGCGCGTCGACGGTCAGCCCCCGGGCCTCGGCGGAAGTGGGGACGCGCTGCGCCCAGTGGTCGAAAAGCTCTCGGGTCTCGCGCTCGGCGGGTCGGGTGCGCGCTGCAACCGGAATCGACCGGTTCAGCGAGATCCGCCCGGGCACGCACGCGAGCTTGCACACCAGAAAGTCGGCCTCCACCGCGAGGTCGAGTTTCGAACGGGATTCTGCGAGGCGGGCTTCGGTGTACAAGAGCACCGAGTCCGTGTAGCCGTATACCGTGATGGTGTCTTTGGCTTCGCGGTACACGTGAGGGCCGGGCCAGCGGAGCGGACCCGTTTCGACGCCGGTCATCTTCCAGTCGAGCGTCGTGGGAAATCCCGCTTCGCCGGGGTTTCGCCAGTAGATGTGCCAGCTCGGAGCCAGCTCGAAGAGCACCCCCACGCGCACCGTGTCGTCGGGTGAAATCGCGCTCGCGTCGACGAGCAGACGCGCTTCGACGCTCGGCTCGCCGTCCGAGAAAGCCCCCCTACCGCGCGCGCTCGCCGGCACATCGGGAGCTGCCAGGACCGGACCCGTCCACAGCAACACACCGGCGAGAAACGCGCACGCTGCGGTCACGAGCGATCTCACGGTGACGAGACGCACGCTGGCGTCTTCGTCGTCGGCCATGCGTCGCGAGTCGCTCTCAACATCGCTGGAGAGGATCGCCGCCGGTCTTCGCTCCTTCGCCCGGGAATCCAAGCTGACCGTCCTGTGTCGTGTCGCGACCTACGGTTTCACGCGAGGAAGCGTCCGAGGATCGCTCCGAGGCGTCGGTGCTCGATCAAGAAAGTGTCGTGCCCGTAGGGCGCGTCGAGCTCCTCGTAGGTGACTCGTGAGCCCGACTTCTCCAGCAGGTCCCGCAACTCGCGCTGCTGCCAGACGGGAAAGAGCACGTCGGATGCGACTCCGACGACGAGCGCCGGACACCGAACCGCTTCGATCGGCGCCGGCTCGTCTTCGTCGCGGCTCGAGGTCAGGTCGAAGAGATCCATCGCCTTCGAAATATAGAGATAGGAGTTGGCATCGTACTGGAGGCAGAACTTCTCGGCCTGGTGGGCGAGATAACGCTCCACCTCGAAATCTTCGTACAGCGTCGGCGGCCCGTCGTGGCGCTGGCGCCCGAAGCGCTCCTGCCATTCGGGGCCCGAGCGATAGGTGATGGTCCCCATGGCGCGCGCAACGCTCTGGCCGCGATGCGGAAAGCTCGACCCGTAGTAGCGGCCGCCGCGCCAGTCCGGATCGCACAGGATCGCACGCCGCTGCACGTAGCGCATGGCGATCGAGTGCGGGTGCGCGCACGCCGCTGCCGAGATGCTCGCGAAGCGGGCGACCCGGCCCGGCGCCAACGCGGCCAGGGCCAGCGACTGCATGCCACCGAGCGAGCCACCGACCGAGGCGTAGAGGCGGTCGATGCCGAGGTGGTCGAGGAGCAGCAGCTGGGCGCGCAGCATGTCGTCGACGCCGATGACGGGAAAGTCGCTCGCGTAGGGCTCGCCGGTGTGCGGGTCGGTCGAGGACGGACCGGTGCTCCCGTAGCAGCCGCCCAGCAGGTTGCTGCAGATCACGAAGAAGCGGTCGGTGTCGATCGCCTTCCCCGGCCCGATGAACTCCTCCCACCAGCCGGGGTGTGGATTGCGTTCGTGGCTCTTGGCGTGGGAAGAGGCGGAGAGACCCGTGTGGAGCAGGATCGCGTTGTCTCGCCCGTCCGAAAGCTCGCCCCACGTCTCGTAGGCGATGGTGAGCTCCGGCAGCTCGCCACCGTATTCGCACGCGAAGGGCTCGGCGAAATGGAAGGTCTCGTAGCCCGAGACGACTTTCTCGTACTGGGGTTCGGGGCCCGTCTCATTGGGAGCGGTCATGGAGACTCCTGGGGCGGGAACGACACAGGCTACGATAGCGCGTCGTTGCAGAAGGCCTGGCGTCTGATCGGAGCCGGGTCGTGACGCGGCCGGTCGCAGTCGCGCGTCGGGAGGATCATGTCGGCGACGCCGGAACAGATCGCGTCGGCGCTCGGGGCATCGCTCGCGCGGGCCACCCGCGTGGCGGGGGGCGACGTCGCCATCGCCTACTGCCTGGATCTCAGCGACGGCCGCCGCGTCTTTGCAAAGACCCATGCGAATCCAGCGCCCCTGGCGTTCTCGACGGAAGCGGCTGGCCTGTCGTGGTTGCGCGACTCGGCGACCCTGGCGCTACCCGAAGTCCTCGAGGTCTCCGACGATCCGCCGTTCCTCGTCCTCGAGTGGATCGAGCGGGGCCGCCCCGACTCGCGCACCGAGGCGGCGTTGGGGCGGGCGCTCGCACGGCTCCACGCAACGGGTGCGCCGTCCTTCGGCCGCGAAGATCGCCGCTCGACGGGCAGCCGCGGGCTTCCCAACGAGCCCTGCGGCTCCTGGGCGGAGTTCTACGCCACGCAGCGGTTGCTGCCACTCGCCCGACTGGCCGCGGATGGAAAGGCGCTCTCCGCGCGAAGCCTTCGCGAGCTTCACGAAATCGCTGCGCGACTCGCAGACCTCGGGGGCCCCGTCGAGCCGCCAGCACGTCTGCACGGCGACCTCTGGGGCGGCAACCGACTGGTGGGAACCGACGGCGAGAACTGGCTCATCGACCCGGCGGCCCACGGCGGACACCGCGAGTTCGACCTCGCGATGATGCGCCTCTTCGGGGGATTCGGAGACGCCTGCTTCGCCGCCTACGCGGAGCTCACCCCGCTCGCCGAGGGATGGAGGGAGCGGGTGGCTCTCCACCAACTGGCGCCGCTCGTCGTGCACGCCATCAAGTTCGGCGGCGGATACGTGGAAGCGGTCGATGGCGCCCTGAGCGGATACCGCTGACGGGCTCGGAACCGTCACTTGTTGAAGGAGCGGTCGGGGGTCCCCTGCAGGCACGAGAGCACGTAGGGATAGGCGTCGGTGATGTAGTAGCCGTACACACCGTCCACCCTCATTCCGTTGCACTCGTCGAGGTCTCCCAGACCGGAAGCGTACTCGTAGTCGTCACGGAAGGCGCCGTCGTACACGCCTCCCGGCTCGCCAATTCCGTCCGGGCGACTGCCCGCCTTCAGGCGATGGCTCGAGACAGCCATTCGGACCCCGCCGAATCCGTCGTCGAGGATGTTGAGCGGATTCACGGGGGCAGACGGATCTCCCTCTCGGTCGGGGGCTCCGTCGAGCGCGATCGGTGCGTCAGGCCGCGTTTCGCAGAAACTTGACGATCGTCTCGGCAACCGCAGCGGGTTGCTCGGCGTGGAGCATGTGCGCGGCGCCCTCGATCTCCGCACACTGCGCTTGCGGCAGCAGCCCCTGCCAATGGCTCGCGTAGACCGGGGGAATCAGACAGTCGCGACTTCCCCAGACGATCAGCGTGTCGACCGCGACGCGATAGAGGCGCTTCGACAGGCGTCGATTCGGAATCGGGAACAGGATCTTGCCCGCCGTGCCGAGGCGTCTCGAGTTGGCCACCATGAAGTCGGTGAGGGCTCCGTCGTGGGAGAAGTCGAGGCCCGCCGTGAGCGCCTTCTGGCCCTGCTCGACGTCCGCGAACAGGAGCTTCGGGAGATCGAAGGGGGTT
>JABSQW010000014.1:21435-23904 GCA_013215605.1 Myxococcales bacterium
CGGCAACCGCAGCGGGTTGCTCGGCGTGGAGCATGTGCGCGGCGCCCTCGATCTCCGCACACTGCGCTTGCGGCAGCAGCCCCTGCCAATGGCTCGCGTAGACCGGGGGAATCAGACAGTCGCGGCTTCCCCAGACGATCAGCGTGTCGACCGCGACGCGATAGAGGCGCTTCGACAGGCGTCGATTCGGAATCGGGAACAGGATCTTGCCCGCCGTGCCGAGGCGTCTGGCGTTGGCCACCATGAAGTCGGTGAGGGCTCCGTCGTGGGAGAAGTCGAGGCCCGCCGTGAGCGCCTTCTGGCCCTGCTCGACGTCCGCGAACAGGAGCTTCGGGAGATCGAAGGGGGTTGTGGCGAACACATCGGCGATCGGTGCGTCGTCGCGCCACAGCCCGTAGGGGGCGAGGAGCACCAGGCGATCGAGCGCCGCGCCGTTCAGGCTCGCCATCTCCGCTGCGATCATGCCGCCGAACGAATGTGCGACGAGATGGGGGCGCGGGACGTCGAGCGCCTCGAGCACGTCGAGGCCGTGCAGCGCGAAGTCGAGCATGTCCTCGAGCTTCTCTTCGCCCCCTTCCTCGCCGTAGCCCGGCCACACGGGCGCGGATACGCGGAACTGCTCGGCCAGCCGATCGAGCAGCGGCTCGTCGTCGAGCAGCCCGGCGATGCCGTGCAGAAACACCAGGGGCGGTCCCGTGCCCGCCTCTCGCACACGCACGCGGATGCCCTTTCGGGTCTCGATCGACCGCTCCTGCATCAGCGGACCTCCGGCGTGATCCGGTGCGCATGCGCGTCGCGCTCACCGCCCGGCAGCGAGTCCTCGGCTCGGACGCGTTCGTCGTAGGGGTGGATCCACCAGCGGTCGTCGTCCTTCCAGTCCTTCGACCAGATGTCGCGCAGCGCCGGCATTACCTGCTCGGCGAACAGCTTCGTGGAACGCCGCGTCTTCCAGTCCGGCATGTTGCCCATGTGGAAGAGCCCGAAGACGTGCCCGACATGCAGCGACTTGATCATCTCCTCGCAGCGCTCGCGCACCGTGTCCACGCTGCCGGCAATCACGAAGCCGTTGTCGACCAGGTCGCCCCAGGTGAGATTCGCGAAGACCTTCTGCGACTCGGCGCGCAGCTGGTCGAGCTTCCCCGCCCGTATGGTCTTGACGGTGCGGTAGCCCGGCGGATCGGAGAACTCGGGCGCCACGTGGAGACAGCGGTTGTAGAAGTAGAGAATGTGCTCGGCGTAGAGTTCCTCCGCCTCGGCGTCGGTGTCGGCCACGCAGATGATCTGCGCGAAGGCTCCGCGGTAGGGCGACTCGTCGGGCGCGATCGCGGCCACGCGCTCCCAGTAGCCGTCCATCATCGCCTTCCCCGCGATGTAGCCGCCGAAGGAGAGGTACGAGTAGTTGTAGTCGTGTTCCGCACACCAGTCCCAGGTCTCGATCGAGCCGCCGCCGGGAACGTAGATGGGCGGGTGGGGCTTCTGGATGGGCTTCGGCCAGCAGTTCACGTAGCGGAGCTGGTTGTACTTGCCATCGAACGCAAAGGGCTCGTTCTCCGCCCAGGCGCGCATGATGAGATCGTGCGCCTCGTAGTACTTGTCGCGCGTGAGCGCCGGGATCTGCCCGTAGCAGTGGTTCGTGTCCATGGGCGATCCGACCGGGAAGCCCGCCACCAGCCGCCCGCCCGAGATCACGTCGAGCATCGCGAACTCTTCCGCCACTCGAATGGGAGGGTTGTAGAGCGCGATCGAGTTTCCGATCACGCAGATCGCGGCGCGCGACGTGCGGCGCGCCAGGCTGGCGGCCATGATGTTCGGCGAGGGCATCAACCCGTAGGCGTTCTGATGGTGCTCGTTGACCCCGATGCCATCGAAACCCAGGGAATCCGCGTACTCGAGCTGATCGAGGTACTCGTTGTAGACGCGGTTGCCCTCGAGCGGGTCATAGAGATCGCTCGAGATGTCGACCCACACCGATCGGTGTTTCTCCCGGAAATCGTCCGGCAGGTGGGGCCAGGGCATCAAGTTGAACCAGGTGAACTTCATTTCAGCTTCTCCCGACCCTCCAGCCTATCAGTATCCGCGCGATGGTTGTCGAATTGGCAGGGCGTGGGCAGCGGAGCCTCTCCCGGGCGAGGCGCGACGCAACGCTTGGAAATCTGAGAGAATCGGCGCGGGAGGATTTGCCATGCGGCTCCGCGATTCGTCGACCACGTTTCTTCTGATCGGGCTTCTGGGTTGTGCGGTCTGGGGAGGCACAGAGCAGTCCGCACCGACGACCGAAGCAAGCCCGGACGTCGTGATCCCGTCCGCCGCGGCACCTCCCCCGCAACCCCCGCTCGTCGGCAAGGCGAAGCTCACGGGCGATGTCGTCGACTACCACGGCCGCCCGCTCGCCGGCGCACTCGTCACCGCCCGCGACGCGCGCCTCGGCTGGAACGTCAGTGTCTTCACCGACGGCAACGGGTCCTTCGC
>JABSQW010000140.1 GCA_013215605.1 Myxococcales bacterium
CGACGAGGCGACGTCGCAGCTGGTGGTGGGCTTCTACGAGGCCCTGGACACGCCCGCAATCAGCAAGGCCCGCGCTCTCCAGCAGGCCCAGCAGGCACTGCTGAGCAGCGCGCAGTTCCAGCACCCGTACTACTGGGCGCCGTTTCTCGTGATCAACAACTGGCTGTAAGAAGTGGGTCGGACGGGAAGCGGCACGCGAAAGGTTGAAGTGGAACGATCGTCGTTGAAGAGGCCCGTGGAGGCTGCCCCGCGCTGCCTGGCGGAGGCGCCGGAAGCACGGAGCTTGCGACGCTTTCCCGACGGCAGCGGGTCTGGCTGCCGGCGGCCCCACGTCGGGACCTGGGCCGCAGTGGGCCTGTGGCTCTGCTGCATCGCCGCACCGGCGACGGCGCAGCACATCCTGCCCGACCAACGGCCCGGCGACGAGCGGCAGCCGCTGCCCCCGTTCGAGGAGCGGCCGGCGCCCGACGCCGAGCCGATCCTGCCCCCCTATCCCATTCCGCCTCCGGAGGAGGGGGGCGTCGAGCAGCTCTCGACCCGGCTGGGGGTCGAAGTCCGCAAGATCGAGATCGAGGGAAATAGCGTCATCCCGAGCGCCGTCCTGCAGGAGATCGCCCGACCCTACGAGGGGCGCCGGCTCTCCTTCGCGGATCTCCAAGGCCTGCGGGACCGGCTGACCCTGGCCTATGTCGAGCGCGGCTATGCGACCTCCGGGGCCACCCTGCCCGATCAGAAGCTCGGCGATGGCGTGCTCGAGGTGCAGATCGTCGAAGGCAAGCTCGGGGACATCCGCGTCGAGGTCGCTGGACGCTTCCGCCCCAGCTACTTCCGCACGCGTCTGGCCCACTCGCAACGTGGAGTGCTCAACATCCGGACGCTCCAGGAGCAATTGCAGGTCTTCCAACAGGACCCCCGAATCGAAGCGCTCCAGGCGCGGCTCGAGCCCACTTCCAGGCGGGGAATTTCGAGGCTGGAGCTGGTGGTGAAGGAGGCGCCCTTCTACTCCGCGGGCGCCGACTTCGACAACTACCGCAGCCCGTCGATCGGTTCTTTGGGCGGCACGGCCCGCGCGGGACTTCAGAACCTGATCGGTGTGGGAGACGCCGTCCACGCGCGCTTCACCGGGAGCGAGGGGCTGCGTCAGGTCGAGGCCCGCTTCGAGGTGCCCTTCACGGTCTGGGATACGCGCTTCCAAGCCCGCTACCAATACAGCGAAGGCCAGGTGGTCGACGAGAACTTCGCGTCGCTCGGGATCCAGAGCGAATCGCAGTCCGTCTCGTTCGAATTGCGCCAGCCCCTGTACCGGTCGCGGCAGAGCCAGGTCGCGGCACTGGTGAGCGCCGACTGGCGCCGGGCACAGAGCTTTCTCTTCGATGGGGCCATCGGCCTTCCGACGCTGTACGACGAGGACGGAAAATCCCAGGCGAGCGTTCTGCGCTTTGGTGTCGACGCTTCCTATCGCACGCGCACCCAGAGCCTGGCGTTCCGATCCCTGCTCAGCTTGGGGGTTGGCGTGCTCGGCGCCACCGCGAACGCGGGTGACATCCCCGACGGTCGCTTCGTCGCGTGGCTGGGACAGCTGCAGTGGGCCAGCCGCTTGCCGTGGTGGGACGCCCAGCTGCTGACGCGCTTCGAAACCCAGCTTGCCGCCGATCCGTTGCTGCCCCTCGAGCAGTTTGCCGTTGGCGGTCGCTACACGGTGCGCGGCTACCGCGAGAACACGCTGGTGCGCGACAACGGCCTGGCCGCTTCGATCGAGCTGCGCGTTCCGCTGTATCGACGAGTCGATCCGGGAGTGCTCGTGGAGCTGGCGCCGTTTGCCGACGTCGGTCGCTCCTGGAACGAACCGCGCGATCTCGCCCTCGGCCAGGCGGCCCCCCAGACCATCGGCAGTGTTGGCGTGGGCGCACGGGTGACTCTCGAACGCTGGGGCTTCGGCGAGCTGTACTGGGGCCACCGCCTCGAGGCGCTGTCGCAGCTCGGTGAATCCGATCTGCAGGACGACGGCATCCACTTCCGCCTCGGGCTGAGCTGGCCGTGACCGTATTGCGCGCTTGCACGGCGCCTCACCCGTTTCCTTCGTCGTCAGCGGGAACGAATTCTTCACCCACCCGAACCTTTGTGTCCTGTCCTGGGGGCTTCGGGGTAGGCTGAGCGGTCCATGTCACGACCCACTGTTGTTTCGTGGATCGCCGCGCTCACCGTTGGAGTCATTCTCGGGCTCGCGCGAATCGGTGCGTTCGAGGCTCCGGAGCTCGCGCTCTACGACGCCTGGATCCGAGCGTCGTCGAGAGAGGAGCAAGCCGGCGACCCGCGCATCGTCGTGATCGAGCTTCGCGAACAGGACCTCGGAGAACTGGGTCACTGGCCCGTCAGCGACCGTGTGCTCGGTGAGGCCCTGATCCGCCTGTCCAAGAGCGAGGCGGCGGCGATCGGGATCGACTGGTACCGCGACTTACCCGTCCCTCCGGGCGAGGCCGTGCTCGAGCGAGCCCTGCGCGCCGACCCGCGAATCGTCGGGGTGCGCAAGTTCGGCGATGCTCGAACGGGGGGTGTGGGCGGACCTCCCGTCCTGGAACAGGCCGGTCGCGTCGGCTTCAACGATTTCCCCATGGACGATCGCGACGAGACGATCCGCCGCGGCCTGCTGTACCAGGATGACGGAGTCCACGAAGTCGAGACCTCCTTCTCGCTGCGGCTCGCGTTGCTGGCACTGTCGGCTTCCGGCAGCAGGCCACGGCCCGACCCGTCGAATCCGGACTGGCTCCGGCTGGGTCCGACGACACTCGCTCCCCTCTCATCTCGTTTCGGAGGCTATGCGGGGGTCGATGTCGCCGGCTACCAGTACCTGATCGACTACGCGCGCAGCGACTTTCCCACCTTTACGTTTGGCGAGCTGCTCCGCGGCGAGATTGCCCCCGCCGTCCTGCGCGATGCCGTCGTGCTCCTCGGCTCGAATGCCGAGAGCCTTCCCGATCTCTGGCCGACGCCCCTGGGGACGAAGCCCGGAGTGGATCTGCACGCTCACCAGGTCGACCAGCTTCTTCGTTATGCGTCCGGTCGGTCGCGTCCGCTTCGTTCGCCTTCGGCGCCCGCTGCAGCGGCACTGACAATGCTGTTTACGATCATCGGCTGCCTGGTGGTCTCGGGTGTCGGGCCGACGAGTGGATCCACGCCGAAACGCCTGGCTGCCGGCCTCGGCCTCGGGCTCGGGTTGCTGGGGGGTGGAGGCTTTGCGTTCTTCAGCGGCTGGTGGATCCCATTGGTTCCGCCCCTGCTTGGCGCCATTGCGGGGAGCGGAGCCACCGCCTTCTGGATTGCGAACCGCGAGCGCACGGATCGCGCGCAGCTGATGGGCCTCTTCTCGCGACACGTGGCGCCTGCGGTGGCCGACGAGTTGTGGGCGCAGCGCGCCGAGTTCACGGACGGCGGACGACCGCTGGCGCAGCGGCTGGAGGCCACGGTGCTCTTCGTGGACATGGTCGGGTCCACCGCGCATGCCGAGAAGCTCGACCCGGTTGCACTCATGGAGTGGACGAACCGTTTCATGGAGGCGATGGCTCGCGAGGTCGAGCACGCGCGCGGGGTGGTCGATGATTATTTCGGCGATGGCCTGAAGGCGACTTTCGGCGTCCCCATCGCGCGAACGAGTCGAGAAGACATCGCCGCCGACGCGCGTCGCGCCGCCGACTGCGCACTCGCCATGGCCGATGCACTCGACGCACTGAACCGCGCGAACGCAGGCGCGGGCCTGCCCACCACAGCGGTGCGGATCGGAATCGACAGCGGCACGGTGGTGGCCGGGTGCCTGGGCAGCAGCCAGCGACTCAAATACACGGTGATGGGCGACGTGGTCGTCACGGCCGCGCGTCTCGAGCAGACGCGTGAGGTCGAGCACGACTTCGAGAAGCAGCCCTGCCGCATCCTCGTGAGCGAACGAACGCTGGCGATAGTGGGTCCCCTGCCCGGGGCCGAGTCGATCGGGCTCATTGCCGCTCGCGGCAGGACCGAGCCGATCGGGGTGTACCGTCTCTCGCGGACCGCGCGACTACCGGCGACCGAGAAAGAGGAGTCCAGGCTGTGACGGGCTTCACAAATCGTTATTCGACATGAGTAATCCTCGAGACTTCGGTCAGGGAGGTCGATCCATGCGCAGAGCGTTCCAGGAACTCGCGGGAGTCTGCATCGTCGTCTTTCTGGCGTTGTCTCCGGCTGCAGCACAGCAGGACGAGCCGCTGCAATCTGACGCCGAGGCATCCTCCGAAACCATTTCCGATGCGTCCACCGGTGCAGAGGCAGAGTCCGAACCCATCGCCGAGGAAGCGTCGAACCCGGCGGAAGAGCTGGTCTATGTTCCGCCTCGCCGCGGGCATCCACGCGTGCGTCGAGGCGGAGGTATGCGGTCGGCCGGCATCCAGCTGCCCGAGCCCCTGGTGCTCGCACCGCTCGACCACATCGGTCTCACGACGTCGGAGTCGCCGACCCTGTTCTGGTTCGTGGATGGGTCCGCCCCGGCAGACACCCGGTTCGAGCTGACCTTGATCGGGAGCGCAGCCATCGAGCCCTTGTTGCAGGCGCGGTTGCCGGTGCCCGAGGCCGCCGGCATTCAGCGCATCGACCTGCGCGATCACGGTGTCTCGCTGTTGGAGGATGTCGAGTACCAGTGGTCGGTCACGCTGGTGGTCGACCCCGATCGCCCCTCGCGCGACCGCGTGTCGATCGGAGGGATCGCGCGAAGCCGAGACACCGCGCCGGATCGGACACCCCGCGCCCTGGCAGCGAGCGGCCTCTGGTACGACGCGCTCGAGGCGTTGTCGGAGGGCATTCGCGCAAACCCGGACGCCCTCGGCCTTCGGCGAATGCGCGATTCGTTGCTTCGCCAGGCAGGGCTCGACGACGCCGTGGCTGACGGTCCCTAGCGACGAACGCCGTGCCACCGCCGGCCGTTCCCAGGGCAGTCGCTGCTCGGGCGCAGGGCGTACCCGATCGGTGAGGTCCAGGCGCGTTCCAGCGGCAGCTCGGGTTCTCGACCCTCCCGAACCGAGCTCTCTTTTCTCGTGGCTGTGAAGCGCTTCACAGCGAGTTGAGTGTGCGTTGGCAATTCTCGCAACTCGCTCATCACAGCTCACGAGAAGGAATCGCGACGGAGCGCCATCCGTGAGCGGGGTCACGACGAGGCTGTCCGGGAGTGCGGACAGCGTGGCCGCACGTGAACCTGGGGGGGGCACCCATGCTCCGAAAGTTCGCTGGCGTTCTTCTGAGCGCCCTCGCGCTCATTCTTGTCGCGCTCGGCGAACCGTCTCGCGCGGCGAGCGCTGCCGCACCAGGCAGCGCAGCCGATCCGCCCGAACAGCGCAGCCGAGACATCCTCGCCCGAATCGACGCGTTGCCCGCCGAGCCCGGCTGGATCGCACGCCACGTCGCTCTCGACTACGAGAGTGGCTTTCGGATCTCGAGCGCGGCGTCGTACGGAAAGCACCGCTTCGACCTGCGCTTGCGCGGCCCGGTCTACGAGACTCCCCTGCGTGCGAGGAACTACGGCGTGATGCTCGAGCTGGAGTTCTAGTCCGCGGCTCCCCGCCTCGGCCTTGGGCCGAATTCGCACAGCCGGCTCGACCCGGGTGGCTTCGCCGCTCGAAGACGATGATGACCTCCGCACGGGCGCTCGAGCGGCTGGTGGTACACTGCGGCGTCCCTCGAGCCTTCGCGACCTCCAGGTGCCAGAGCCATGAGCAAACGATCTCCCTCCGATTCGCCCGAGATACCCGAAGAGCTGCGGCAGTTCGACATGGGGACCCTCGATCCCCTCCCCGCCTGGCGAGCCGGCAGACGACACGGCCCCGTGAGGCTGCCCGACCACGCGGGCCGCGAGACCGTCCACTTCTTTACCCGCGAGATCGCCGAGCAGGTTCTCACAGACGAAGAGACGTTTTCGGCGCGCTGCAACCAGGAGGGCATGGGTCCGTACATGGGCGAGATCCTGCTCGGCAAGGACGGCCGCGAGCACACGACGTATCGCAACCTCGTCTCCCACGCGTTTCGCG
>JABSQW010000141.1 GCA_013215605.1 Myxococcales bacterium
CAGGCGTGCGACGCGCTTTGCTCGTCGACCCCGCGGCGGCGCGCCCGACCGCCTCGTTCTGTGGGCTTGGCGGATGGTGTGGAACTCGGTAAGCCGGGTTTGCGGCGCAATGGACAACACAATCGGGTAGAGGAATCCCCGGTGTCCTTCGACTTCCCACGTCATTGATTGCTCGAGGTACGTCCGCGAGTCCCCGTAGTCGGGTGCGTCGTCCAGATTCGCGGCGAACCAGGCGACTCCCACCGACACGTAGGCGAGCGCGAGGGGAGCCGATACGAGGTTTCGAAGTGTCCTCCCGGCATCCATCGAACCACAGAATAGCCATTGAACCGCCGGATCACGTGGCGGCAGCCGTGTTGGCTGGTAGTCTGCAGAGCCGGCGATGACTCCGGCCCGAGGAGAGATCGATGCGAGGCGTTCGCGCGTGGGCCGGGGTTGTCGGGGTCCTCTTCACCGGCTGTGCGGCGTCGCAACCGGTGGCGCAGCAAGCCGCGCGCCCCAACGTCCTGATCCTCATTGCCGACGATCTCGGATTCGGCGATATCGGGGCTTATGGTGCCGAGGTGGCGACGCCCAACATCGACCGGCTGGCTGCCGAGGGGGTTCAGCTCACGAACTTCCACACCGCGGCCACCTGCTCGCCGAGTCGCGCCATGCTGCTCACGGGCGTAGACAACCACCGCAACGGGCTCGGCAGCATGGGCGAGTTCCTGACACCCAATCAGGTCGGTGCGCCGGGCTACGAGGGCTTCCTCAACGACCGGGTGTTCACCCTGGCCGAGTGGGTCGCGTCCGCCGGCTACCACAGCGTGTTCTCGGGAAAGTGGCACCTCGGGATGCAGCCCACGCAGTGGCCGTCGGCCCGGGGCTTCGCGCGGAGCTTCGCGCTGCTCGACGGGTCCGCGGACAACTGGAGCGACGTCGGACCCGCCCCCATCCTGCCGGTGGCGACGTTCACGCGGAACGGCGAGCGCATCGAGCGGCCGACCGGCTTCTCGAGCGCACTCTTCGTCGACGAGCTACTCGCGGGACTGGACGCGAAACCCCGGGCCGCGCAGCCCTTCCTCGCGGTTCTCTCCTTCCAGGCCGTCCACTGGCCCCACCACGCCCCCCAGGATCTCCTCGACAAGTACGCGCACCGCTACGACGTCGGCTGGGATGTCGTTCGCGCGGCGCGGCACGCGCGCCTGCGCGAGCGCGGCCTGCTCCCCGCCGATGCCCCCGAGCGGCCGCGCGACCCGTCCGTTCCGGCCTGGGACACGCTCTCCTCCGAGCGGCGCCAGCGGGAGAGCCGCCGCATGGCCGCCTACGCGGCCATGACCGAGGACATGGATCGCGAGATCGGGCGCGTCCTGCGGCACCTCGAGGAACGGGGCTCACTGCGCGACACGATCGTGGTCTTCGTCTCCGACAACGGCCCCGACCCCTCGGAGCCGAATCTGAGCCCCCGCGCACTGGCCTGGTACAGCGACCGCTATCCCCGCAAGGCAGCCGATGAGCTCGGCGGGCCGGGCTCCTTTCCCAGCTACGGGCCCCAGTGGGCCCAGCTCGGAGCCGTGCATCTGCGGTCCTACAAGGGGTCGCCGGCCGAGGGCGGCATGCGGGTTCCCTTCATCGTCCGCGCCCCCGGTCGCATCCAGAGCGGTGTCCGCAGCGACGCCTTCGCCTTCGCGACCGACCTCGTACCGACGCTCCTCGAACTCATCGGCGTCGCCGCCGACCCGCAGGCCGCGGGTCGCCACGGCGTCGACGGGGTCAGCATGCTGCCGGTGTTGCGCGGGGAACGCGATCGCGTCCACGAGGCGGACGCGGTGATCGGCTACGAGCTGATGGTGGGACGGGCGCTGTTCCAGGGGAACCACAAGCTCGTCAATGCCAGTGCGCCCTCGGGCGACGGCACCTGGAAGCTCTTCGACATCGCGCGGGACTCGAGCGAACTCGAGGACCTCAGGAAGCGGGAACCGGAGACCTTCTCCCGCCTGATGCGCCACTACGAGCGCTACGTCGCCGACTACGGCGTGATCCCCATGGCGGCGGACTTCGACATCTTCGAGGCGCTCACGAGCGAGCGGCCGAAACAGGGCGAGCACTGAGATCGACTCCGCCACGGCGGGTTCGCGCCTACCTTCCCTTCTTCCCTTCGTCTCTAGAGGGCCGCGGGCGAACAGCCTTCCGGCCTGTCACATCCCGGAGTCCACCAACTTGCGGCGCGCAAGTGCTCGGCGATGCGGTCCGCGACGACGGCGTTACCCCGCCGCGAGGGATGGACGAAGTCCAGGAAGTCGCGTCCTGTGTGGGCGACCTGGATGCCGCGCCAACGCAGGATTCGCTCGAGAGCCGGGAGCAGCGGGAACCAGACGGGCTCGGCCTCCGAACGCCTCCGTGGCTCGAGAGCGAGGTGTGCGGTCAAGTCGACGACTTCGCCACCGGCCTTCCGGACGCTCCGGGAGAGGCTGCGGGCGCTTCGCGCGAAGTTCGACCCGCCACTTCGCGGGGGGATGATCAGCACCAGCATCCGGCCACCGGTGGCCCGCACCAGCGAGACCATCCGAACGATGGGGCGCTCCACGAGAAGCCGCACCATCGCGTCGCGCGTGCTGCGCGGCATCTCGAACGCCTCGATCTGCGGCCAGACCGGCGAGTTCGAGTTCAGCAGCGCAATCGTCTGTTGTGCGCTCCGGCGTTCCGCGGCGTCGAGGCCTTCCCCCACCCGCGCGAGCAGCTCTCGGAGGTATTCGGCGTGGATCGCTCGCACGTTGCCGAACGGATCTTCGGTCGGAAGCAGATCGTTGTTGCAGAAATTCAGTAGGACGACGTCCGGCTCGAGAGGCAGCACGAACTTCTCGAGGAAGCGAAGCGACTGGAGCGACGAGTAGCCGACGACTCCCGCATTGATGGCGTGCACCGGTCCATCGCGGCGGAGCCTCGCTTCCAGTTGGCCGAGCAGCGAGTCGGCGGCGTCCACGCCCGTTCCCCACATCACGGAGTCTCCGATCCCTACGATGCGAGGCCCGCTGGTGGGCAACGGACCGCCGCGCCGGGTGCGAAACCCGCGGGCGTCGGTGCGAATCGCCACGGTTCCCCAGGCGTAGGCCTCGAAGCTCGGTGCGTTGACGAACCCGACGTCGCGGTCGAGCCGCCACATGTCGAGCTTGTTCTCGTAGCGGAACTCCGGGTCGCGGATGCCGAGTAGCGACTCCGCCAGCGCGAGCGCGGTCCATCCCAGGAGACCGCTCGCCAAGAGGCCCCCGGAGAGGAGGAGCAGTCGCTGCCGAAGGCTCGTCGCCACTGCCGGGGCGGGCTCAGCGAGACCGGTGCTGCTGGGTGGCATCGAGGGCGCGTCGGATCATGAACAGCAATCCATGAAGATGCCAGGGTCCTCCGAGCACGGCAGAGAGTCAACCGCCGGCCCGGGGGCCGTCCGGCGGGCTCCCGTTCGGTGTGCACGGGTCGCGCTCTTGAGATCCTCGAGGAACTCCTCGCTCACCCCCTGCGGGTCGACCTTGAGGGAGTCCGCGAATCGGGGCGTCATCTTCTCGCGCTCCGAGAGGTCCGAGTTCTCGAAGTCCACCGTGATCCCAGAAGGTCTGGATGAAATTGAAGTAGGCCTCGTGGGTCGGTGCCGGCAGCGCCGTTACATCCACCTTCGCAACGAGCTTCATGACGACTTCTTCCTGCTGGAGCCAGGATCCTCCGAGCGCGCCCGGGAGTCAATTGCTGGCCCGGTCGATCCGACGGGCGGGTTCCCCTTGGGTACACGACTCGAGAGCTTCATGTCGCCGAATCGAAAGAGAAGGTATGCTGGGAGTATGCTCACGTATTCGCAACCGCCCGTTCTGCTTCGCGACGCGATCGGCGATCTCGATGCCGTCGTCGGGCTCCTCGAGCGCAACGCACCGTACACACCGCTCGGTGGCTGGTACCGAAATGTGGGCGACCCCAACGCGGTGACGAGTCCCTTGTGGTTCCAGAACGACTGGGTGCATGCGGACCTCGCGGTGGAGGGCTCGAATCTCTTCATGTGCGACGAGCGGGTGATCGAAGCGGCGCGGAACTTCTACGGCGCAGAGGTGATCGTTCCCCATAGCCTTTACGTCAACATCATGGCCGCCATCTCGGAGAGTGGCCCCGCGCACACCGACAATCCGATGTTTCGGGGTCGCAGCCGCGCCAACACCCCGATGTGGCTGTTGCGCGCAATGCTGTGGTCCGGGCTGTTCGACCGCTGGTCGATCGTCCAGGCGACGGCGATCTGGTGGATGAACGACGTCGAAGGCGGGGGGCTCTCCTACTGGCCCGACGGTCCCGCAAAGCCGCCACACCGGCACGCCGGTGACATGGCGAACACCTCATTGGTCGGCGACAACCACGGAATGTTCCACCAGGTGGAGCCCGTGGGGCCTTTCGAGGCGGGTACGCAGCTCGTGACTGCGGCCGCGGAGCTGGCGCCCACCGACGACGGCAGCGGCGACTGGACGGTCACGGACCGCGGCGAAGTGGTCTACCGCGCGCCGCTCGGTCGCTTCCGGGTCAGCGTGCTGTGGAAGGCATCCGTCTACCGCACCGAGGAGGAGCGTCGCTCCGTCGAGTGCGACACGCTCTCCCTCGACGACGTCGCGCGTATCTTCGACGCCGCCCTCGCGGAGCGAGGCGTCGACTTTCGGTTCGATCTCGATCGGCTCGATGCCCCAGAGCTCAATCGTGCGCTTGCCGAGGTCTATCCCGAGGCCGTTCCCATCGGTGCCGGTCGGTCCGTGTTCGACGCGTAGATCCCCTGGTCTACACAGCGTCCACGAACTCGAGAACCCGCGAACCCAGACTCGGGTATGCACGGGGCGCTCCGCCGTGAGATGATCGTCGACCAGGAGGCGCGGAATGGACATTGGATACTTCGGTGTAAACGTCGGGGCCTTCGACAACCCCGACGCAATCGAGCGACTCGCCACGACGGCGGAAGCCGTGGGCTTCGAGTCGCTCTGGACCGGTGAGCACGTCGTCCTGATCGATCCCCAGCAGGCGCCCTCGCCGGTTCCTCCCCATTCGCCCTTTCTCGACACGATCGCGACCCTGGCCTTCGTCGCGGCCAAGACGGAGAAGATCAAGATCGGCTCGGGGATCATCCTGCTCGCCCAGCGCGATCCCATCGTGCTGGCGAAGGAGCTCGCCGGCATCGATGTGCTCTCCAAGGGGCGGCTCCTCTTCGGTCTGGGCGTGGGCTACGTCGAGGGCGAGTTCGAGGCGCTCGGGATTCCCTATGCGGAGCGCGGGCCGCGCGTGACGGAGCACATCGAAGTGATCCGGACGCTGTGGACCCAGGACCAGCCCGCCTTCGACGGCCAGTTCACGTCGTTCTCGGGCATCCAGTCGCGACCGCTTCCGGTCCAGAAGCCGCATCCGCCGATCCACGTGGGGGGCATGTCGCCACCCGCCCTGCGTCGCGCGGTCGCCCAGGGCAACGGCTGGTACGGCTTCTTCCAGGACGTCGACGCCACCGCGGCGCAGCTTCGCAACCTCGAGGAGACCGCCAAGCAGGTCGATCGCCCGACCGCGCTCGGAAAGCTCGAGATCTCCATAACGCCGCCCGGGCCTGTCGACGCGGATACCGCGCGGCGCTTCGAGGACCTGGGAGTCGATCGGCTGGTCGTGATGCGCGGATTCGAGGACATGGCGAACGCCGGCAGCCAGGACGCCGTCATCCGCTTTCTCGAGGAAACGGCCCGAGAGCTCTCACTCGGCTGATCGGCGCGAGCGAGAGCGGTGGATCGGTGCCGGGTTCGAGAGAACGTCCCAGGGGAGAGG
>JABSQW010000142.1 GCA_013215605.1 Myxococcales bacterium
CAGGGACGGGGATACCCCTAGTACACCCATACCCCCGGGTACCAGCAGTAGCGGTAATACCCTGTATCCCCCGGGTGGTACCTCCCTATAGTACCAGGGTGTAGTGGCGTGTGTACCCCTATACCCGGTACCAGTGGTATACAAGGGAATTTACCCGTACATGGGGTTGGTATCTCCGGTATAGGGGTAGGGGTATTCAGGGGTATTACCCGTATATACCGGTAGTACCTGTACTGGTAGTGCTTGGTATTGCATGCCTTAGTATCCCCTATACCCCACCCTACGGTACCCACAGGCACCTCCGGGTGTACTCCCTCGGTACCGGCTGGTACCTCGGTCATAGCATAGTAACACTGAGCTGCAGCGAAGTGTCCCCGAACCACCAGTACCAGGGGGTGTACTGGGGGTGAGGGGGGGGTATAGTGCCTGTAAAGTTACAACACTAGACACTGATATACCATACCTATGGATACATCCCCTGACCCCTGCCAGATACCCCCTCCTCCGTCTCGGTACCCTCACCTCCGGAGGTACTCCCTCGACCCCGCTGGGTCTCCGTCGTATCACTTCGTTCCCTGTACTCCTTACCAGTAGGGAGGACACCGGGAGGTGGCCGTAGTGGGGGGGGATTTAGGTTACCTAGGGTTAGTACCGGTAGAGGGGGTAATGCCCGGCATCTGTTCCCCTACCCCCCCCCCTCCGTACCGTACTCCCTACCGCTCGTACCGGTACTCCGGGTACTCCCTCGTTACCCGCAGGTAACTCGGTCATAACATAGTAACACCCGATAGGGTGGGGGGCCCGGAGGGCCAGGGCAGGGGCTGTGGCCTATAGGGGATACTGGATAACATGCATTCCGGTTAATAGCTAACTGTATAGGGGGGAATATCCCTGTATACCCGGTACCCACTGCCAGACCCCCTTACCCCCCCTACGGTATACTCCCTCCGGGTACCGGTATTTCCCCCTACAGTTATAGGATACCAACACTAGGGTATACGGATCTTCTTACTGTACAACCCGTACCCTAGGACCAGTATACCCCAGGGTACCCCCCGGTACTCCCCTATGGGTTGAGCATTACATCTCAGTGTTGGTATACTCTGGTGAGTCTGTGAATAGAATACTGATTCCAACACGGAGAACCAGGGGAATACTAGGGGGTACAGAGGTAGGGGACCAGTAGTACCGTATACTGTACCCCCGGGGGCCACTACCAACACCCCCCATGCCTGATACTATATATACAGATCCCCTGGGTGTGGGTACTGTACGGGTGCCCCAGTGTCCCCCCTCCCTCTACCCTCCGTCCCCTATACCCTATACTCCTTACCAGTACCGTCAGTGTTAGTATCTTCTTACTGGTCAGTGCTTACCCGTACGGTACTAGTGGGAACTGAGTGTACTGACGGTTGTGTTCCACGGAGTACCCCGGTGTACCTATACTAGGGGAGTTACATATATAGTACAGTCCCAGGGTCTTATGGTTATACTCCAGGAGTTCCCTATATACAGGGGGAGAGGCGGTGTTATCCAATATCCCCTATACCCACCCATACCAGTACCTACACCCACTGACCCCCACACCTACCGGTGTGTCCGTATTACTCATGAGATATATATTCTACCTGGTACTGATGGTCAGTCCGTGCTATCCTCC
>JABSQW010000143.1 GCA_013215605.1 Myxococcales bacterium
ACTCGGCGCAACGGTCACGACGGCAGCCCTGGCACCGACACCGGTTCTGCCCCCCGAGGCCAACTACTGCGACGAGTGCAACTGGTGCGGATCCGTCTGCCCGACGAAGTTCATGAGTCGAGACGACTTCACCAGCGTGACGATGGGGGAGTCCGACCACCACAAGTACTCGACCCGCCTCCACCACGCTCGCTGCGCAATGCACATGAACGGCACGGCCGGGCTCGCCGCCGATGGCAAGTGGGGCTCCTGGGGCCCCGGCCGCCAGCAGCTCCCCGACGACGACGAGCAGCTGCTGCCCGCGGTCATGAAAATGGCCGGCGCCGCCGCGAAGCGCCCCCCCGTACCCGGCGGCTTCGTCTTCCCCCCGCAGGAGGGGAAGACGAACATCATGTGCAGCGCGTGCAACCTGGTCTGTCACCCCGAGCGCGAGGTGCGCGCAAAGCGCCTCAAGATGTGGCGTCAGGGTGGTGTGTCCGTGCAACACGAAGATGGACGGATCAAAACGCTGCCCGCCGACGAGGCGAAGGAGTTCCTGGCCGCGATGCCCGCCGAACGCCGCGCCCTGTATGAAGAGATCGAATAGGGATGTTCCGACTGGGCGCGGCCGAGCTCGACCAATTCGAGCACCAAGGCTGGGTGGGCCCGTTCCCGCTGCTCGAAGCGGGTGAAGCGCGCGCGCTCGAACCCGAGCTCGCGCGCTGCTTCGGGGAGTCTCGGGGCTATTTCTATCCCGCGGACGTCCGTGATGGCGACTGCTACTACGCGGACACGCCGTGGTTCCAGAGTCTCCACACGCTGTCGCCTTCGCTCGCGAAGGTCGGTCGACGGCCCGAAGTGGTCGATCGCGTGGCACAACTCCTCGGGGAGGACCTGATCCAGTGGGGTGGGATCCGCTTCGAGCAGGCGCCGAAGGAACGCCTCTTGTGGCACACGGATACCGAGTACGACTACTGGCACGGCATCAGCGTCTGGCTGGGCGTTCAAAACGTGACGCCCGAAACCGCGCTCAAGATCCTGCCCGGCTCGCATCGATTCAAGACGACTCCCGAGGACTATCAGCAGAAGCACGGCCTGGACCTGACCCAGATGGTCGACGACGACCAGATGCTCGAAGAGCTCCAGCGCGCCAACCCCGAGCTCGACGCTCAGCCCACGGTGATGCGCGTCCCCGTCAGCGACGGCGAGTTCGTGCTCTTCAACGGCAAGCTCTGGCACGCGAGTCACAACCCAGGCACTGCCGAACGCGTCGCCATGGGCATGCGCTACAGCACCCCCGACCAGCGCATCCGCATCCCTCTCACCTATCTCCACCCGGTGATCTTCGACCCGTCCCTTCCGCCCTGCCTGCTGGTGCGCGGCGAGGATCGCTTCGGGGTGAATCGCATCGTGGAGGCGCCGTAGACTCGGCGCGTGCGAGGCCCGCGAAACGCTGCTGGCGTGGGTCAGCGCGCCACGACGCGGAACAGACAGGCTTCCTTCACGTCCTCGTTCCTGGGGCGCGAGCCGTGTGGCATCTCGACTCACTGGGTCGCGCAGAGAAGCTCATCCGAGCGCCGACGAGCTGGCGGACCCTCGTGATATGCTCGGCGACCCGAGCCAATCCAGGCTCGTTCACTTCGGGAGCGCGGAGCGATGGGTGCCGTCGAAGAACAGAACAAAGAACTCGCGGGAGTCTTCATGGACGCGCTGTCGCGCGCGGATGTCGCCAAAGTCGACGAGCTGTATGCAGAAGATGTCGTGGTCGCGATTCCGGGCACGCTGCCCTTCAGCGGCACCAAGACCAAGGCCGAAGCGCTGACGGGGATGCCCGAGGTCCTGAACCTCTTCCCCGACGGCCTGAAGTTCACGATCACGTCGCTGACGGCCGAGGGCGACCGCGTTGCCATCGAAGCCACCAGCGAGGGCAAGACCTTCCGCGGTGATCTCTATCAGCAGTCGTACCACTTCCTGCTGCGCGCGCGCGACGGCAAGGTCGTCGAGTGGAAGGAGTACATGGACACCGACCTGGCGCGCCGAGTCCTCGTGGGCGAGTGAAAGGGCCGATCAGCCGGTCTGACCGCCATCGATCGCGATCGCCGAACCCGTCACGTAGGCGACCTTCGTCGGCTGCCAGGATGAGTTCCTGCCGGTCTTCTTCGACCGTGGGCGGCTCGAGGCCGTAGCCCACCGGATTCCCCCGTCGATGCTGCCGCGGCCGCGCCAGCGTAACATCCGCGTCGAAGCCGATTTCGCGAAATTTGCAGATGTTTCGACCAGCGAAGGAGCAGCAATGAGTGCAATTTCGGAGAGCCTCCGGGAGCGCAGACCGAGTCCGGGCCGCAAGCGGGAAATCTTCGCGGAAGCCCAGCTCGGTTCCGTGACGCTCCGCAACCGCATCATCAAGGCGGCCACGTTCGAAGGAATGACCTCCGAACATGTCGTGAGCGACGCCCTGATCGACTTCCACACGCGCATGGCCCGGGGTGGCGTCGGCATGACGACCATCGCCTATTGCGCGGTCTCTCCGGAGGGATGCGGGGCGCCCAACGAAATGATCCTCGGTAGGGATGCGATTCCCGGTCTGCAGCGGATCGCCGATGCCGTCCACGCCGAGGGCGCGGCGATCTCGGCCCAGATCGGGCACGCCGGCGCGGTGGCGAGTACCACCGGAGCTCGCGGGCGCTCACCGTCCCGCATCTTCAGCCCGCTCGCCATGCGCCGAACGAACCCGTTGGATCGAGGCGACATCGAGCGAATCACCCGGGAGTTCGCCGACGCCGCACGGGTTGCGCTCGAAGGGGGACTCGACGCCATCGAGCTCCATCTCGGTCACGGCTACCTGTTGAGCGAGTTCCTGAGCCCCGGGCTCAACCGGCGCGACGACGAGTACGGTGGATCGCTGGAGAATCGCGCCCGCTTTCCGCGGGCGGTGGTGCGCGGGGTTCGCGACGCCGTCGGAACACGGCTGGCCGTCATCGCCAAGCTCAACATGGACGACGGCGTGCCGGGGGGCCTCTGGGTCGAAGAGAGCGTGCGCTTCGCACGGATGCTCGAGAGCGACGGTGCGCTCGACGCCATCGAGCTCACCGGCGGGAGCTCGCTGCAGAATCCCATGTACTTGTTCCGCGGCGAAGCGCCACTGCGAGAGATGGCCGAGAGCATGCCGAGCGCCGTCAAGTGGGGCCTCCGGCTCTTCGGGCGCTTCTTCTTCCGCACCTACCCCTTCGAGGAGGCGTACTTCCTCCCGTACGCGCGTCAGTTCCGCGAAGCGCTCTCGATGCCCTTGATCCTGCTCGGGGGCATCAACGATCTCGAAACCCTCGAGCTCGCCATGGAGGAGGGCTTCGAGTTCGCCGCCATGGGCAGGGCGCTGCTTCGAGAGCCCGATCTCCCCCTCCGCTACCAGAACGGCAGCGCCACACGCTCCCTTTGCATCCACTGCAACAAGTGCATCCCGACGATCTACCAGGGCACCCACTGCGTGCTCACCGAGACCCAATGACCCACATGGGGACGATGCTTCCCAAGTTGGGCTGGATTTTCTGCGTGCTGATCGGGGCGGGAGTGGCGGCTTCGGCGGGTGCCGAGGAGCGGCGCGCGGTCGTGATTCGAGATGTGACAGTGATCGACGCTGTCCACGGTGTGCGCGCCGTGTCCCAGGTCGTGGTCGAGGACGGCACGATCGTCTCCGCCGGCGGCAGCGAGAAACCTCCCGCGCCAGGTGCGCGGATCATCGACGGTTCGGGAAAGTTCCTCATCCCGGGCCTCTGGGACGCGCACGTTCACCTGACCTACGACCCGCGAATGACCGACGCGATGCTCGGGCTGTTCACCGCCTACGGCATCACGAGCGTGCGAGACACGGGTGGACAGATCCAGCACGTCACGGCGGTGCGCGAGCGCGCCCAGGCGCTCGACCTGCCTGCGCCGCGCATCTTCGTGGCTGGCCCGCTCCTCGATGGCGAGCTCGTCGTCTACGACGGCAACGGGCGCCCGGAGATCGGCACGAGCGTTCCCTCTTCCGAGGTCGCCGATGCGGTCGTCGCCGACCTCGCCGGACGGGGAGCGGATTTCATCAAGATCTACGAGATGGTGGAGCCCGAGGTCTTCGCCGCGTTGGCGGCGGCCGCCAAGCGGCGCGGTCTACCGATCGCCGCCCATGTCCCCCTGTCGATGACGGCGACCGAAGTGGGACCTAGCATCGATTCCCTCGAACACCTGCGCAACGTCGAGTTCGCATGTGCCGCCGACGCCGAATCGCTCCTCCGCGAGCGACTTCGGCGGATTCAATCTCCGAACGGCGAGAGCGGCTACCAGGTGCGCCGCTCACTCCACGCCACCCAGCGCCCGCGGGCGTTCGCCAACATCGACGAGTCGAACTGCAACGACGCCGTCGCCAGCATGCGGGACACCATGCAGGTTCCGACGCTGCGCTTGAACGCGGTCCACCTGGCCCGGGTGTACCGACGCGACGATTGGTACACCGCTCTGCGCGCTCTGCCCGACGCCGTGCGCGTGGAGTGGAGCGAGTCGGGAAGGGGTTTTCGCGACTCCCGGGAGAAGCGGGATCTCACGAGGGCCGAGTGGAGCCTTTCTCTCGTCGATCGCATGCATCGGGCGCGCGTCCCCATGGGCGCTGGCACCGACACGCCGATCATGCTCGCGATTCCCGGGTTCAGCCTGCACACCGAGCTCGAGCTGCTGGTGAGAGGTGGGCTCACGCCGTTGGAGGCGATCGAAGCTGCAACTCTTCAGCCCGCGCGCTTCTTCTCCATCGATGACGAGGTCGGCAGCATCGCACCCGGCATGCGGGCCGACCTGCTCCTGCTCGACGCGAACCCCGTCGACGACATCCGTCACACGACCCGGATTGCCGGTGTCCTGTCGAAAGGCGTGTGGCTCGAAGGTGACGCGCTGCGGCGCGTCCGCCGGCCTGCCGCGGCCCAACCTGGCTCGGATCCACCTTCTAGGCGTCGAGGTCGACCGGTTCCTTGACGATCTTGCGGCAGATCGCGAGGTTGCCCGCGAAGCTTGGCCGGGCCTTGGTGCGTTCGACGAGACCCACGAGCGAGGGCCATCTCGATTCATCGGGGAGCCCTGCGGCGAGTTCGATCTGGGTCAGCTGGCAGGTTACGGCGATGTCGGCGATCGAGAACCGATCACCGACCAGGAAATCGCGTCCGGTGAGCTCGCCCTCGAGGTAGTCGAAGAGGGGCGGTAGTCCCTCTTTCCAGGTCTTCTTCGCGGTCTCGATGTCCGGCTCCTTTCCCGCGAAGCGCGGAAACACGATCGGACGAAACAGGCCCATGCCCATACGCGGGCCGATCTCGGAATCCGCGTACTCCTCGTACCAGAGCGCCCGGCCGTAGTCGTAAGGATCGCTCGGGTAGAGCGCGGGCTCCGGGGTGCGCTTCTCGAGGAAGGCGCAGATCGGCGAGGAATCGGGGATCGTACCGGGGGGTCCCTCCTTGCCCACCGAGAGATCGCGCAGCACCGGGATACGGCGCGCCGGGCTGATCTCCTTGAACCAGTCGGGCATCGGCAGGATGGTAACCGGCTCGTGCTCGAACTCGATTCCCTTCTCGCGCAGGACGACTTCCACCTTGCGCACGAAGGGCGACAGCGGGGCACCGTAGAGAACCAGGCTCATGGGGACTTCCGTGGGTAGTTGGGGGGCACAGTATGTCACGGCGCGACCCGGTGCGTGGACTGCAAGCGTGAGCCGGCGAGCGATCGGCTGAACGCTCGCGATCGCCGTAGACGCGAACGGCTCCGCTCGGGTACCGTCGACGGAGTTCACCGGTGGAGAGAAGACATGGCTCATGCATCCGAGCTGTTCGATTTGTCGGGCAAGCTGGCCGTCGTCACGGGTGGCAGCCGCGGTCTCGGCCGCGAAATGGTGCTCGCTTTCGCCGAGCACGGCGCCGACGTCATCATCGCGAGTCGCAAGCTCGACAGCTGCAGCGTGTTGGCGAAAGAGGTAACCGAGCGTTTCGGCCGCAAGGCGCTCGCTGTCGAGTGCCACGTCGGCCACTGGGACCAGGTCAACGCGCTCGCCGACCGCGCCTATGACGAGTTCGGCAAGGTCGACGTGCTCGTCAACAACGCGGGCATGTCACCGCTGTACCCCTCGCTCTCGGAGATCACCGAAGCCCTCTACGACAAGGTGATGGACGTCAACCTCAAGGGCAGTTTCCGGCTGTCCGTGCTGGTGGGCGAGCGGATGGCGGCCGGGGACGGCGGCTCGATCATCAGTGTGAGCTCCGGCGCCGCGGAACGCCCGACGCCGAACGAAGCCGTCTACGGGCTCGCCAAAGCGGGTCTCCACAACATGACGCGCATGCTCGCCCGGGCGTACGCGCCGAAGGTACGCGCGAACGTGATCATGCCGGGACCGTTCATGACCGACATCAGCAAAGCATGGGGCGACCCGGAACAGGTGGCCGCCAACTTCAAGAAATCGCTGTTGCTCGGGCGCGCCGGTCAGCCGGACGAGGTCGTTGGAGCGGCGCTGTTCCTCGCGAGCAACGCCAGCAGCTACAGCACGGGCGGGGTCGTCAACCTCACCGGTGGAATCGCCTGAACGAACGCGGCGACGCACGCGCTCGCTGGACTGGGAGCGTGCGCTCCGCTCTGCAGCTGCTCGCAAGGCGCCATCGGCGATGACGCTCCCGCAAGCGGGCGTCAGGCCTCGCGACCGATGCCGTCCTCGCCGGGCCCAAACAGCGGTCGCACGTCCAGGGACGCTCCGATCTCCGCCATCCCGACGTCGTCTGGACCCCGCTTGGCGTCGAAGCCCGCCGCGGCAGCGAGCACCACGGGCAGCAGATCGAGAGAGCTCGCCGAGTTCACGAAGATGCCGGGACGCGACAGCGCCCAGTGGACCGCGCACTCGATGTGCCCGGGCTCCACGAGCGGTCGGTACCAGGTGGTCGTCCAGGGATCTTCGCTCGTAAGCCAGCGGCGCTGGGCGATCGACTTGATGGTCTGGATGGCCACGCCGCGCTCGGCACAGACGCTCGCGAGCTGCTCGAAGCTCTCCCTGTACTCGACCTGCTCCATCATGGCGAAGTTGTACGGAAGCAGTACCGAGTCGAAGGCGTGGCGCTCGAGGCTGCGCAGGTGCATACGCGCCACCCGTGACCCGTGACCCGTGACACCGACGAAGCGGACGAGCCCCTCGTCGCGCGCGTCGAGCAGCGCCTCGACCGCACCCCCAACGCCGAAAGCGGTCTCCCAGCCCTCCTCGTCCGTCAGGTTGTGGAGCTGGATCAGATCGACACGGTCGGTTTGCAGCCGCTCGAGGGAGCGCTCGAGTTGCTCGCGCGCGCCGTCGCGCGTGCGCTCCGACGTCTTCGTCGCCAGAAAGAAGCGCTTCCGGTGCTCGGGCATCCACGAACCCACGGAGGCCTCCGCGCGCCCGTAACCGGCTGCGACGTCGATGTGGTTGATGCCGAACTCGAGGAGCAGATCGAGTGCGCTCGCGGCCGCGGCCTCGTCGCCTCGCATCAGGGCCGCGGCGCCGAAGATCAGGCGCGTGCTCTGGTGTCCGGTGCGGCCGAAGTCGAGGGTGGGAATCGTCACGATCCAGCGACGATACCACGCATCGGCGAGTAGGTTCTGGCCTCGCGAACCGGTCGCGGTGTTACTCTCGGGGACTGCCGATGGACGCTGATGACCTCAGACAGATCATGGCCCTGCTGGC
>JABSQW010000144.1 GCA_013215605.1 Myxococcales bacterium
CGGCGACCTGCGCTTCCTCAGCGACTCGAGCAACGTCGTCGGCCGTGCCCGATTCGAGGCGCTCGCGCTCCTCCTCGGAGATGAGACCCGAGACGTCTCGGATCTTCGCGCGGAGGCGCGCCTTCTTGCCGCGCAGCTCGCGCAGGTAGTAGAGACGCGAGCGACGCACGTGGCCGCGGCTCTTGATCTCGATCTTGGTCACCGACGGCGACTCGACGGGGAAGATGCGCTCGACACCGACGCCGTAGGAGATCTTGCGAACGGTGAACGTCGCGCCGGCACCGGCGCCGCGGCGTCGGATCACGACGCCCTCGAACACCTGGATCCGCTCCTTCTCGCCCTCGCGGATCTTGACGTGAACGCGCACAGCGTCGCCGGATCGAAACGGAGGGAGGTCCCGCCGCGGGGTTATCTCGTGAACCGCATCCATCGTTCTCATGACTCGTGCTCTCCCAATAGATCCGGGCGGCGGCGCCGCGTGAATTCTCTCGACTGTTCCTCGCGCCAGCGATCCACCGCGGCGTGATTGCCCGATCGCAATACCTCGGGCACGCCCACTCCGCGGAACTCGGCCGGTCGCGTGTATTGGGGCCCCTCCAGCAATCGGCCCTGAAACGATTCCGTTCTCGTCGACTCCGGATTTCCCAGCACCCCGGGAACGAGGCGGATCATCCCCTCGATGACCGCCATGGCGGGCACCTCCCCGCCGCACACCACGTAGTCGCCGAGCGAGATCTCCTCGTCCACCGCGAGCTCGATGGCCCGCTGGTCGACCCCTTCGTAGCGCCCGCAGACGAGTACCACATGTTGCACTTCTGCGAGCTCAGCAAGTTTTCCCTGGGTGAGCGGCTCGCCCTGGGGCGAGAGCAGCACCACGCAGGCTTTTCGATCGGGCCCCTTCGGCCCCGCCACATCCTCGATCGCCGCCACCAGCGGTTCGGGCTTCATCACCATCCCCGGCCCGCCGCCGAAGGGCGCGTCGTCGACCATGTGGTGTCGGTCCTCCGTGTACTTCCTCAGGTCGTGGGTGTCGATGGCCACCCGACTCTCGCGCACCGCGATTCCAACCACGGACTCCGCGATGAACGGCCCGAACAATCCGGGAAAGATCGTAATGACGTCGATTCGCAGCATCCGTTTCCCCTGGTCTCCGGACGCTTGGATCTCCGATCAGTCGTCGATGAGCAGGCCCGGGATGACTTCGATCACGATGCGCCGCGCGTCGAGATCGACATCGCGTACGAACTCCCGAACCGTCGGCACGAGCTGCTCGCGACCGTTTGCGTCGGCGACCACGAGCACATCGGCTGCACCGGTCGATCCGATGTCCCGCACGACACCGATCTCGCTTCCGTCTTCCCCCTCTACCCGACAGCCAATCAGCTGATAGCCGTAGTATTCGTCGTCGTCCGTGGGCACCAGATCGTCGATGTCGACGAAGATCTGCCGCCCTCTGAGTCCTTCGGCCGTTTCGCGGTCGTCCACGTCGCGAAGTGTGATGCGAAGCTCGGCGCGGCGACCCTTCGCCACGCGCGTCACCGAGTATTCCTGTCCGTCGCTGCCGTCTTCGCGTTCCGCGGCGTACAGCCGCCCAATCGTCTCGAAGTCTCCCGGCTCGCCGAAACAGCGAACGCGGATCTCGCCGCGCAATCCGTGTGCGCCGACAACCACGCCGGCCAACACGCAAGGCGGGCGCTCAGTCGACGATGTCGAGGCGGCAGTCCTTTCCATCGCGCGACGCTCCAAGCACCGCGCGCATCGCCTTCGCGACGCGACCCTGACGTCCGATCACGCGACCGCGATCGTCCTGAGCGGTTTCGAGTTCGAGAAGCGTTCCGTCGTCGAGCACGTTGACGGCGATCGCGTCCGTATCGGACACGATCGACTTTACGATGAATTCGATGAGTTCCGCCGGTGTTGCGTCAGCCATCTCAGCCCTCGGCCGCAGCGGGCGCCGGTACGGCGATTCGCTGGCGACGCAGCAGCGACCTCACGGCGGGCGACAACTGCGCACCCTTATTCAGCCAGGCGTCGATGCCCGCCACGTTCAGTTGAATGACTTCGTTTTCGGGCTTGGGGTCGTAGGTGCCCAGGAATTCCAGCGCTCGGCCATTGGTCTGGCGCCGATTGTCGATGGCGACGATGCGGTAGAACGGGCGCTTCTTGGCGCCACCGCGCGCGAGGCGGATCTTGACCATGCCTCTTGGGACCTCCACTGAGTACGGGATGTCGCGCGCCGCCGAACGAATCCGTTCAGCTCGCGGGCACGCCGGGAATGCAGTTCCGGGTGAACCGGTAACCCGCTGAAATTGAGGCGGAAAACTAGGCAACGCGGCGGCCGGAAGCAAATCGGTCCCGCGCCTTTCGGGGCCCCGGCCGAGGTTGCCCCGGCGTCAGCGACCCAGGCGGTCGCGCTCCTTCTTCTCGGAGCAGGCCGAACACGCGTACCGGACCGGGTGGGGAGTCTGGAGTCGCTCGTAGCCGCGGTCGAGGGCGACGCGGCGGACGTGGTCGGTCTCCTCTCCGCAAAAGTCGCAGCGCATCGCTTCAGGAGCTTGCGGCGTGCCTTCGAGGCGCGGCTGATCGGAAGAAATATCCTTCACGGACGGCATGTTACCCCACCTTGAACCGAAGTTCGCGGGGCGCTTCAGCGCCCAGCTCGCGACGCAGGCCAGCCAGGATCTCGGGCTTTCGAAGCTGTAGCTGCTGACACCACACGCTCGAATCCGCAGTCGCCTCGAGGACCGCTCCCCGCAGCGCCGTGGGCTGGCAGTGCCGAGCGATCTCCGGACCCACCGCCGCCTCCCAGC
>JABSQW010000145.1 GCA_013215605.1 Myxococcales bacterium
CGGTAACCGAGCGCGCGCGGACCGATCGCCGCCGCCGCGAGCACGCCGCCCACGGTGGCGCCAGCGCCCGGGGCGTCGAGGGGCAGCTCCCATCCGTTTTCTCTGGCGGCCGCGCGCAGCGTAGACAGCTGCGTCCCGGCGCGGGCGCGGCACACTCCTTCATCGGTGTCGATCTCGTCGATGGCGTCCAGGCGCTCCGTCGAGAGCAGCACCGAAGCGCGGGTCGGAACGTTGCCGAGGTCGAAACGATTGCCACCCCCCCGCACGATCGCACCGAGGCCGCTCTCGCGCAGGAAACGCACGCTTCGCGTGAGATCGTCGGTGTCCCGGGGGAGCAGCGTCACGTCCAACGCCACGCCGTCGACGTCGAAGCCGGCGCGCTCCTCCACGATCCCCGGCAGCGCAGCTTCGAGCTTCGCGAACGCCTCGGAACCCATCAGCCGAGGGGCACCTGATCGTAGCCACGTGCCTTCGGGTTCGACTCGACACAGAAACGAGTGGTGGGAAAGATCTTCCCGGGGTTGCAGGCGCCGTCGGGGTTGAACGAGTCGCGCAGTCGCTTCATCGCTTCGAGGTCTTCCTCCTCGAACACGAGGCCGATGAAGTCGCTCTTCTCGGTTCCGATGCCGTGCTCTCCAGTGATCACCCCGCCCATGCGGACGCAGAGCTCGAGAATCTCCGAGCCGGCCGCGAGCACGCGCCGGAGCTCGTCCTCGTTGCGGCGGTCGAACGAGATGTTCGGGTGGAGGTTGCCGTCTCCCGCGTGGAACACGTTGGACAGAATGAGCCCGTAGCGGTCGCCGATGGCACACACCTCCTCGAGCACTTCGGGGAGAACCTTGCGCGGAACGACTGCGTCGTGGACGTAGAGATCCGGCGCCAGGCGGCCCATGGCGCCGAACGCGCCCTTGCGCGCGCGCCAGAAGCGCGTGCGCTCCTCGTCGTCCCGCGCGACATCGACCCGCGTGGCGCCGTTCGTCTCCGCGAGCTCGCGCACGCGCGCGACCTGCGCGGTCAATGAGATGTCGGGCCCATCGAGCTCAACGATCAGCACGGCGCCGGCGTCGCGGGGGAGCCCGGCGGCGTACACGCTGGACTCGACGGCGTCGATGGTGCGCTTGTCGAGGATCTCGAGGGCCGCGGGCACCAGTCCGTCGCGAATGATCTCACCGACAGCGCGGCACCCGTGCACCACGTCGGGGAAGATCGCGAGGAGGGTCTCGATCTTCTCGGGAATCGGCGTGAGGCGCACCGTCGCGCACGTCACGATGCCGAGCGTGCCCTCACTCCCCACCACGGCGCCGACGAGGTCGTAGCCGGGCGACCAACCGGCCGGCGAGCCGAGCTCGGCCACCTGGCCGTCGGGAAGCACGAGTGTGAGCGCGAGAATGTGATTCGTGGTAGTGCCGTACTTGAGCGTGTGGGGACCGCCCGAATTCTCTGCGATGTTGCCGCCGATCGTGCAGGCCTGCTGACTCGACGGGTCGGGGGCGTAGAAGAGACCGTGGTGTGCGATGGAGGCCGACAGCTCGGCGTTGATCACACCTGGCTCCACCACCGCGTAGCGGTCGGCGACGTTGACCTCGACGATGCGGTTGAGGCGCGAGCACTCGATCACTACCCCGCCTTCCATGGCGGTCGCTCCGCCGGAGAGGCCGGTGCCCGCTCCGCGCGGGACGAAGGGCGCGTCGTAGCGTCGGCACACTCGAACGACGGCCTGGACCGCTTCGGTGGACTCGGGCAGAACCACCGCGACGGGTCGCGTCGTGTGCAGCGTGAGCCCGTCGCACTCGTAGACGAACAGCTCCTCGGGCCGCGAGAGGCAGCCGCCCTCCCCGACCACCGCCTCGAGCGCGGCAATCAGGCCGGACGCTGGCGTCGATTCGGCGGATGAGGACATGGGCCGATTCTACAGCGCCTGGTCGAAAGGAGGCACGAGGTGGAACGCGGCGGGCCGGGCGCCACGGCGGGGGCTTTGCCACTCTCCCGGCTGCCCCGACTGCTCCCGAAACCCATGGAGACCCGCGACGTGCCCAAGAGCCCGCCGCCCCCGAACGCCGGAGAGAACTCCCGCTCCACCGCCCCCATCGTCGACGTCGGGCTGCGCGAGCTGGCGAAGTTCGCCCCCGCCTTCCAGCGCGACCCCCTCGACGTCTTCCTGCGGCTGCGCGCCGCATTCGGTCCGTCCATCGCGTTCGAGCGCCCCGGTCGGTCCCGCGACCGCAAGCGAACCGTCGTCGTCACGTGCGATCCCGCGCTGATCCACGACCTCGTCACCGATCCCACACTCCGGAGCTCGGGTCTCACGATCGCTGGAGAGCACGGGTCGTCGCACCGCCGCATTCGCCAGGGTCTGTTTCGCATGCACGGCGACGAGCACCGTCGCCACCGACTGCTCATCGGGGGCACGCTGCAGAAGAAAGCCGTCGAGACGACCGCAGCCACGATGGCGGTGGTGGTGGACGACTTCGCGAACGAGTGGCGGCCCGGCTCGGTGCGCGATCTGGCCGCCGACATGAAGGAGATCGCACGCCGCGTGGCGGCGACCATCCTCTTTGGCCTGGGCGTCGAAGAGTCGGCGAGAATCGGCGCGATGGCGGAGGACTGGTGGGCGGACAACTTCAAGACCCTCCCACAGCTTCTCGAATTCGACTGGCCGGGTCTCCCCTACCACCGGATGCACCGCAAGGCGGAGCGTCTCGAGAGCGTGCTCCTCGACGTGATTGCACGGCGCCGCGAAGCCCTGGCCGACTCGGGAACGGACGATCTCCTCGCCGGACTGATCCGCGCGGGTGACGAGAGGGGCGCGCTCAGCGACGCCGAGTTGGTCGGTCACACGAGCATCCTCTTCCTCGCCGCGCACGAGACCACCGCGTATGCGCTCACGTGGACGCTGCTCCTCCTCTCCCAGCACCCGAACACCGCAGTGCGGCTGGTCGACGAGCTCGACGGGCAGCTCGGTGGACGCGCGCCGCTACCGAGCGACGAGCTCCCATTCCTCGGGCGCGTGATCCGAGAGAGCCTGCGCGTGCTGCCCGTCGTCCCCTACGTGACGCGCGTCGCGCAGGCTCCCCTCACGCTGGGCGGACGCGAGTTCTCGCGACGTACGCGCGCCATCCTGCCCTTCTACGCCATGCACCTCGATCCAGAGCTCTTCCCGGAGCCGCGGCGCTTCGATCCGGATCGCTTCGCAGGCCCCGAGCCCACTCCCTATACCTACCTTCCGTTCGGCGCTGGACCGCATCTGTGCGTCGGCATCAACTTCGCGCAGCAGACACTGCGCATCGCCCTGGCGACGCTTCTGCAGCGGTTCCGCTTCACGCTCGTCGAGGGAACCCGGGTCGACCACCGCGTCACCGTCACCATCGCTCCGAAGCGCGCCATTCCGATCCGCGTGGAAGCACCGGACGCTGCCTTCGAGCGCGTGGCTCTGCGCGGATCCATCAACCGCCTCGTCGACTGGGGGCCGTTGGCATGACCGTCATTCGCGAGAAACGAGCGCTCGCAACCGGGGCGACGGGCGGCATCGGGACCACGCCGTCCCGCGCACTCGCGGCAGGGCTCGGCATCTACTCGGCCTGAAAATTCGGTGGGGTCCAGTCCCCTAGCCGAGGCCGAGGCGGTCGAGGTCCTCTTCCGACAGCCCGAGGTGGTGGCCCACTTCGTGGCGCACGGTGACCTGGACCTGCTCGATGAGGTCGTTGCGGTCGCGGCAGATCTTCTCGAGGTTCTTCTTGAAGAGGATGACGCGGGTGACGTCATCGACGACCTCGTTGACGCCGCCGACCGTCCGCGGGGTTCCGATGTAGATGCCGAGGATCTGCGGCGACACGTTCTCTTCGCCGAGCAGGTCCCGACTCGGATAGTCCTCGATGAGAATCGGCACATTCGCGATGTATTCGCGAATCGATCGGGGCAGGTTGTCGAGCGCTTCGCCGGCCGCTTGTCGGAAGAAGTTCTCGTCGACTTCCGTGGGAAGCGGATAGTGATCGGGGTCGAGGGCATTCGCGCGCTCGAACGCGTCTAGCGCGGCGTCGTGGTCACCGAGCCGCTCGAGGACGAGGGCCAGGTGGTAGACGGCATGGCCCGCCTCGGGATCGAGCGCCGCCGCGATCTCCAGGGAGCGTTTCGATTCTTCCATGCGCGCCAGCTCGAACAGGATCTGGCCGTCGAACGCCCGGTAGATCGCGACTTCACCCGCAGTTTTCAGCGCCCGGCGGACCAGGAAGAGCGCGCCTTCGAGATCGTCGAGGTAGAAGACGGCCTTGGCCTTGAGGTAGTGGACCTCGGCCTCGGTGCCGCGGTCGAGGCGGGGGAGATCCGGATCTCCGCCGAGCAGTTCGTCGCACAGCGCAATCGCGTGATCGAACTCGCCGAGGTCTTCGATCATGAGCTCGGCGCGATTCAGGTGCGCGGTGATGAACTTCGGGTCCGCGACGATGGCCCGCTCGAACTCGTGGAGCGCCTCCTCGATCCTGAGGTCGTCCCAGAGGATTTCTCCACGGCCGTTGTGAGCCTCGGCACCCTCGGGATGGGCGCGCAGCGCTTCATCGAGCCAGGCGAGTGCCTCGTCGGTGCGGCCACCGTGCGAGGCCTCCATGGCCTGATCCAAACAGTCCCAGTATCGGTCCTTGCTTCTCATCACCAGTCGCTGGAGGAGGGAGGGGGGGACCCCAGCCCGTGGTTCTCGGCCATCATAGCAGAAGCCGGCGCCCGAACCGCCTGTCGACGCTCGTCGGAGACACTCGACAACTCCGCGTTTTTATTGATCTTTATGTACATTTTCGGAACGCCAGATGCAGCTGCGCCAGCGATCCTAGAAGCCTAGACAAACCGCGGTTTTAGCCCCGAATACGCGGGTCGAAATGAGGGCCCGGTCCGCTACGAAGTGGGCGCCGGGGCCGCTGTGCCCGCGACATTGTCGGCGTGGAAGAGAATGCGCTGGCAGTTCCCACAGGTGATGAGCTGCTCGGACTTCAGGATATCGATGAAGTCCTGGGCGGGGATGCCCACGCGGCAGCCGGTGCACATCTCGCCAGTGACCATCACGAGGGCGGGCCGGCGCCGATTCAGGATCTTCTGGTAGTGAGCGAGCATCTTGGCCTCGAGGCCGCCACAAGCGCTCTCCCGCCCTTCCGTCAGCGCGGCGATTCGACCGCCGAGCTCTTGCTCGCGAGCGTCGAGCACCTCTTCCTCGACCGCGAGCCGCTTCCGCTCCGCGGCGACCTGCTCCTCGGCCTCCGCGAGCTTCTCTCGACCCGACTCCAGGCTCTCCATGGCCTCGAGGATTCGGGTCTCGGCGAGCGAGATGGCCTGGCGCGCCTGGTCCATCTCCTGGAGCAGCACGGTGTACGCATGGTTGGATTTGACCTGGTTCTGCTGGCCTTCGAGGCGGGCGAGCAGCGTCTCCTGGTCCTGGAGATCGGCCTCGGCCTGGCGCTGATCCATCTCCGCGGCGGTGATAACCTGCCGGGACGCTTCGAGACGCTCATCACCCTGGGTTCGGCTCTGCGCGATCTTCTCTCGCCGACCGGGAACGGCGCCGAACTCCTCCTCGAACTCGATGAGCTGGCTGTCGAGGCGCTGTAGTTCGACGAGCCGATC
>JABSQW010000146.1 GCA_013215605.1 Myxococcales bacterium
ACCAATCCCCGCGACGACCTCGCGGGCTACGTGGCCGGCTTCTGGCGCTTCGACGAGAACGCCGGTGCAGTCGCCGCTGACTCGTCCTCGCTTGCCAACGACGGCTTCCTCGTGGGCAGCCCCCACTGGACCGAAGGCATCACGGGCTCGGCCCTCGACTGCAACGGCAACAACGAATACGTCGTCGTCCCGGACGATCCGTCCCTCGACGCCACGGACGCCATCACGATCGCGGCCTGGATCAAGCCCAGCAAGAAGAGCACGCAGTACGTGGTCAAGAAGGCGCGTTTCAGCCGCACGGACGGCTTTGAGCTGTCGCTCTCCGGAAGCTCGGGCAAGTGGTTCGCGCGCTTCAACCAGGACAGCTTGGGCAACAAGTACAAGATCTCGTCGAACAGCCCGTATCCGAAGGACGGGGCGACCTGGATGCACGTCGCAGTGACCTTCGACGGCCAGCACATCCGCCTCTACACGAACGGATTGCTCGACAAGAAGGTATCGGCCCCGTCGCTAGTGATCAGCAAGAACGCGATCCCCCTCGGCATCGGCGCCGAGGACGACGGCAACAAGCCCTTCGACGGCGTGGTCGACCAGGTCCGTCTGCACCGCACCGCGCTCAGCGCGCAGGACATCGCGGACATCGTGAACGCGGAGACGCTGCCCGACCTCGAGACGTGGAGTGTCGCGACCCTCGACACCACCACGACGACCATGCACACCGGCGAGAAGCCCCAGGCGAAGCTCTGGGTGCAGAACGGCGAGTGGTTCGCGGTCTTTCCGAACGCGACGGGCAGCTGGCTGCACCGGCTCGACGGCGCCACCTGGACGGCCATTCTGCAGCTCTCGACCGAGATCGACACCCAGGCCGACTACGTGATCGACGAGGCCACGGACGTCGTCCACATCCTGCTGTCCGACGGAGCCAGCACGCAGCTCGCTTCGGTCGAGTACGTCCCCGGCACGCCTGGCCGCTACGCTCCGTGGTCGAGCCGCCCCGCACTCTCGCCGGTTCCGCTCTCCAGCAGCGCGGAGACGGCGACCCTGGCGATGGACAGCCTCGGCCGGCTCTGGGTCGCCTACGACACGTCGTCGACCATCCGGGTGCGGTCCGCGGATCCCGGCGACGCCTTTGCCACCTGGAGCAGCTCGGAGAGCGTGGTGTCGGGCGTGGCGCTCGACGACATCGGCGCGCTGGTCGCCTTCGAGGGCAAGATCGGCGTCTTCTGGTCGAACCAGGTCACCCACCGCTACGGCTTCAGCTACCACTTCGACAGCGACGATCCCTCCGTGTGGTCGGCGGACGAGGTCCCGGGAGCCACCGCGGCACTGCCGCTCGGCGCAGGCCAGGCCGACGACCACATCAACCTCGCCGTCACGAGCGACGGAACCCTCTACGCGGCCGTCAAGACGTCGTACGACACCGTCGGTGTTCACGCCCTGGCGCTGTTGGTCCGGCGGTCGGATGGAACCTGGGACGACCTCTACGAAATCGACCAGCTCGGTACCGGGACGCGACCGATCGTGATGGTCAACGAGGCGCTCGGTCAGCTCGTGGTGGTCTACACGGACTTCGCGGGGACGGGCGGCAACATTCTGTACCGCACGTCGGATACGCAGCAGATCGCGTTCAGCCCGAGCCAGGTCCTGATGCCCGGCATCGACCTCGACAACGCGTCCAGCACGAAGCAGAGCTTCCTCGACGAGCTCGTCGTCATCGGCTCCACGAGCAGCGGCTGGACGCACCAGCTCTTGGGCGTGTCCATCGCTCCCTAGCGAGCGGCCCCAGGCGCCGGGGCCGGGGCCGGCCGATCCGCCCACCACAGCTGCCGCCCGGGTTCACCACGAGCACCCGCTCGGGCGTCGGCAACCCCGGCTGCAAATCCTTGCCATAGCTAGCTTTCCTAAAAAAAGACAGTTTTTTATGACACATTAAAACAGTCTTCTCTGTACATATTAAAAGCATCCAGATATAACAGTCAGGTGCCAAATATCGACGTGTGCTGCCCACAACTTCGGTGGCCCACAGTCTTCCTGGTGCTGCTGTTCTCTGGCGCTTCGACACCGCCGGGGTCGCTGGAGCTCGTCGATGAGTCGATTCGCCCTGATTTTCGCCACACTGTGGTCGTGCCTCGCCGCTGCGCCCGCGAGCGGCGCGGACCCGGTGGGCCACTGGACGCTCGACGAGGCGAGCGGCGCCGCGGCGAACGACTCGTCTGCCGCTGCCAACCACGGCGTCCTGCAGCAGACCCAGGGCGCCTGGGGGACGGGCGTGCACGCGGGCGCCGGGCTCTTCCCAGGCAAAGATCACGTCATTCTCGTTCCGGACTCGCCTTCGCTGTCTCCGACCTCCGAGATCACGATCGCCGCGTGGCTCCGCCCGAACCGCCAGGACACCCAGTACGTCGTCAAGAAAGCCGACCACAACGACATCGACGGCTACGAGCTCTCACTCTCCTCGAGCACCGGTACCGCCTTCGTGCGCTTCAACCAGGCGACCGCGGCCAACACCTACAAGATTCCCTCCACGAGCCTCTACCCGAGCGATGGATCCACCTGGTTGCACCTCGCCGCCAGCTTCGACGGCCAGGACATCCGCCTGTATGTGAACGGCGTGCTCGAGAACTCGGCGAGCGCTCCGGACCTCGTCCTGTTCGACAACGACGTACCGCTGGCAATCGGCTCCGAGCACACCGGCAAGCGCCCCTTCGACGGGGCAATCGACGACGTCCAGATCTTCGACACCGCCCTCAGCGCTTCTGACATTGCGAGCGTCATGAACGGGCTCCCATCGGGTCCCGACACGGACGGCGACGGGGTCTCTGACGCGAGCGACGCCTTTTCCGCGGATCCCACCGAGTGGTCCGATGCCGACGGCGACGGGGTGGGAGACAACGCCGATCTCGACGACGACAACGACGCCATGCCCGACACCTGGGAGACGAGCTACAGCTTCGACCCGAACGATCCGAGCGACGCCGCCCTCGATTCCGACGGCGATGGGGCAACCAACGGCGCCGAGTACCTTGCAGGCACCGATCCACGCGACAACCCCTCGAGCCTCGAAGTCGGCTCGTGGAGCCTCGACGGTGGAGCGGGAAACCTGGCTTTCGACGGCTCGGGCCTCGGCAACGACGGCGTGTTTCTCGGGGCACCATTCTGGGTCACCGGCATCCACGGGACCGCGCTGAACTTCGATGGCGATACCGATCGCGTGCTGATCGCCGACGACGACACGCTCGACCTGGACGTTGCCATCACGATCGCCGCGTGGATCCGCTCGAGCCGGGACGGCACCCAGTACATCGTCAAGAAAGGCCGCCACAACAAGGTCGGCGGCTACGAGCTGGCGCTCTCGAGCAGCGCCAACACGGCCTTCGTGCGTTTCAACCAGGTGTCCGCGAAGAACACCTACAAGATCCTCGCGACCACGCCGTACCCGCAGGACGGAGTCACCTGGATGCACCTTGCCGCCACCTTCGATGGCGCGGACATCCGGATCTACGTAAACGGCGTGCTCGAGAACACGCAGCCCGCCCCGGGACTCGTGATCGCGACGAACGCCCTCGACCTCGTGATCGGCGGCCAGGACAACGACAAGGGCCCCTTCAAGGGCTCGATCGACGACGTCCGGCTCTACGATTTCGCACTGACCGACGAAGAGGTCGGCCTCGTCATGGCGGGGCTCCCGCTCATCGTCGACGCGGACGGCGACGGTTTCGCGGACGAGCTCGACGCCTTTCCCGCCGACCCCACCGAGTGGGGCGACACGGACGGCGATGGCAACGGCGACAACGCAGACCCCGACGACGACGATGACGGCATGCCGGACGCCTGGGAGACCCCGTACGGCTTCGATCCGCTCGACCCCGCCGACGCCAGCCAGGACGCCGACAGCGACGGCGTTTCGAATCTCGACGAGTACACCGCCGGTACCCATCCGTGGGACAGCGACCGCGACGGCATGCCGAACCGCTGGGAGAACGCCTACGCGTTCGACCCGATGGATCCCGCCGACGCCGCCCTCGATGCCGACGCCGACGGGATTTCGAACCTCGACGAGTACACCGCCGACAGCCACCCCCGCGACAGCGATGGCGACGGCGTCGGCGATGCCCAGGATCTCTTTCCCCTCGACCCCGGGGAGTGGGCCGACGCGGACGGCGACGGCAGCGGCGACAACGCCGACCTCGACGACGACAGCGACGGCATGCCCGACCTCTGGGAGATCCTCTACGGCCTGCATCCCCGCGACGCCTCCGACGCCGCGGGCGACAACGACGCCGACCGGGTCTCGAACCTCGACGAGTACCTGCAGGGCAGCGACCCGAGGGAGCACAACGGCTACACGGAGGTGGGCATCTGGAGCTTCGACGAGGCGGGCGGAGGCGTCGTTTCCGATGCCTCCGGGCTCGCCAACGACGGCACGCTGGGCGGCACCGCGTCCTTCGTCCCGGGTCGCTTCGGCAACGCCATCGATCTGGGAAGCAGCGGCGACTACGTCAGCGTGCCCCACCACGAGAGCCTGGACGTCAGCGACGAGATGACGATCGCGGCCTGGATCCGAGCGACCGAGTCCGCGACCCAGTTCATCGTCCGCAAGGCCGACTACAGGAACGTCGACGGCTTCGAGCTCTCCCTGTCGGGCAGCGCGAACACGGCCTTCGTCCGCTTCAACCAGGACACCGCAGGCAACACACACAAGGTCTACGCCGTCACGCCGTACCCGGTCGACGGCAGCTGGATGCACGTCGCCGCAAGCTTCGACCGGGCGGACATCCGCGTGTACGTGAACGGCGTGCTCGAGACCGTGGCGCCCGCGCCGGGACTCGTCATCCACACGAACACCCTCCCGCTCCTGATCGGCGCCGAGTTGGATGGAAGCCGGGCGTTCAGCGGTGCGATCGACGACGTCCGCCTCTACGACCGCGCCCTGACCGACGCCGAGATGCTGCTCATCCACG
>JABSQW010000147.1 GCA_013215605.1 Myxococcales bacterium
CCGCTCGGCCGCTCGCGAGCTCGCGCGCGTCACGAAGCCCGGCGGCATCGTCGCGGTCACGATTCCCACGGCCACGAGCGAGAACCTCTACCTCCACGTCGGCGACGACTACTTCGAATCGCTCGGTGGGCACATCCGAATCTTCCGACCGCGCGAGCTGTCGAAGGGCCTCGCGTCGGTGGGCCTCGCCACGGTAGGCGTCGGCTTCGCCCACGCGCTCCACACCCCCTACTGGGTGCTGCGTTCGATCGCGGGCCTGCCGAAGGCCGACGAGAGCCGGCTCGTGTGCGCCTACCACCAGTTCCTGATCCGCGCGACCGGCTCGGCACTCCTCACCGCCGTGGAGCGTGTGCTCAACTTCTGCTTTCCGAAGAGCCTGATCCTCTACGCCGAGAAGCGCAGCGAGTCCGCGCGATGACCCGGCCCATGACGGACAGACCGCTGCGTATCTGTTTCGTCGCCTACCGGGGGAACATGCGCTGCGGCGGACAGGGTGTCTACCTGTGGTTCCTCGCGCGCGAGCTGGTACGCCTGGGTCACGAGGTCGACGTGCTCGTCGGCCCGCCATACCCCGACCCCATGCCTTTCGCGCGCGCCGTCGAGGCGCTTCCGAACGAACAGTTCTGGGCGCGGTGGTTCGAGCGCGACCCCGCAGCGATGCTCCCGCGACCGAACCCTCTGGTGGTCTACCACCCACTCAATTTCTACGAGCTTGCGGCGAGCTATTTCGGCTTCCTCCCCGAGCCATCCGCGTTCAGCCTGCGCGCGCTCTCGGCCTTCGCAAAGCGACTGCGCGCCGGCCACCGCTATGACCTCGTGCACGACGTGCAGTGCGTCGGCTGGGGACTCCTCGGCATTCGCGCGCTCGGCGTCCCGGTCGTCACGACCATCCACCACCCGCTCACCGTGGATCGCCGCGCGTCCTTCGCGCGCGACGAGAGCCTCCGCGATGCGATCGGCAGCATGACCTTCTATCCGGTCGGAATGCAGTCGTTCGTCGCACGACACATCGATCACGTGTTTACATCGTCTGAGGTGAGTGCAAAGGAGATTCAGCGCGACTTCGGTGTGCGCGCCGACCGCATCTCGATGGTTGCGAACGGCGTCGACACGGACCTCTTCGCTCCCGACCCTTCGGTCGAACGCAACCCGCGCGAAATCCTCTGCGTCGGGCGCGCGTCGGACCCCAACAAGGGCGTCAAGACGCTGATCGAAGCGCTCCACCAGCTGCCCGACGACATCACGCTCACCCTCGTGGACGACGACCATCCCGACAACGGAGCCCGCAAGCGAGCGCACGAGCTCGGCTGCGCAAACCGGCTCGACCTCGTCGGTCGCGTGCCGACGGACGAACTCGTCCACCTCTACCGGCGCGCTGCCATCGTCGCGGTGCCGTCGCGATACGAGGGCTTCGGACTACCGGCCGCCGAGGCGATGGCCTGCGGCACGCCGGTGGTGGCGACCCGCGCCGGCGCCCTCCCCGAGGTGTTGGGCGACCACGGCGTGCTCGTGCGCCGCGATGACGCGGGGGCCCTCGCGAAGGGCATCGTTTCGCTCCTCGAGCAGCCGCTCGCGCGGGCCGAACTCGGCGAGCGGGGACGCAACCGAGTGGTGGAGCGTTACTCGTGGGACCGGATCGCTGCCTCGACCGCCGAGGTCTACGCCGACGTCGTGGCGCGCTGGCGGGGTCTTCCGGCGAGGATCACGACGTCCGCGAGCGACGGGGCGCGCGCGGCGAGCCAGTCGAGCCCGGAAAGCAGGGTCTGAGCGGCGCCCTCCGGGAGGCTCTCCAGTAGCTGCGCCCACTTCGGCAGTCCCCAGCCGAGCGACACGCCGACGACGTGGTCGAGAACGAGCGAACGCTCGGCCTGCTCGCGCATGAGCGGGAGCTCGTAGCGCGTGAAGTGATCGTGGGGCACGTCGTAGCCGCGGCGGCCGGCCGGCGTCGGCCGGCGGAACCAGCCCTCACGTGCGACGTCGAGGGCTCGACCCACCCGGCACGACAGGGAGTCGAAGTTGGCAATCGCCAGAACGGCGGTCCCCGCCGGCTTCGTGACGCGCGCAATCTCGGCGATGGCAGCGGACGGGCGATCGAAGTGGTCGAGCGCGCCCTTGCAGATCACGGCGTCGAATCGGTCGTCGGCGAAGGGGAGCATGTCCGACCAGCTGCGGACCCAGTGCGTCAGCACACCGCCCTGCTGCGAAACGCTGAGCCGCGCGAGCTCGGACATGCGCGAAGACGGCTCCGCCGCGATCGTAATGGCTCCGCGCTCCGCCAGTGCCGCGGCGTCCTGGCCGAGTCCACTGGCCACGTCCAGCACCCGCTTCCCGGGGCCCGGACGAGCCGCAGCCAGGGTCTCTCCGGTCATCCGGGCGAACAGAAACTCACTGTCGCGAGTCGTCCCGGTCGGAATCACGTCGCGCATGTCCCGATCGAGATCGACGACCCGCATGAGCAGCTATTCTATCCTCTGCGCAACGATGAATGCTCCCATTCCGGTTCCGGCCCCCCCGGCACGTCTCTGGTCGTTTCGCGTCGTCTATCTGGCGATCGTCTCGTTCGTCCTGCTTGCGGTGATCAGCGTCGTGGCGGCCGAGAGCCTGATCGAGCGCTACTTCCAAGCAGCCGTCCAGAAGGCCATCAGCGTCGATCCCGCGGACGGGAGCATCGCTGAGCAGATCCAGAACCGCGTGAACGACGTCGTGCGCGAGTCGGCCTGGGTGCGCATCGGGGGCATCCGCGTCGACGCGATCGTCGTGGCCGCGGACAACTCGTCGCTCTACGCGCTCGGGCGCACGTCGCTGCCGCCGCCGTTCACCGACCCGTTCATCGAGGCACAGCGTCTGCTTCCGGCCACGGCCGACGTCTTCGTGTCGATGCCCCTCGACGCCCTGCTGCCCGCCGCGATCCTCGTCCTCTACGGCGCGGTCCTCATTCAGGGCCTGTTCCTGTACCTGCGCGCCGCGAACCGCCGCGAGCTCCAGCTCATCGAAGCCGCGACCGCAGCCCGCGACCATTCGGCGCAGCGCGCCGTGACGATCGAGTCTGAACTCGGCGTGGTGCGCGACCGCCTGTCGAAGCTCGAGCCCAGCGAGAAGGCCCAGTCCGAGGCGATCCGCGAGCTCCAGAACGAGCGCGCTGCGCTGCAGCGCAAGCTGCGCGAGCTCGCCGAGCGCGAAGCCGAGCTGCGTGGCACGGCGCAGCGCACGAGCGAGCTCGACGAGGAGCGCCAGGCCCTCGAGGACCTGCTCGAGGAGGCGATGGAGGACCTCGGCCAGAAGGAGACCGAGATCGAGTCCCTCCAGGCGAGACTCAAGCGCGCCACGAAGTCAGCGCCCGCCCCGGTCAAGGCCAAACCCTCGGACGCCTTGGCGCGCCGCATGCGCACGCTCTACAAGCACGTCACCCTCGACGACCGCGCGCTCTCGGACCTGGTGGCCTTGCGCGACGAGTCGATGAAGCTCCGGGCGGAAGAGGTCATCAAGCGCCTCGACGACGACCCCGACACCGCCTCGATCCGCCGCAAGGTCGGCGGCCTCCCCCCGCAGCTCACGATCTACGAGGTCGGCTTCGCGGGCAAGGGCCGGATCTACTACACCCGCGAAGGCCAGAAATACCGGGTGTTGGCGATCGGCGCGAAGAACACGCAGAAGTCGGATCTCGAGTACCTGAGTCGGCACTCCTGAGGTCGTCTCAGCCCAACGCCCGCCGCAACGTCGCCTTGAGCTTCCAATCCTCCCACGGCTTCGTGATCAACGCGCAGACGCCGATCCGGCGGAGCTCCTCCTCGGGGATCTCCTCCGTCCAGCCGGTGATGATCATCCGCCGGGCCGTGGGGCGCTGCATCGCGGCTTGTGCCAGGAACTGCAGGCCCGTCATGCCCGGCATCTTGTGGTCGGACATCACGACGTCGACATCGCGCTCGGCCAGGATGCCGAAGGCCTGCTCGACAGTCTCTGCGGTGAGGAGCTCGTAGCCCTCGCGGCGCAGGGTGCGCTGCAGGGCCGAGAGGATTCGCACCTCGTCGTCGACGACGAGAACCACCGGCGGCTCCGCTCTGGGCTCAATCGGGATCGACAACTTCGTCCTCGTCGCCCATCGGGAGGAACAGCCCGAACGTCGCGCCGCCACCCTCCTCGCTCGACACCTCGAACCGACCGCCGTGACGCTTCACGATGCTGTACGACGTCGAGAGCCCGAGCCCCGTTCCCGCTCCGACCTTCTTCGTCGTGAAGAACGGATCGAAGATCCGGTCCAGGACGTCGCCGGCGATGCCGTTGCCGCTATCCGTCACGTGGATCGATACGCCGCCTTCGACCGCGCGGGTCACGAGCTGGATCGTCCCCATACCGCCGCTCTCGCTGACCTTTTCCTCGATGGCCTGGTAGGCGTTCACGAGCAGGTTCATGAACACCTGCTTGAGTTGCATCGGGAAGCCCCACACGCTCGGCAGCACCTCGTAGTCCTTCTCGAGCTTCACGAGGTGCTTCATCATGGGCCAGACGATGCTGGCCGTGGAGTCCAGACACTGATTCACATCGGCGAGGACGCGTTCGTTCGTATCGTGGTGCGAGAAATCCCGCAGGTCCTGGACGATGTGGCGGATGCGCTCGCTGCCCTCCTGGCTCTCGCGAATCGCCTTCGACAGATCCGAGAGCACGAAGTCGACGTCGGCCTCGTCGATCAAGGTGGATAGCTGCTGGCTGGCGTCGAGAATCTCTCCGGCGTGCCCCTGGCCGACGGCCTTGCGAAGCGCATCGACCCCCGTCCAGACCCGACGCAGGTCGGTCACGTACTCTGCCATCTGGAACAGATTCGCGTGGATGAAACCCATCGGGTTGTTGATCTCGTGCGCCACGCCGGCGGCGAGCTGACCGATCGAGGCCATCTTCTCCGTCTGGACCACCTGGCTCTGGAGCTGCTTGAGCCCAGTGAGGTCCTGGAAGGTCGCCACCGCCCCACAGCGCTCGCCCGTGGAGTCGACCACCGGCGCCCAGGAGATCCCGATCGGCACGCGCGTCCCGTCTCGCCGGGTCACGAAGCTCTCGACGGCTCGGAAGCGCTCGCCGTCGCGGAGCGTGCGCGCGATGAGCTCGATCCCGCCGCCCTCTGCGAACCAGCGCGAGACGGGCTCGTCGGCGAGGGCCGCGGCACTCTCGCCGAGGATCTGCTCCGCGGGCGGATTCGAGGAAGTGATCCGGGCGCTGGCGTCGACGACCAGCAGAGCGGTGTTCAGGTTCTGGAGAACGCCGTCGTCCTTGCGCTGGAGCTCCTTGGGCACACCGGTTCGAGCAGATTCCACGCAGATATCCCCTTCGCGACCCCTCGCGCACAGCGGATTCGCCGGGCGTGGGTGGTCGGCATCGATTCCTCGATTCGCAGGGGGAACGGGAAGTTACACGGCACCTGGGGGACTGTCTAACGCGCGGCGGAACACGAGGACCGCGTTGAGCTCAGGACTCTCCGCGGTGGTGTGTGAGCTTGCGGTAGAAGGTGCTCCGGCCGATGCCAAGACACTTGGCGGCCCGGGCGACGTCGCCGGCCGACTCCCGAAGCGCTCGCTCCATGGCGAAATGCTCGTAGGCGGCGAGCGACAGCGGAACATCGGCGAACGACGACTCCGGCACGAAACATGCGGCGTGGCGACCCAGCGGGAGATCTGCGAGACATAGCTTGGGACCGTCGGCGAGGGCCAGCGCCGACTCGACCACGTTTTCGAGCTCTCGCACGTTGCCGGGCCAATCGGCTGCCGTGAGGCGGTCGAGCACGTCGTCTTCGATGCCCTCGATCGGCGAGTTCGGTCGCTGGTGCTTCGCCAGGAAATGCTGCACGAGCAGCGGGATGTCGTCACGGCGCTCGCGGAGCGCCGGCATTCCGATCCGTACGACGTCGAGGCGATAGTAGAGATCGGTCCGGAAGCGTCCCTCGGCAACCATCGCCGCGAGGTCGCGATGGGTTGCCGAGATCACGCGGATATCGACCGGAACGGTCACGGTCGAGCCGACCGGGCGGATCTCCTTCTCCTGGAGAGCCCGCAGCAGCTTGGCCTGCACCGCCAGCGGGACCTCACCGATCTCGTCGAGGAAGAGCGTCCCGCCTTCCGCCATCCGGAAGAGGCCTGGAGACCCGGTCGCGCCGGTGAACGCGCCCTTCACGTGCCCGAACAGCTCGCTCTCGATGATCGTCTCCGGCAGCGCCCCGCAGTCGACCGGAACGAACGGTCCGCGTGCTCGCGGACTATTTCGGTGAATTGCCCTGGCTACCAACTCCTTGCCCGTGCCGCTCTCGCCCTCGACGAGAACGTGGCTCTCGTTGTGGCGGAGGCTCTGGATCGTGCGGATGAGCGCCCGCAACCGAGAAGAGTTTCCGACCAGCTCTGCGAGCCCGGGCCCCGCCACGCGTTCCCTCACGGCGTCCTCGAGCTCGTGGTTTCTCCTGACGAGACAGCGCCGCTCGACCGCCCGTCGCACGATGGCACGGACGCGATGGACGTCGTCGAAGGGTTTCGCGAGATAGTCGAAGGCGCCCCGCCGAATGCAGCCGACAGCGCTCTCGATACTCGCCTGACCCGTCATCACGATGACCTCGACCTCGGAGCGCGAGCGCTTCAGGCGATCCAGCAGGTCGAGCCCGTTGGAACTCCCCAGGCCGACGTCGACCACGACGACGTCCAGGTTCGCGCTCGCAATGGCCGGAGCCGCCGCTTCCTCGGATTCGGCGAGCCATACGGTGTGGCCGTCGCGCTCGAGGATTCTGCGTAGAGAGCGCAGGAGCAGGGGCTCGTCATCGACAATGAGGACGGAGCCGGGCGTTTGCCCGAGCACGTCCGGTCCACCCGTTTCAATCGGCGCCACGTGAGGGGGACGACCCATGCTTCTCTATCGTCCCGAATTCGGGACTCCTGAAGTTGAAGGGCGGTTCGGGGCTGCCTACACTGCTGCTTCCCCCCTCCGCTGAGCGGAGGACGTCCCACTGCCCAAGTCGAACATCCTCGTCGTCGACGACGAGGAGCTTTACCGCCGCGCCCTGGAGCGGATTCTGACCCGCGTCGGGCATACCGTCAGCCTGGCCAGGGACGCCACCGAGGCGCTCGTTGCACTCGCCGAGCAGCCGGTCGATCTCGTGCTGGCCGACATCCAGATGCCGGGCATCAACGGACTCGAGCTGGTGCGCCAGATCCACGATCTGGCGCCGGACGTGCCGTGCATCGTGATCA
>JABSQW010000148.1 GCA_013215605.1 Myxococcales bacterium
ACGATCCACAGCACCCGATGCAGCGTAGATTCAGCCACCCGACGCTCCAACCGATGTGCCGGGAACTCCGCGAAGAGCAGGGGGCAACGTGAGCTTCATCCTCGCCCACGACCTGGGCACGTCGAGCAACAAAGCCGTTCTAGTCACCGAATACGGCGAGATCGTCGCTGCGGCCGCGGTGTCCTATGACGTCGTCACTCCGTACCCGAACTGGGCCGAACAGGATCCCACGGTCTGGTGGGACGCTGTCTGCCGTTCGAGCCAGGTCGTCCTGAAGGACGCCGGCGTCGCCGCGGACGAGATCGAGGGCATCACGTTCGCGGGGCAGATGCAGGGCACGCTGCCCGTCGACGCGAACGGCTCGCCGCTCATGAACTGCATGATCTGGCTCGACGGACGCGCCGAGCAGCAGGCACGCCAGGCGACCAGAGGCTGGCTCAAGGTACAGGGCTACGGTCTCTCGCGTCTCGCGCGCTGGCTCTATCTCACCAACGGCGCCCCGAATCTCGCGGGCAAGGACCCCGTCGCGAAGATGCTCTGGCTCCGCGACACCAAGCCGGATCTCTGGAAGCGAACGCACAAGATCCTCGACGTGAAGGACTATCTGCTGCACCGCAGCACGGGGAAGTTCGTGACCTCCCACGACTGCGGGAACTCGACGTGGCTGATGGACACGCGCAAGGGCCGACTCGGCTGGTCGGATCACCTGCTCGACCTGGTGGGCATTCCACGAGAGAAGCTCCCGGATCTCGTCCCGGGCTCACAGGTGGTGGGCGATCTCACGGCTGAGGCCGCGCGCGAGATGGGACTGCCCGCCGGCATCCCGGTGGTGGCCGGCGCGGGCGACGTCGTCGCAATGACCGTCGGCACCGGCGCCGTTCGCGATCATGAGTTTCACCTGGGCATCGGCACGAGCGCCTGGGTCGCCACCCACGTGCCCGAGCGCAAGCGCGACCTGCGCACTTACATCGCCTCGATCTGCAGCGCAATCACCGGGAGGCAGTTGCTCGTCGCCCACCAGGAGACGGGCGGAGCCTGCGTCGAGTGGGCACGCGAAACCCTCGGCGGCTTCGCCGGGGGCGCCTCCGCGAACCGTCCCACGTACAAGGATCTCGACGCCCTCGTCGAGAGTTACGACGCCGGTGCAAACAACCTGCTCTTCCTGCCGTGGATGGCCGGCGAGTACGCGCCCGTCGACGACAAGTGGGCCCGCGGAGGCTTCGTAAACCTCTCCCTCGAGCACCAGTACGGACACATGGTCCGCGCCGTGTACGAGGGCGTCGCGCTGAACGCGCGCTGGGCACTCTCGAGCGTCGAGAAGTTGATCGGCGAGAAGACCGAGAGCCTGCGCTTTGCGGGCGGGGGGGCCTTGAGCGAAGTGTGGTGCCAGATCCTCGCCGATGTCCTCGATCGACCCATCCTGCAGCAGGACCGGCCCCGCCTCGCCGCGGCGCGCGGCGTCGCGCTGATCGCGTCCCACGCGCTCGGCTTCATCCCCGACTTCGATGAGATCGGGAGCATCCCAACGGGTCGCGCCCGCTTCGAACCGAGCGCCGCGAACCGCACGGTCTACGATGACCGCTACGCCCTCTTCGTCGACTTCTACCGGCGCAACAAGGCGTTCTTCCGGCTCGCGAACGCGGATCGCTCGCTGCTGTAGCCAAGCACGATCCGGCTGTCTCGGGAACGCACAGGTCGAAGATCATGCAGGCCGGGCGAGAGCGCACTCGCCGCGCTCCCACATCCAGTCTACGTCACGCGCGCTGGGGGCGTCCTCGGCGGCTCGCGGTCAGTCCTTCGGGATGTAGTCCACCAGTCCAAAGCTGCGGATCTTGTACCGGACGGTACTGCGCGCCATCTTGAGACGGCGAGCCACGCGAGCGACGTTGCCGCCAGTCGCTACCAGGAGTTGGAGCATCTCGGCGCGCTCGCGTCGTTCGTCCGACGGATCGCCGGCGCTCTCTTCCGCCGAAGCAAGGGCAGCGGGGCCGGGCGCCACTGGCGCTGGCGGTGTGCTCCACGTTGGGGTTCCGGACTGGAGCAAACCGTCGAGATGGTGGGCGTCGAGCTGCGAGGTCCGCGTCTGCACCATCGCCGCCTCCAGGACGTTGATGAGCTCACGCACGTTGCCCGGCCAGGAGTGCAGCATCAGCCGATCGTAGAACGCGGGCGTGACGCAAGGCTTCGGCAGCTCGAGGACTCCCGCCAAACGCTCGAGACTCGGCTCGACGAGCAGCGGGATATCGCCAATGCGCTCGCGCAGCGGCGGAACGTGGACGTGGACGACCTTGAGGCGGTAATAGAGATCGGGACGGAAGCGCCCCTCGGAGAGGTCGCGCGCCAGGTTGCGGTTGGTGGCCGCGATCACGCGTGCATCCATGTGTTTGAGCGAAGTTCCACCGACCCGTTCGTACTCGCGGTCCTCGATCACGCGCAGGAACTTCGACTGCAGCGGCAGCTCCAGCTCTCCGATCTCGTCGAGGAAGATCGTACCGTCCCCCGCCCTCTCGAAGCGTCCGGCGCGACTCGCCACGGCTCCCGTAAAGGAGCCCCGCTCGTGCCCGAAGAGCTCGCTCTCGATCAGCGACGGGGACAGAGCAGAGCAGTCGGTGTGAACGAAGGGCCGATCTCGACGCGAGGAGACCTGGTGGATGGCGCGCGCAATCAAACCCTTGCCCGTGCCCGTCTCTCCCGTGAGGAGGATCGTGGCCGACGACGTCGCCGCCAAAGCCACCCT
>JABSQW010000149.1 GCA_013215605.1 Myxococcales bacterium
GAGAACGGCTTCGACGAGGGCCTGCTTGGAGCCGAAGTGGTAGTGGATTGCCGCCGTGTTTACCCCGGCGGCCGCGATGACGGCGCGGAGCGAGGTCGGACCCACCCCCTGTTCGGCAAACAGGAACTCGGCGGCGTCGAGGATGCGCTGCTTGGTGTCAGGGGTAGGCATGGGGGTTCCGATTCAAGCGCGCGATTGAATCATACGCTTGAGACCCCGATCGGTCAAACGCGGGGGCGGGTGGAATGCGGAGATCCCGCTCGTTTTAGGGCACCTGCGGGGGCCCGCTGCGGGCCGCTGGGCGGACCGTTCGATGAAGCGGGTCCGACGCCGTCTCGGCTCGCGGAGGCCGGTTTGGGGAATCGTGTGGGGGCAAAGGGGCGGTCGCGCGGCTTCCCGCGGTTCAGGGATCCGGCGCTCCCCCGGTTTTCCTCTCGATCACCGGTTTCTGGCGGTGTGCTTCCAGCGGGTAGAAGCCCGGAACCGATTCGGCGTAGACTCGGCGGCCGCCTTTGGCGACCCCGTCCCGTGGAGGAATTCATGCTCGACTACGATCGGTACCGCGAGAACCTCGTGATCGAAGCCGACAAGAAAGATGCTCGGATTCTCAGGGTATCCCTCAACAACCCCGAAAAGCTCAACGCCAACACGAATCACATGCACTGGTCGCTGTCACGGATCTGGGACGACATCGACGCAGACGATGACGTGCACCTCGTGGTGTTCAGCGGAGTCGGCGATCGGGCGTTCAGCGCCGGGGGCGATCCCCAACACATGCTCGAGATGGCCGACGAGTACGCGCTCTGGTGGAAGACCGTGCGCGAGGCGAAGCGGATCATCTACAACATGCTCGAGTGCGACGTGCCGATCATCGCCCGCTTGAACGGTCACGCCGTGGGCTTGGGCGCCACCCTGGCCCTCGCTTCCGACATCATCATCGGCGTCGAGGACGCGAGGTTCGGCGATCCTCACGTGCATGCCGGCCTCGTCTGCGGCGACGGCGGCGCGCTGCTCTGGCCGCAGCAGATCGGCTACGCGCGCGCGAAGGAGCTGCTCTTCACGGGCGAGCTCCTGTCGATGAGCGAAGCCGCCGAGATCGGTCTGATCAACTACGCGGTCCCCCGCGAGGAGCTCGATGCGAAGGTCGACGCCATCGCCCACAAGATCGTGAACGGCGCGAGTCGGGCGATTCGCCTCACGAAGAATCTCATGAATGTTCCGCTCCGCCAGGCCGCCCACGCGACGATGGACCTCGGGATGGCGAACGAGACGCTCTCCACCATGGCCGCCGATCACCGCGAAGCGATCGCGTCCATGTTGGAGAAGCGCAAGCCCGTCTTCGACGGGCAGTGAGCTGCGGGGCGAGGTGGGTATGTCCTGGCAAGACGAAGTCGAGGCCATCGAGAAGCGACGCGAGCTCGCAAAGGAGCACGGCGGAGCCGAGGCGGTCGCCCAGCATCGGGAGCGGGGCCGACTCCCGGTCCGGGAACGCATCAACGCGTTGATCGATCCCGGAAGCCTGCGCGAGCACGGCAGCGTCTCCGGCGTGGGCGAAGAGGACGATACCGGCGCGCTGAAGAGCTTCGGTCCGGCCAACGTGGTGACGGGAGTGGCGAAGATCGACGGACGCCCCGTCGTCGTGTGCGGTGACGACTTCACGATCGGCGGCGCCGCCTACTCGGCGGTGGGCATCAAGAAGGGAATCTACGGCGACGAGCTCGCCGCGCGCCTGCGACTGCCGATGGTGCGGTTGCTCGAAGGGGGCGGTGCGAAGATCTCGGGCGCCCTCGGCGCGAAGGGGCGCTCGGGGTACGACCTGACGAACGCCTCGCCGAGCAACGTCGTGATGGCGAAGACCCTGTCGACCGCCCCCGTCGTCTGCGCGGCGCTCGGTCCGGTCGCGGGGTTTCCGGCCGCGCGACTCGTGGCGTCGCACCTCTCGATCATGACGCGCGATACCGCCCACGTCATGATCGGCGGGCCCGTGCTCGTCGAGCGCGCGACGGGGGAACGGCTCGACAAGGCGGCGCTCGGTGGTGCCGACGTGCACCTGCGCAGCGGCGTGGTCGACAACGCGGCCGAGGACGAGGCCGACGTGTGGCGCCAGACCCGGGCGTTCCTCGGCTACCTCCCGACGAACGTCGACGAGCGCGCCCCGGTGATCGACACCGGTGACCCCCGCGACCGCCGCGAGGAGATGCTCCTCAGCGTGGTGCCGCGCGAGCGGCGGCGCGCTTACAAGATGCGACGGATCATCGACAGCGTGGTCGACCGCGACTCGTTCTTCGAGATGGCGCCCCTCTACGGCCGCAGCACCATCACGGGTCTCGCCCGCCTCGACGGTCGAAGCGTCGGCGTCTTCGCCAACGACCCCTACTATCTCGGCGGGTCGATGTCGGCCAGCTCGGCGCGCAAGCTGCGGCGTTTCATCGAGATGTGCGACCTGTTCAACCTCCCAATCGTCACGTTCGTCGATCAGCCCGGGTTTCTCATCGGCTCCGAGGGCGAGCAGACCGCGAC
>JABSQW010000015.1 GCA_013215605.1 Myxococcales bacterium
CGCGGCTCAGCATCGATATTCTGCGGCTCAACGACTCGTTCTGAGGTGAGGAGTGGCACGGCGCGGCCGGTGTCGCCGTCTCGGGAGCCCGACCATGAGATCGCTGAAGCGCGCCATCGGCCGCATTCTGTCCGTGGTGGCCGTCGTCGTGCGACGCACGTGCCGTGTTCGCATCGACGCCGATCCGCGCGCCTCGTTGCGCGCCGCGGGCAAAGCCTACGTATTCGCGATCCTGCACTCGCATCAACTCGCCGCTCTTCTCGCGAACGACGAGCCGCGCCTCGCCGCGATGATATCGCGATCGCGCGATGGAGAGCTGCTGCGCCCGAGCCTCACACGCTTCGGCGTCGAGTCGGTACTCGGGTCGACTCGCTCGGCGGCACGCGACAAAGGCGGCCCGCGCGCACTCGACACGCTCTCGCTTCGCGCGACCCGCGGCGTGCCGATCCTGCTGGCGGTCGATGGACCCCGTGGACCGCGGGGTCGCGTGCACCGGGGGGCAGCGGACCTGGCGAAGCGGACCGGTCTTCCCGTCGTTCCCGTCGTGATCGTTCCGTCGCGGCGCTGGTTGCTGCGCAGCACGTGGGACCGGTTTCAGATTCCGCAGCCGTTCTCGACGATTCGGGTCTTCTTTGGCGAGCCCGTCTACGCCCGAGCGGATGAGACGGCGCGCAGCCTGTGCGACCGGGTGCACACCGCGTTGATGGAACTCGAGCGCGGCCACGATCCGTCCGAGTGGCAGCAGATCCACGACCGGACTTGACGCCAACCCACCAACCGCAGAGCGGCTCGTCGTTCTACGAGGTGCCGTGTCGGGAGACGAAGGCGTTCGAGTAGTTGTCGAGCACCCGATTCGAATAGCCCGCCGGCAGGGGCCGCCCGCGCTGAATACGCCGCTTGATGCGCCCCGGACCCCAGTTGTAGGCCGCGAGGGCGGTGCGCAGGTCGCCGAAGCGATCGCGCAGCTCCTCGAGATAGGCGATGCCGAGCTTCGTGTTCTCGGTGGGGTCGAAAAGGGTGGCGGTTCCGTGCCAGGGAATGCCGCGGCGGTACGCGAGCTCCTTGCCGGTCGGCAGCAGAATCTGCATCAGACCGAATGCGCGCGCACTCGACACCGCGAAGGGATCGAAGCCGCTCTCGACCTCCATCACCGCCACGACCAGCCACGGCTCGAGGCCCCGGGGCTGAGACTCGGTGACGACGGTCTCTGCGACAGCGAAAATCTGTGCCCGAGCAAGACCCGTATCGCGCGCGGCCAGGTAGTCGGCGATGGCACTGACGAGTTCGCCGTTCAGGCGGTCAGCGGGGGACTCGGCGGGAGTCGACTCCAGCGCCGGCGCCACGTCCACGAGGACGGCCTCGGACACAGCAGGCGGTCCCGCGCCCGTCAGATTGCACGAGAACGAAGCGAGCGTCAGCACCAGAATCGATGCCACCGGGGGGCGGAACATGACGGGTGGATTGTAGACGCGCTGCGTTACGCGTCAAGGGTATTTTATGACGCGTTGCGTCGCGCAGATGAAGTAATACTGTGTAATATCAAGGGGTTGGAAAACCGCCGTGCCGGACGCTTCTCCTGGGTTCTCCGACCAGATTCAGCGTTCGAGACGAAGCACCGTGTTCGCTCCGCGCGGGCTAGCGGGACAGGATAGGGTCTCCGCTGATGGGGCTCCGACCTGGTGACAGCGCGCGGTGTCGTCCGGTCGAAAACCGCCCGACGTGACCGACGATTCGGCGGAAGCTCTGCCGCGTCGGTCGATCCTCCAGTCGCTCGCGGGTGTCTCAGCCGTGCTCTTCGCGGCCCTGGCCGCGATCGCCCTGGCCGCCTACCTCGCCCGGCGCCCTCTCGCCGAGTCGCTGATCGCGCAGCTGCTCGTAGCCCAGGGAGTCGAGTGGGTGGCGGTGTCGGTCCAAGCCTTCGACGCGAGCCACATCGAGCTCCGAGACATCCACCTCGCTTCGGGACGCCAGCTCCGGGTTGGCGGACTCGAAGTCGAAACCGACGTCGAGCAGATCTCGATCCAGTACTCCCTCGGACGGCTCCTGCAGGGGCGCTTCGACTCGGTGACTCTCGCCGGAGTGAAGGTGAGGTTGTCGCCGCCAGCGATTCCGGAGCCCGAAACGACGCGGGAGGCGTCGGCTTCTGCGCCGAGCACCGCAGCCGATGCGACCGACGCCCGCGCCGATCCCGCAACCCTCCGCGACGCGGCCTGGCCCCTCGCCCTACCGGTCCGTGAAATTCGCGTCGATGAGTTCCGCGCCGAGATCGAGACGGCCGACGTCCGGGTGGCCGTGGAAGGCGACCTCTCGGTGCAAGTGGCAGCCGGAGAGCCGGGGAAAATGGGATGGCAGGTCGACGTCGGATTGACCATCGCAGACGACGACGTCGATCTCCCCAACTTCTCCCTCCACCGCAACCTCGCGCTCGCCGCCACGGCCCGCGCGGGAGACGACGCGGTAGTCGTGACGCTGGAATCATTCGTGTTCGACGCATCGATCGGGACGGGAGACGGCGCGCTCCGAATCGGTGGAACGTCGCCCGACCTCGACGCGCGTGTGACCCGAGAGCGGAGACCAGGCGGCGGCCTCCGCGTCGAGATCGCGTCGCACGGCGGCGACGTTCGGGTACCGGCCCTCGAGGTCGCGCTGGCGGGGATCGGAGGCTCTACCTCGTTTCCCGTGAATTCGGTACCGGATCGGCTCTCGCTCGTCGTCGACCGGGTGACCGACACAGCGAAACCGCCGCGGGCGGTCCCCTTCCGCGTCACTGGCAAGATCGCGGACGGCGACGATGTCGTGTCGTTCGAGGCGCGCGTCGCCGACCTTCGCGATCGCGCCGCACTCGACCTGATCGGCCACTTCGAGCCGTCGTCGCAAAGCGGCGCAATCCGCCTGCACGTACCCGAGCTGTCGTTCGCGCCCGACGGGCTGCAGCCGGTCGATCTCGCGCCGATCCTCGGGGACGTGGTGTCCAAGGTGTCCGGACGAGTCGAGGTGCTCGGCGACGTGCGCTTCGATTCGCTCGACGTGAGCACCGTGACGTCTTCCGCGGAGATCGCGCTCACCGACGTCAGCCTCGAGACGCCGCTTTCGAAGATCCAGCAGATCGACACCGTCGTGCGACTCGACGGACCCTGGCCACCGTCGACGCCGCCGGGGCAGGTGTTGTCGGTGGGTAGCATCGACGTGGGCGTCGCGGTCACCGACGGGCTCGCCGCGTTCGAGCTGCGCCGTAACAGCATGCTCGTGGTCGAGCGCGCGGAGCTCGTGTTCTCGGGCGGGAAGGTACGGACGGCGGGCGAGATCGATCTGTCGGCGCCCTGGCAGGACCTCGAGCTCGAGGTGAAAGGAGTCGACCTCGCGGTGCTCCTCGAGCACCTCGATCTCGAGGGACTCTCCGGGACGGGCGCACTGAACGGCCGCGTTCCCCTGCGACGGACCGCAGAGGCGATCGAGATCCGCGATGGCCGCCTCGAAACCGTCGGCGGTGGCACCCTCGTCTACCGGCCGGATCCCGGTGTCGAGGACCTCGCTAACGGACAGGAGGACGTGCAGACCGTCCTCGACGCCCTGTCGAACTTCCAGTACAGCGCGCTCTCGCTCGACGTGTCGGGTGCCACGTCGGGACAGGTCCGCTTCCTGCTCCACATCGCCGGCAACAACCCCGACTTTCACGACGGCTTTCCGGTGGAGTTCAACCTCGACCTCGAGTCCCCGCTGATGGAGATCCTCAAGCCCGTCACGTTCTCGAACTCTTTCGTCGGTGCAATAGAGGAAAGGGTGAGCGAGTTTCGAAAGCGGGCGTCGAATTTTCGCAACCCCGGAGCGTCAGACGCCGAGTAGATCACGCTGCGGTGGCTCTCGCGCCTCAGCCCCAGTAGCCTGTCGGTCCCCTTCGGGGGATCGCATGGGGGACCGCCGATGGTTGCTCGGCAAGTTCCGCGGCTTCCGCGGGTTCGGCAATTCCGACCGATGAGACGACCGATGCGGGGTCGAAATGGAGTGGTCGCGTCGTGCGCCCTCATGGCCGTCGCACTGCTGCTGCTCGCGGGCTGCGCGCCCAAGGTGCAAGTCGAGGCTCCAAAGGAGCCCATCGTGATCAACCTCAACGTGAAGATCGAACACGAGATCCGCGTCAAAGTCGACGAGGACCTCGAGGATCTCTTCAAGAGCGACGATGAGCTCTTCTAAGGGAACGGAGGCCGTAATGCTGAACGTCGTGAATCACAGCGCCCGGGCGGACGCCTCCCGGTCGCCGATCTTCGGATCGAAGTACTCGGTTCGCGCTTGTCTGGCGGTGTGGACGCTGCTGGTCATTGCCGCGGGTGCCTCGGCCGACAGCCTCGAGGGCTACAAGAGCGCCGGCGACGTCGGCGAGAGACCGGACGGCTACGTGGGTATCGTCGTGGCGAATCCTTCGGCCGAGCTGCGCGCCTTCGTCGACGACATCAACGCGCGCCGCCGCGCGAAGTACGCGGATGTCGCCGCCAAGAACGGGACCGCCGTCGAGTCGGTCGCCGCGCTGGCCGGGAAGAAGCTCATCGAGCGCAGCAACGCCGGCGATGTCGTGATGGACGGCGCTGGCAACTGGCGCAAGCGCCGGTAGCGGCACGCAGTCGCGCGTTGCAGGCAGGGTGACCGCGGCGCCCTAGTTCGTCGCGGTACCGCTTGTCCACACCGGGACAGGCACTACAGTCTCCCGTCCACCAACTCGTGGAGGGAGAGCATGCCGACCCCCGAACCCCTTTCCGGCAGGAAGATCCTCGTTACCGGACCTACCGGCCAGGTCGCCGATCCCATCGCGCGCGCGCTCGCGAAGGACAACGACGTCTGGGGTCTCGCGCGCTTCGGCGACGCGGAGAAGCGCGCGTCGCTCGAAGCCGACGGCGTGAACTGCGTACCCCTCGACCTGGAAACGGGCGATTTCTTCTCGCTTCCCGACGACTTCGACTACGTGCTCAACTTCGCCGTCGTCAAGACCCCGGACTTCGACCACGACCTGCGCTGCAACGGTGAATCCACGGGGTTCCTCATGAGCCACTGCCGAAACGTCCGCGCCTTCCTGCACTGCTCCACCACCGGCGTCTACCAGCCGAAGGGACACGACCTCATTTCCGAGGACGACGAGCTCGGCGACAACCACCGCTGCATGATGCCGACCTACAGCATCGCGAAGATCTCGGCGGAAGTGGTGGTGCGCTATGCAGCGCGTCAGTTCGACATCCCGACGATCATCACGCGGCTGAACGTGCCCTACGGGAACAACGGCGGCTGGCCCTACTTCCACCTCGTCATGATGAAGAACGACGTTCCGATTCCCGTGCACGTCGACGAGCCGAGCCTCTACACCCCCATCCACGAGGACGACATCGTGGCGATGATCCCGGGGTTGATCTCCGGCGCCAGTGTGCCGGCGCGCATCGTGAATCTGTGTGGACAGGACCACGTGAGCATCGAGGAGTGGTGCGCGTACATGGGCGAGCTCACGGGCCTCACGCCGAAGTTCGAGTATACGAAGGACACGATCGAGAGCGTGAAGACCGACAACACGAGGTTGCGCGAGCTGGTGGGTGACGCCCGGGTGAACTGGCGAGACGGCCTGCGTGAAATGATCGAGAGTCGCCACCCCGACTGGCTCGAGGGCGCGTGACCGAAGTGCGATCGCTGCAGACCGCACGGGAGACGACGGAGCCGTCGTGAGCGACCTCGAGGGCTGGTCGGAGGAGATGCAGTCCGCGCATCTCTACCACGTGCTCGCCAGAATCGAAGCGGGGACGCTGCGCGAGCGCCTGTTCGCAGCCCTCGCGCGAGAGGCCGTCAAACAGGCAGCGATCTGGGCCGACCGCGCGCGTCGATCGGGCACCGAAGTGCCCGACGCCTGGACCCCCACAGCCCGGGTGCGCCTCGTTGCGTGGCTCGTCGAACAGATCGGCCCGGAGAGCATGCAGTCGGTGCTGGCCGCGATGAAGGTGCGCGGTCTGTCCGTCTACAGCCCGGAGCCGCCGGACGTACTCGGTCGCGAGAACGCCGCCGCGAGACCTGGCCCTGTGGGCCACAGCGCAGAGGCCGAGGGCAGCCGCCACCGCGCGGTCCGGAGCGGCGGTAATCTGCGAGCCGCGGTGTTCGGAGTGAACGACGGCCTCGTCTCCAACGTCGGCTTGATCCTCGGCGTGGCGGGCGCGAACGCCGAGCCGACGACCATCCTGCTCACCGGCGTCGCGGGTTTGATCGCCGGCGCGTTCTCGATGGCGGCGGGCGAGTACGTGTCGGTGCGCTCGCAGCGGGAACTCTTCGAGTATCAGATCGACCTCGAGCGCCAGGAGCTCACCACGTACCCCGAGGAGGAGGCGAGCGAACTCGCCCTGATCTACGAGGCGCGCGGAATCCCCGCGCAACAGGCGCGCGAAGCCGCCGATCGGATCATTGCCGATCCGGACCGCGCCCTCGACACACTGGCCCGCGAGGAGCTTGGTCTCGACCCCAATTCGCTGGGCTCGGAGTGGAGTGCCTCGACGTCTTCGTTCGTCGCCTTCGCCATCGGCGCGTCGGTCCCCGTACTCCCCTTCGCGCTGGCGAGCGTCGATTCGGCCCTGACGCTCTCGGTGGGTCTGTCTGGGCTCGCCCTGTTCAGCGTGGGTGCGGCCCTGAGCCTTTTCACCGGCCGCGGTGCCCTCCAGAGCGGCGTCCGCATGCTCGCCATCGGGACCATCGCGGGCACCGCCACCTGGTCGATCGGCTCCCTCCTGGGCGTCACCCTCGGCTGACCCGAGCATCAACAAGGGATGAGGAAAGCGTCCATGAGCAGTGAGAGTCACGAGTTTCAGGCCGAGGTCAAGCAGCTCCTCGACCTGATGATCCACTCCCTCTATTCGAATCGAGACGTATTTCTGCGCGAGCTCATCTCGAACGCGTCCGACGCGCTCGACTGTCGGCGCTTCGCGGGGCTCACGGAGACGTCTCTACAGCTCGACGGCGAGTACGCGATCCGTCTGGTGGCAGATCCGGAGAAACGAACGCTCTCCGTGGAGGACAACGGCATCGGTATGACACGGGACGAGGTCGTGTCGAACCTCGGAACGATCGCTCGCTCCGGCGCGGTGGAGTTCCTCGCGACACTCGAAGCGAGCCGCAAGAGCGAAGGCTCGGGCGAGACCGCCCCCGAGCTGATCGGCCAGTTCGGCGTCGGCTTCTACGCGAGCTTCATGGTCGCCGAACGCGTCGAGGTACTCACCCGACACGCCGGCGCGCCTTCCGGCGTGCACTGGGAATCCGGTGGCGACGGCTCGTTCACCGTGAGCGATGCCGAGCGCGAGACCTCCGGCACCACCATCACGCTCCATTTGCGCTCGAGCGAGGATGAGAACGAGCTCGCCGACTACACGAACGAGTGGGTGCTCCGCCAGATCGTCAAGCGCTACTCGGACTTCGTCGCGTATCCGATCCGCCTCGAAGTCGAGGGCGGCGAAACGCGTGAGAACGCCGACGAGCCCCTCAACTCGATGAAGGCGATCTGGATCCGCCCCGCCGGCGAGGTGGACGACGACGAGCTGAAGGAGTTCTACAAGCACGTCTCGCACGACTGGAACGATCCACTCACCCACGTGTGGGCGCGTATCGAGGGCACGTTCGAGGCGCGCGGCCTGTTGTTCGTTCCCAGCGTGGCCCCCTTCGACCTCTACCACCGAGAAATGGCGCACCGCGGGATCCAACTCTACGTGAAGCGCGTATTCATCATGGATGAGTGCCGGGAGCTCATGCCCGAGTATTTGCGCTTCGTGAAGGGCGTGGTCGACGCCGAGGATCTCTCGCTCAACGTGTCGCGCGAGATGCTCCAACAGGACGCACAGATCGTGACCATTCGCACGCATCTCGTGAAGAAGGTCACCGAATCACTCCTCGCTCTGCGCCGCGACGACTCCGAGCGCTATCGCGAGTTCTGGGAGCAGTTCGGCCCCGTCCTGAAGGAGGGCCTCCTCGACCTCGCGGAAAAGCGAGAGAGGATCTACGAGCTCATGCTCTGCGCGTCGACGCACCACGAGAGCCAGCTCACTGCGCTCGACGACGTGGTCGAACGAATGGCCGACGATCAGGAGACCTTCTACTACCTGTCCTCCCCGAGTCTCGAAGTGGCCCGCAGCTCCCCGCACCTCGAGGCTTTCACAGCGCGCGGAATCGAGGTGCTGCTCTTCGCCGATCCAATCGACGAGCTCTGGCTGAAGCGAATGCCGCCTGAATACCGCGACAAGCGCTGGCAATCGATCGACGAGGGCGAGATCGATCTCGGCAGCGCGCGGGAGAAGGAAAAGGCCAAGGAGGAGCGCAAGGACGAAGAGGACGCCTTCAAGGGTCTCATTGCCCGGCTGCGCGCCGGTGTGCAGAATGACGTGAAGGAAGTCCGCCTCTCGAGCCGACTCACCACTTCACCGGCCTGCCTGGTTCGCGACGAGGGAGATCTCTCGGGGCCGATGCTCGAGATCCTCAAGCAGTCGGGACGCGAAGTGCCAGACGTGAAGCCGATCCTCGAGATCAACCCCGAGCATCCGCTGGTCGAGCGGCTGAAGACGCTCCACGAAGAGAACGGCGACGACCCGCGTGTCGCCGAGTACGCCCAGCTCCTCTACGGGCAGGCGATGCTCGCCGACGGGGGACGCGTCGACGACCCGGTCGAGTTCAGCCGTCGCGTCACCGAACTGATGCTGGCGGCGTTGTAACGTGCGTTCAGCCGGATAGCGCAGCCGCATTCGCGGCCATCCAATCGATCACGATCTTCGCGGAGTCGGCCGACCAACGGTCCTCGAGTCGCACGATGCGATCGCCTTCGAAGCTCGCGGTCTCCTCTCCCTCGGCGACGAGCGGCGGCGCGTCGCCAACCGTGTAGCTGACGCGCCAGCGCATCCACACCGACTCGCCGCGTTCCTCGGGACCTTCGACGAGCACGAGCTCCCGGCTGTCGAACTTCCGGTCGAACCCGTCGAGAGACAGCTTCATGTAGGCGAAGATCGCGTCGCGTCCCTCTTGCTTCCCGCCGAGCGGCGGTTCGCCGATGGTCTCGTAGACGGCATCCTGGGTGAAGTAGGGCTCGAGCACCGACGCGTCGTTGCCCTCGACGAACACCTCGAACGCATCAGCATACGCCTGAAATCGGTCGATCAAGCTCATGCGGAAGCTCCTGGCGGTTTCCCTGGATGCATCCTTTCACGTCGTCGCGCACCGCACAACTTTCCTGGACCGCGCCGGGAGCGATCCGCGTATCCTGATCCGAGACACTGGCCAAGAGGAGGCGCGCAGCGTGACGATTCCGCTCGACGGCGTGAAGGTGCTCGATCTCTCGACGGGAATCGCGGGTCCGTACGCGACCAAGCTCCTCGCAGATGCCGGGGCGGACGTGCTCAAGATCGAATCGCCGGACGGCGACCCGATGCGCCGCTGGAAGGCGTCCGCCGCGCTCGGTCGCTCCAGCCCGCTCGAGCCCGGTGAGGACGGCGCGTTCTTCCGCTTCCTCAACACATCGAAGCGAAGCGCGGTCCTCGACCTCACCGCTCCGCGCGACCGCGGTGTCCTCCTCGCGCTGGCCGCCGAGGCAAACCTCGTGGTCGAGAGCGACATCCCCGGTGATCTCGACGCGCTCGGTGCGGGATACGGCGCGCTCAGCGCCGCGAATCCGGAGATCTCGCTCGTGTCTGTCACGCCCTGGGGCCAGGAAGGACCGTACGCGAAACGCCCCGCCACGGAGTTCACGCTGCAAGCCGAGACGGGCTCGATCGCGTATCGCGGCTACGCGGACCGCCCTCCCGTGGCCGCCGGTGGGAGCATCGGCGAATACGTGAGCGGAGCGTACGCGGCGGTGGGCGCCCTCGCGGCGCTGCTGAACGCGCGAAAGACCGGACACGGCGAACACGTCGACGTGTCGACGTTCGAGGCGATGCTCCTGAGCTTCCAGACCTTCCAGTACATCCACGCGCTGTTCGAGCCCGGTGTGCCCGCACCGCGCAATGTCGAGGTTCCCTCCATCGAGCCGGCGTCCGACGGCTGGGTGGGCTTCTGCACGATCACCGGACAGCAGTGGAAGGACTTCTGCCTCGTCATCGACCGGCCGGACCTCGCCGAGGAATCGGAACTGCTCACCAAGCGCTTCGAAAACATGGACCGAGTTCTCGCGGCTGTCCACGAGTGGACGCGGCAACACACGGTCGCCGAAGCGATCGAGAAGTCGGAGCTGTTGCGTGTGCCGGTCGCGCCGGTGGGCGACGGGCGGCGCGTTCTCGAGGTCGACCACTTCGTCGAGCGCGGTGTGTTCGTCGAGAACCCGGCGGGGTTCAAACAACCGCGCGTGCCCTATCGCCTCGGGGTCGGCGACAACCGCGCCTTCAGCAAGGCGCCCTCACTCGGCGAGCACACCGAAACGGTACGGCGCGAAGCCGCCTCTGTGGATGGCGGTTCGCATCCGGTAGCTGGACCGAAGCCCACGGGTCCGCCGCGGCCCCTCGACGGGATCGTCGTCGCAGACTTCAGCGCGTTCTGGGCCGGCCCCGTCGCCGCCTCGGCGTACGCGGCCCTCGGCGCCGACGTCATCAAGATCGAATCGATCCAACGCCCCGATGGCATGCGCTTCGCGAGCGGTATCACGCCGAAGGAGGGCCAGGTCCTCTGGGAGTTGTCGCCCGTCTTCCACGGTTCGAACACGGGAAAGCGCGCCATCACACTCGACCTCGAGCGTGAAGACGGCGTGTCGCTCGCACGCCAGCTGATTGAAAAGGCCGACATCGTCATCGAGAACTTCTCGCCGCGCGTCATCGAGCGCTTCGGACTCGGCTGGGAACAGGTCCACGCCCTCAACCCGAATGCCATCATGGTACGCATGCCGGCGTTCGGACTCGACGGCCCGTGGCGTGACCGTACCGGCTTCGCCATGACGATCGAGCAGGCGACCGGCCTGGCCTGGACCACGGGCTATCCCGATCGCGCACCGCTCGTTCCGCGCGGCTCGTGCGATCCGCTGGGGGGGATGACGACGGTGTTCGCGACGCTGCTCGCCCTCGAGGTGCGAAGACTGGGAGGAGGCGGCCAGCTCCTGGAGGTGCCCCTCGTCGAAGTGGGACTGAACGCGGCCGCCGAGCAGGTCGCGGAGTGGACCGCATACGGCGAGCTCCTCGAACGCGACGCGAACCGCGGCCCCGGCGCAGCGCCCCAGGGCGTATACGCTGCGGCCGACGGCCAGGACGTCGCGATCGCCGTGGCTTCTGACGCGCAGTGGGAGGCGCTCGCAGACGTGCTGGCGGACTTCGGAGGGAGCAGCGTCGATTGGGTGCGAAGCCCCTCGCTCGCGAGCGCGGGCGGGCGCCGCGCGGCGCATAACGACATCGACGAACGTCTGGCGGCCTGCATCGCCGGACGCGACGCCGAGGACTGGGCCGACGCACTCACGGCCGCGGGCGTTCCGAGCGCCCGCCTGCGCAACGCGCGAGAGATCCGGCCCCACGCTCACCTCGACTCGCGCGGCTTCTTCGTCACCCTCGATCACCCGGTGGTCGGTGCCGTCGGGTACCCGAGCTTCCCGATGCGCTTCTCGGGCGCGTACCTCCCGGTGCGAACCCCCCCGCCCACGCTCGGCCAACACAACGAGGTCGTGCTGCGCGAGGTTCTAGGACTCGACGACCCGCAGATCGAGAAGCTCCGCGCGGATGAAGTGATCGGAGAGCGACCGACGTTCATGTAGTTCCGGCCCGGGGAAAGGGCCACGGTGGGTTTTTTTTCGAAAAGTTCGGGTGTCGGCGAATTGACGAATTCCCGCCGGGGCCGATGACCGGACGGTGGGTTCCCCACGCGATCTTCCGTCAACCATCTGACAGTCTCCGGTGTTGCTGCACCACCACCCGCAAGAGCACCGCGATCAACGACCTCCCGCGATTTCCCCCGAGGAACGACGCCGGGGATCCCGGCCGCCCCCAACTCCTGAACGGGTGAGTTCTCTTTCGGGAGGTGGCGACCAGCGGTATGTTCGCTGTGCGCGCCAAGGAGGACCCCCATGCCCCTCACGCATCTCGACCCCAGGCCACCGATCGCACCAAGCCACCCCGTCATCGTGACGCTGATCGCTGCTCTACTGGTGGCGAGCGGCTGCGCGACCCCCCCGAGCACGCCTTCGAACGCGCAGCCCGCGGTCGATTCGATCGAGCCCTTCGACCCAAAGCGGGAAGTCGCGAGAATCATGATGGGCCCGATGGCCGTCGTGACGCAGGACGGGCTCCACATGGTGGAGGCGAATTCACCGGGTGCCATCTTCGTGAAGGCTCCGCACCCCAACCTCTACTCGTACAACAAGATCATGTTGGCGCCGGTCGCGATGAGCTACAAAGCGACCTCCCAGCGCCGGCGCTCGAACCAGGAGCTCGAGATCGGCCGCCACATCCGTGCCGCACTCGTCAGAGAGCTGGCGAAGAGCGCGGGGTGGGAGCTCGTGCGACGTCCCGCCAAGGACGTCCTTCGCGTTCGGCTGTCGATCCTGGAGTTGGATATCCTCGACCCCGCGCCCCCGTCCGGCAGCGCAATCACCCAATTCGTCGCGTCCTCGGGTCGCGTCACGCTCGTGATGGATCTGCGCGATTCCCTGACGGACCAACCGCTGCTGCGCTTCGTCGAACGGGGTGCGCTGCCCGGCGGCTTCTACTCGGATCCGAGCTCCCTCGAAGTCGACCGCGTGAAGAACGCAGTCGACGGTTTCGCGTTCGACACGAGTCGAAACCTCGAGATGTTCCACAACCACGTGCAGAAGATCCGTGAGGCCGAGAGTTAGGCCTCATCCGGCTGCTGACGGCGGCTGAACCCGCGCGCGTTCAATGCGAGCGCGGCTGGAGAGGACTCCGGCCGCGCTCGCCCGCCAAGCTGCGGCGATCGCATTCGCCTCCCGCCGCGCTCCCGACTATCGAGCGGCGAGACATTCGAGCGTCCGCGCCCGGGAGGCCTGCTTGTCTGGGCCAACCGCGAACGGCGCTGCCAGCAGGTCGGTGAGGCCCGCACTTTCGAAGGCCCGGAGCCGATCTCGCACGTGCTTCTCACTTCCGACGATGCACACGTCAGCCGCCTTCTCGCCGTCGCCCAGGGCGACGACGCGCTGATACCGCGGGATCGCGTCGTACGTGGCGAAGTGTTCCGCCGTCGCCTTCTTCGCCGCCTCGAGATCGTCGGTGACGGTCACGGGCACGACGGTACCCACTCGCGGCTCCGGACGGCCGGCAGCAGCAGCCGCTTCGCGAACGGCCGGTCCGATGACGCGCTCGATCGCTCCCTCGTCGCACCACGTCGCGATCGTTCCGTCGGCCACCTCTCCCGCCGCCTTCAGCATGAGCGGCCCGAGGGCCCCAATGAGAATGGGCATCGGCGCCGCGCCCGGCGTGCCGTACATGGCGTCGATCCGGAAGATCTCACCCGAGTGGCCGACATGTCCCTTGCCGTCCCCGGCCGCGCGTAGGACTTCGACGTACTCGCGTACGTGTCGCGCCGGGCGGTCGAACCGGACGCCGTGCATCTGCTCGATCACTACCTGCTGCGAGGAGCCGATCCCGAGCGTGAGGCGATCGCCGAGCACACCGCGCAAGGAGTTCGCCTGACGGGCGAGGGCAAGCGGGTGGAAGAGATAGGTCGGAATCACGGCGCTTCCGAGCTCGATCCTCTCGGTGACCTCCGACGCGGCTTGCAGAGCCACGATCGAGTCGAGGCTCCACGGCAGGTACGGCACCCAGGCGGAATCGAGGCCCAGGGCTTCAACGCGGCGTGCGCGCTCGCGCACCTCGAAAAGGTCGGAAGGCTCACCCCACGTCTCACTGACGAACACTCCGATGCGCATGGCGCCATTCTGCCACGCCTCGAGACGGACGTCAGCGAGCCGGAGAAGCGTCGAGATAACCGAGCGCTTCGAGCTGCCGGCTCGTCTCGGCGTCGATCTCGGCGCGGGGGGGCGGGTCCACGCTCACGACCTCGGCGCGTCTCGCAATCTCGGCGAGCTCGGCAAGGACCGCCGATTGGGCGCCCGTGGCCACAAGGTCCTCTCGCGCACCAGGATCCGCCTCGAGATCGTAGAGTTCGGCGGTCCCGGTAGCCCGCTCGCGCACGAAGAGGTGGTTGCGCCAGACGACGCCCACGTAGTCGCGGTCGGGCGCATGTCTCGACAACCCTCCCACGGTGATTGCCGGGCGTTCGTCACCCCGCTGCAAACCGAGCGGAAGCAACACGCGTCCTTCGAACCCGTCGGGGATCGGGACTCGCGCGAGCGACAGCAGCGTCGGCGCGACATCGATTCCACTGACGACGTCGGTGACGCGCCCACCTTCGCGGAGAAGTCCGGGGGCGTGGACGATCCACGGGACCCGGTGGAGCTCGGGATACACGTCTTGTCCGTGTTCGGGGCGGCCGTGCTCTCCGAACGCCTCACCGTGATCGGAGGTCACCGCGACGATCGCTCCGTCGAGAAAGCCGCGCGAGCCGAGCGCTCGCAGCATGTCGCCGATGGCGGCGTCGAGTTCCCGGACCCCACCCGCATAGAGGGCGCGAACGCGGGCCCGAACGTGCGGTCCGTCGAGCAGCTCCTTGCGATACCGCTCCTCCAGCACGGCGTCCGGCAGGCGCCCCTGGGCCGGACCGCGCAGGGGGGGCACGTCGAAGAACGCGGGCGAGGGTCGGTACGGCGCGTGGACGTCCAGATAGTGGAGAAACAGGAACGTCGGACGCTGCGACGGCTCCTCGAGCCACGCGAGCGCGGTCCGGTTTACGATATCGGCAATCCCCACGGTGGATTCGTAGCGCTCGAAGCCGGCTCCGAAGGCGAAGCGATCCGTGATCCACGGGTTGCTGTTGACGCCGAGGGTCCGGTAGCCAGCCGACGCGAAGGCCTCTGCGAGTGTCGTGAGCTCCGCCGGTAACGCGTGCTCCTCGAGGCGCACGCCGTGGCGCGCGGCACTTCGCGCCGTGAAGATCGACGCCATCGACGGCTTCGTCCATGTCGCCGGTGCGATCACCTGTTCGAACAGCACGCCGCGCGCCGCGAGCTCATCGAGATTGGGGCTCGCGGCGTCCCCGGCGCCGTACGCTCCAAGAGCATCGGCGCGCAGCGTGTCGATCAGGATGAGCACGACATTCGGCCGCTCGCCCTCGACGGAGCACGCGAGAAGAATCGAGGTGACGGCGAGCAGCGTGGGCGGTGTGGATCGGCGGGTCACCGTGACCTCCGGTACACGACGACCGACGAGTTCGGCGTGCTTCGATGCCCGCGGAGAGACGGCCCGGCGAGGTAGCGCGGGCCCGTGGGATCGAGCTCGACGACGAACACCCGGTCGAGCGAACGGCGGCGCTGCTCGAACCAACGCATCACCGCGGAGCCGTGCTTCGTGATTGCCTTGAACCTCGAGGAGTCGAGCCAGCTCTCCGGAACGTCGGCGTAGACGAACCACTCGGGGTCGGCGGATTCGATCTCGTCGATCATCGTGGACTGCATATCGCCCGCGAGTACGTGGTCCTCCATGAGCGGGTACATGTAGACGATGCCGGTGGCACAGCGGATCCGAGCGTAGAAGCAGATCTGGGGCTCCGAGCCAAACACGGCGATCCGATCGCCGTCGTCCGCGAGTCTGGTGATGAAGTCGGCGATTCGTCGCGACTCCGCGAACGGATTGCGGTAGCCAAACGTCACGCGCGTCATGTGGTCGGGTGTGATCTCTCGCTGGGCGATGGGATCGGCGAGAACGGTGGCAACCGAGGCGCCTACCACCACAGCGCTCGCGATCGCGGTGCCGGCGGCTCTTCCGGTTCGCCCCGCGAGCGCCCGCGCGAGCGCGTCGACGACGCCGCCGGCGAGCAGCGACACGGCGGGCAGGACGAGCAGGAAGTAATGGGGTCGGAAATTCAGTCCCAGCGCCACCGCGGCGACCGAGAAGCCGAGGAAGGCGAGCAGAAAGACCGCGCGCCCGCGCAGATGTGCGTCGAAGCCGATTGCAACGATCCCGAGGGCGGCGAGGCCGAAGAGCGCCGGCGCCGACCTCCGGACCACGCTCCCGTAGATGCCGAGCAACGAGAAACCGCCCGCGAGATCCATGTGGCCCGTGTACGCCCACGCATACTCGACGGTCCACAGCCAGAAGGCGTCGAACACGCCGGCAGCGACGAGCAACAGGGCGGTAACGGCGACGGGAGTCGCGACGGCGATCGAGAAGACGCCGATCGAAGCCGCGATGCGAGCGAACGGAAACGAGTTCCTGAGAGCCGTCCAACCGATCCAGAACGCGCCGAAGACCGCGAAGACCGCACCATGTTGCTTCAGCAGGATTCCGATCCCGAAGAGCAGCCCCGCCCCCGCGATACTGCGACGGCGATTCGAAGCGCCGTCGCGCAGCAACACGAAAACACCCGCGAGGACCGGAACCAGGAGGAAGTGCTCGGCGTTCGCGAAGACGCCCTGCACCCCGCGCACGATCGACGTGGACGCGAACACGAGCGCCGCGGCGAAGCCCGCAAGATCGCCCAGCAATCGCCGGCCGATCGCGAAGACGAGTACGATCGCGAGCGCGTTGACCACGAGCAGTCCTAGGTGAATGCCCTGGGCCGTGTCGCCAAGACTCGCCATGACCGCTGCGTAGGCGGCGTACATCCCGGGGAGTTTCATGTTGTAGAGCTCTGCGTACGGCGGGACGCTGTCGAGCAACAACTGCCCCCCGTACGCGTACTCGCCCTCGTCGCGCTGGAGGGGCGCATCGAGGACGCGGCAGCGCAGAGCAGCGGCCAGCAGTATCACGAGCGCCACCCCACCGCGACTCCACCGCGCGGCAAGGTCAGAGCTCGCAGTCTCTTGCAGAGTGCCTTCGCTCGTGTCGACCATCGACGCAGCTGGCCGGATCACCGCAGCCGCCACGCCCACACCTGCTCGTCGGTGTAGTCCGGCACGCCGAAGCGACGGCGCGCCAGGCGTTCGATCTCCAGCGCAAACTGCGGCTTCGCCGTCGGGTGATCTTCGACACGACTGTCGCGGTAGAGCTGCCAAAGCCCGCGCTCCGTTGGTCCCCAGTTCTCTCGATCGGCCTCGCCGTGCACGAAGCGCCAGTACGACTTCACCTCTCTCTCGAGATCGCGGTGGACGACGAGCACGTCGGCTTCGATCTCCGAGTTCCACGCGGCGGCACTCGACAGATCGACATAGCGGTCGTCTCCTTGCGAGGCCGGCAGCGTCTCGAACCACCCGAAGACCACGTCCTTTCCGTGCTGTAGTGCGTAGTTGCGGTACAGGAGCACCGCGCGCGACAAGAGCGGCTGCGCTTCGAGGATGCGATGGGTCCCGGTGTCGCGAGCGAGGTCGGCGTAGAGGCGTGGCGTACCGGGATGCGGAACGTCGAAGGCCTCGACGGGGTGAAGAGCGAGGTAGGTGTTTCCAAGAGCCGGCGCGCTGACGCGTCCGAAGGCGAGTGGCCCCCACGCGACCGGCGCCACGAGGAATCCCACGCTGGCGAGCGATGAGACGAGCGCCGTCGCGGGGATGGCCGCACGCTCGACGGCCAGATGAATCCCCCACGTCACCGCGAGGAGGGCGAATGGCAGCGCTGTCAGAAGGTAGCGGCTCCACGCGTACTCCGATCCATACGGCCGTGTGAACGCGAGCATCGCCAAGGGGCCGAGCAGTGCGGCCGCGAGCAGACCGGAGGTCTCGCGGTGACCACGGCGGAACGACCCGACCAGACTCGCGGGTGCTCCGATCCCACAGACCACGGCGGGAATGGCGCCGCCGAACAGAAGGAGCGCAACGCCGGAGACGGTCGCGGGTCGCCAGGTGGCATTGTTGGCGACGCGACCGGCGAACTCCTGCAGCCCGTCCCATGCGGGCGAGTAGAGGAGCGCGCAGATCAGGGCGCCCGCGCCGAAGGCCGCCGCCGCTGGAACGACGCCGCCACTGCGCGCTCCCGCCGTCGATCGCTCCGCCGCTCCCGCCGCGATCGCGTACACCCCCATCGCGAGCGAGAAGCCCGCGCCGGACAGGTGCACCCACGGCAGCACGCCAGCACACACGGCCACGGCACTCCACCACGGCCACGCCGAGCCGCCGCGCCTCTGCGCCTGCGTGGCGCGGTGGAGTACGCCAACGAGCAGAGCGGCGATCAAGACGAGAAGAGCGTAGCCGCGCCCGAAGCGCGAGTAGAAGAGATGGGCGGGACTCACAGCGAGTGCGAGAGTTGCGAGGGCCGCCGGTCCGTCGCCCACGAGCCGCCGACCCACCGCGAACAGCAACGCAAGAGTAAGCACACCCGCGGCCACCGAGACGGCGCGCATGGAGACCACGCCCGGACCGAGCAGAGCGATGGACAGATTCTGCACGAGGGGCAGAGCGGCGTGCGAACCGTGGGCGTCGAACGTCGCGATCAGCGAAGAGAGTCCCTCTTCGACGCTATAGCGCGTGTGATACTCGTCGTCGAAGAGCGGCGTCGCGCCGACTCCGCGAACCCGCAGCACCGCACCCAGTACCACCGACGCCCACGCGACCACGGCCCAGCGTGTCGTTTCTCGGCTGGCCCGGGGTTCGCCTGACGCGCCTCGGAGATCCGCAGTGGACACCCGCGCCTCGGCGCGGCTCTCGCTCATGGGGTCATCATACAACGAGGTTTACGTGCCGGCGAAGGCAATGCGTGCATTTGACGTGGACAGGCCGGCGGAATTCCACGACGATGATCGATCGTCGATCGCCCCGCCATCGGAAACGCCGCAATGAAGATCGGTATGAACCTCCCCGTCATGGAACCCGGCCTCGACCGCGGCGTCCTGCTCGAGTGGATCCGACGGATCGACGAGGGGCCCTTCTCGAGCGTGGCCCTCGGTGAGCGCATCGCTTTCACCAACCCCGAGGTACTGACCACTCTCGCAGCATGTGCAGCCGTCACGCAGCGCGTGCGAATCGTGAGCACCGTCGTGGTCCTGCCCATTCACGACCCAGTGCTCCTCGCGAAGCAACTCGCGACGATCGACGTACTGAGCGATGGGCGACTCTCGGTGGGCGTCGGCATCGGTGGGCGCGAGGAGGACTATCGCTCCGTGAGCGCCGACCTCTCGATGAAGCGAAACGCGGCGTTGCCCGGCCTCGTCGATACGCTGCGGCGGGTGTGGGCGGGCGAGAGGGTCGTCGACACCCTCGAGCCGGTGGGCCCCGAACCGGTGCAACCCGGCGGACCCGAGGTGCTCGCCGGCGCGCTCGGTCCGAAGGCGGTGACGATGGCGGCCAGCTGGGCCGACGGGATCTGTGGATTCGACTGGGGCCCGTCTCTCGAGGGGATCGAGTCGACGTTCTCGCGGGCTCGCGACGCGTGGAAGCAGGTGGGCCGCGAAGAAGCCCCGCGACTGATCACGAGCTTCTGGTTCGCGCTTGGAGAAGCCGCGCGCGATCAGGTATCGAGCCACCTTCGGCGCTACATGAACTACATGGACGCCGACGTGGTCGAAGACCTGCTCCCGACCACGGGCTTCGCCGGCTCGGGGGCCGAGCTCGTGAGCCTGTTGGCGCGGGTCGAAGACCTCGGCGCCGACGAAGTGCTCCTCACGCCTACGAACGCGTCGCCCGACGAGGTGTCGCGCGTAGCGGACCTGATCGGCTGACCCGCGGTCCCGTCACTTCGCCGTGAAGAAATCCGCGCGGGGTGTACCGCTTTGATCGTAGACCGGCTCCTTCAGGTCGTTGCGGTACTTCGAGACGTCGATACCTCGGATCTCGTGCGCCCCGATCGTCTCGCGCATCGCGAGGTAGTGGGGGCCCGCGAAGTGGGCGGATAGCGCTGCCTCACCCGACCAACGCTCGAACACGTAGATGCGCCCTTCGACGAGCGGATCCGCGCACCACACGTAGTCCATGCAACCCTCCTGCGCGCGCGTGGCCTCCATGTGGAGCCGACCGGCTTCGATTGCAGCGTCGCGCTTCTCGGGATTCACGTCGATGGTTCCGGCGATCAGGATCATGGATCACTCCTCTTCGGTGGCCGCGTTGAACGTCGCGCCCAGATCGGGTGGGCCCATATACAGCGCCTCGAACGTGCGATTCGCGAACCGCCAGACGCCATCCCCGCAGCAGTACTCGTCGCGGTAGAGCCCGAGCGAGTAGAGGGCGCTCCCGTCGACACCCTGACCGACCTCCGTAATCGTCCAGCCACCTCGCGCCGTATCTCCGTCGACCTCGATGTGGCCTCCGTGCAGCAGCTGCGCGATGAACGGAAAGCCCGCGATGAGCTTCTTCCAGAGCGCCACGATGTCGTCGCGGCCCGTCGCGTGATTTCCAATGATGTGCCACTGCGCGTCTTCCGCCCAGGTCTCAGCGAAGCGCGCCTCGTTCCGCCGCGTCACGGCCTCCGAGTAGCGCGCCACCAGATTCCGAATCGCGAATTCACTCGCGACATCTCCGACTTTCACGTTGCCTCCTCGCCTTCGGCAACGCCGGTCAGGCGCCCGCCAGTTTCGCGACCACCGGGGCGAACACATCGATGGCGTCGTCGCCCACGGTGACGTAGTGGATGCCGTACACCTCGCGGCGGCGCTCGAGCTCCGCGCAGATGCCGTCGACGCTTCCGATCAGCGCGTGGGGAAAGGCGAGCATCTCGTCGCGGCCGAGCCCAAAGGCCTTCCCCATCCCCTCGGCGGTCACTTCCGGTGCGTCGGTCACGACAGTGAAGTACGCGCCGATCTCGAGCTCGATTTCGTCGAAGCGATCGCCCGCACCCTCGCGCACCCAGCCGAGCTTGCGACTCGTCTCCTCGGCCGTCGACAGTGCGATCCCCTCCGGACCGATCTGTCCCGAACGGTTGTTGAAGTTGAAGCTCACGATGTCGGCACGCGCTCCGGCCAGGCGCAGTACGCGCGGACTTCCGCCGCCGATCATGATCGGCGGATGCGGGCGTTGTACGGGCTTCGGAACACCTTCGTACTCGCGCGCGTGCACGTGATCTCCGCGAATCTCGAGCTCGCCTTCCTGCATGTGGGCCTGCACGAAGTCGAGCACTTCCGTGAGCCGGTCGATGCGCGTGCCGGGCGGATCGAAGTCGAGACCGATGGCCTCGTACTCGTCGCGCAGCCAGCCCGCGCCGAGTCCCAGCTCGAGGCGCCCGTCGGAGAGCAGATCGAGCGTCGCTGCCTCCTTGGCGAGCATCGCGGGGTGTCGGTAGTCGACGCAGAAGACGCGACTGCCGATGCGCAGGGTGGAAGTCGCCTCCGCGGCCATCGCCATCGCGGGCACGGCCGCGAGCGCCTGAATGGGATGGCGGCTCCGCTCGATCGCCGGTCCCGGGCCAATGATGTGATCCGCGAGGTGCAGGGCCGAATAGCCGAGCGCTTCGACGCGAACGGCACGCTCCCTCCACTCGCTGGCCGAGCTCGCGTTGAACGACTGGACCGCGAAGCGGAACGGTCGGCGACGCGGCGGATCGACATCGTGCATCGTGAAACTCCATTTCAGGGGTTTCGAGTGTAGACCGATCCGGGACGGGACCGTGGTAAAATCGCGGCCTGTTCCACTTCGCCCAGGCTCGAGGAGCATCGATGAGATCGTCTACAACGCAACGCCAGGCCCCTCGCGTGCCCGGCCGCAGTGTACAAGAACTCCTTGACGCGGAACGCGTCGCGATTCCGCCGGCGCTCCGGGAGACTGCGGCCGATGACGTCGGGTGCACGGACGTCAAGGTCGAGTGCTTCACTTCGCAAGCATTCTTCGACCTCGAGATGGAGCGGATGTGGCCGCGGGTCTGGCAGATGGCATGCCGGGTCGAAGAAATTCCCCGGGTCGGCGATCACGTCGTCTACGAGATCGGTCGGTACTCGCTCCTGATCGCGCGCAGTGCACCCGATCGCATCCAGGCGTTCCACAACGCCTGCCTCCACCGCGGCCGGATCCTCCGCAGCCAATCGGGCAACGTGCAGTCGTTTCGCTGTCCGTTCCACGGCTTCGAGTGGACGCTCGACGGTCGGCTCGCCGACGTTCCGTGTCGCTGGGACTTCCCGGACATCGTCGACGAGGAGTGGAGCCTCCCGGAAGCGCGCGTGGACACGTGGGGGGGCTTCGTCTTCGTCAACATGGACGAGGACGCGGAGCCCCTCGATGCGTACCTTGCGGAGATTCCCGAGCACTTTCGCGAGTGGGCGCTCGAGGACCGCCACAAGGTCCTCCACGTCGCCAAAGTCATCGAGGCGAACTGGAAGGTCGTACTCGAAGCGTTCGTCGAGTCGCACCACGTGCTCGCCACCCACCCACAGATCATGCCCTCGACGGGCGACACCAACACGCAATACGACGTGAGCGCCGACCGACCGCACACGAACCGCATGATCACCGCGATGGCCGTCGCGAGCCCGACGCTCGGCGACGACTACCCCGAGCAGAAGATCGTCGACGCCATGCTGGGGGGCTCGTCGCGAGTGGCGGCGGGACGGACGGGGCTAGTCGTGCCTGAAGGACAGACCGCGCGGTCGTTCATGGCGGATCTGGCCCGCGGCGCACAGCAGGCCGCTTCCGGCCTCGACCTCTCCCACGCCACCGACTCGGAGATGCTCGACGCCATCGAGTACTACGTCTTCCCCAACTTCTGTCCGTGGGGGGGCTACCAGCGCAATATCATGTATCGGTTCCGTCCCGTCGGCTGCGATCCCGAGCGCACGCTCATGGAGGCGATGTTTCTCGTGCTGCCTCCGGCAGACGGCGATCGCCCGCCGCCCTCGCCCATGAAGCTCCTGGAGACCGACGAGAAGTGGTCGAGCGTGCCCGAGCTCGGCATCCTGGGCCCGGTGTTCGACCAGGACATGTCGAATCTCTCGATGGTGCAGAAGGGGCTGCGCGCCACGCGCAAGCCGACCGTAACGCTCGCCCGCTACCAGGAGAGCCGCATTCGGCACCTCCACGCGACGCTCGATCGGTACGTGTCCAATCCCTAGCCGATCGGGGGCGGTATCAGACCGCTTCGAGTCCACCCTTCGCCCAGCGCAAGCCGCGCCGCAGCAGCTCGTAGTAGACGTCGGTCTCCCAAGCGCCGCGTTCGACGCGCGGATAGATGTCCATCAGCGGGCGCATGTCGTACGGACCGCGGCAGTGACCGAGCGTGAGGTAGAGGACCTCCCCCTTCCCCACCGGGTGGAGGTACTCGACGACGCGCGGCTCGTCGTCGGGCCAGTCGCGCTCCTCGAAGCCGTCGGCGTCGCCAGTGAAACGCGTCGCGAGCAGCGGCTCGATCTCGCCGTGGTACTCGCAGAGGTAGAGCTCATCTTCCACTTCGAACGTGTCGATGCCTTTGACGAGCGGGTGGTCAGGTCGGCAGTTCGTCACGCTGAACGGTGCGATCGGCGGATGTGCGATGAATTGACTACCGAGCGTCTTCATCAGCGTGGCGTTCATGCGCGGCGACGCCACTCGCCCGTCGTCCATGAACGAAAACACCGAGTTGGTGCCGTGGAGCGCGAACCAGCGCTTTCCGCTCGCGACGAACTCCGCGAGGGCGTCCTCCTCGGCTCGGGTGAGCCTCAAGTCGCAGGTGTAGGTCACCAGAAAGTCGGCGCCGGCCATGGCGTCGACGTCGCGGAAGTCCTCGGCCACGCGCGTGCGCACGTCCGCGTGCTCGCCGAGGAGGCGCAGCACCTCGACGCGAGCAAAGTCCATGTCGTGCCACTTTCCGCCGCAGACGAAATAGGCGTTCACCGGGCCGCTGACCGCGGGGGCGCCCGCGTTCGAAGAACTCGCGTTCAGAAGTTCACCCGCTTGGTGAAGCCACCGTCGACCACGAGGTGGGCGCCCGTGATGTGCCCGGCCGCGGGACTCGAGAGGAACGCCACCGCACGCGCGATATCCTCGGCGGAGCCGAGATTGCCGGCCGGGTGATCCTTCTTCGTCTGCTCGAACATGTCCGGCATGGCCTTCTCGATCATCTCCCAGGATCCGCCCTTGAAATAGATCGGCCCCGGGGAGATCGTGTTCACGCGAACTCCGGCGCCACCGAAGGCTTGCGACAGCCCGTTCGCGTGGACGACGAGGGCGCCCTTCAGCGAGTTGTACGCCGTCGGACCCATGAAGGTTTCGACCGCCGCGGTGGTGGCGATGAAGATCACCGACGCGGCGTCCGACGCCTGGAGCGACGGCAGCGCGGCCTCGAAGCCTCGCACGGCCCCCATGAGGTCTACCTCGAAACAATTGCGCCAGCCCTCTTCTCCCGCGCCGCCCATGCCGCTCGCGTTGCTCACGAGGATGTCGATGCCCCCGAGCTTCTCGGCTGCATCTCCCACGAAGGCCTGGAGCGCGTCGCCATCGGACACGTCGACGGATTCGGCAACCACTTTCACACCGCGACTCGAGAGATCCTTCTCCGCCGCTTCGAGTGCCTCCGCGCCGCGCGCACAGATCGCGACGTCGGCCCCCTCGTCGGCGAGGGTCTGCGCAGTTGCGAGACCGATCCCCTTGCTCGCACCAGTGATGATTGCCTTCTTGCCCTGTAGACCGAGGTCCATGACCTGCTCCTTTTGACGCTGCCGCGAGCGTTCAGTCGACGTCGAATTCGAGGTGAAGCTCCGTGAGGCCCCGGAGCAGAATGTTGGGTGCCACGATCGGCTCGCCGTGTGCCTCCGAGAGGCGGGCGTTCGGGAGCCGCTCGAGAAGCTTTCTGAACGCCGTCTGCATTTCCTTGCGGGCAAGCTGCGCGCCGAGACAGAAGTGGATTCCCAGTCCGAATGAGACGTGGTCTCCCGCGTTCGCGCGACCGACGTCGAAGCGCTCAGGCTCTGCGAACACGGATTCGTCGCGATTCGCCGAGGCGAAGCGCAGCATCGCGATCGAACCGCCGGGGATCTCGACGCCGCCGAGCTTCGTGTCTGACGTGACCACCCGCCACATCGTCGACGTGGGCGTCGCGAGACGCAGGACCTCCTCAACGAGGTTCGGAATCAGCTCCGGGTCGGCCTCGACCCGCACGCGCTCCTCGGGATGCGTGGCGAGTAGGCGCATCCCTTCAGTGATCGCCGACGCCGTGGTCTCGTTCCCGGCCACGAGCAGCTGCTGGAGGATCGAGAGACACTCTGCCGTGTCGAGCCGTCGCTCCCCCTCGACGTCGGCGTTTACGACGTCGGAGATGATGTCGTCCTGAGGCGCCTTGCGGCGCTGCTCGAGGATCTCCGCGAAGTACTCCTGGAATTCGAGGATGAGCTTCGCCGCCGCGATGCGTCCCTCGTGGTCGGCCATCTGGCCGAGCTGGGCCACGAATCCATCGGACCACGCCTTGAACCGCGGCAGGTCTTCGCGCGGAACGCCGAGCTGCTCCGCGATCACCGTGAGGGGCAGCGGAACCGCGAACTGCGACCGCAGCTCGACCGCCCCGTCCACGGCGAAGGCGTCGATGAGCTCGTCACAGAGCGTCTCCATCTTTGGCGTGAGATCGTTCACTCGGCGCGGCGTGAACGCCTTGTTGACGAGCGAGCGGAAGCGCTTCTGCTCCGGCGGATCGGCCGTGAGCATGGTGTCGACCGCGGGCCAACCCTGCTTCGCGATCGCCGCGACCTCGGGGTCCACAGCCCCCGTGCCGCCCCCGAGCGCGACGGCGAAGCGGTTCGAGAAGATCTCGGGCTGCTTGACCGCTTCGACGACGGTTTCGTACGAGGCGATCTGGAAGATTCCCGTGTGGGGGTCGCGGTGTACCGGCGCCTCCGCGCGGAGAAGAGCGTTGTAATCGACCGGATCGACGATCACCGCGGGATCAAAGGGATTGTAGTCGACGAGGGGACGCGCGGATCCCGACACAGCGTCGCGGCTCGACATGGCTCTCCAGACCCGACTTGGCTCGGTTGCCCCCGCATTCTGCGGGGCGGGGCGCGGTGTCGTCAACCGCGCCGATTCGCCCGGTGGTCTCCGATCCGGTTCCGGCCGCTCGTTGAAATGCTCCGGAAGCCGTGAGACCCTGCCCAGCGGGAGGGCCGCATGAACACCGCCATTCGTCCGGGATCAGAACCCGCGGTGATCGACCTCGCCGACGCCGAGTACTGGCGCGACCCCCACCGCGCCCTGCGCGAGGCCCGTGAGCAATACCCCGTCGCCATGGCGTCGACTGGCGAGCCGATCGTCCTGCGCTACAGGGACGTCGACGCCCTCGCATCAGACTCCCGCATGAACAGCAACGCGCTCGCGTTCGTCGAGGGGCAGGTCGATTCCGGCCCCCTCGTCGACTGGTGGCGCCTGATGCTGACGAACCTGAACGGCCCCAACCACGTGCGTCTCCGCGGCCTGGTCTCGCGGGCCTTCACGCCTCGGCAAGTGGACGACAAGCGCCCGCGCATCCGCGAGCTCACGAGGGAGCTGATCGATCGCCACGCCGACGCGCGCGAGTTCGACGTCCTTCACGACTTCTCCCACGAGCTTCCGATCCGCCTGATCTGCGAGGTGCTCGGTGTGCCCGCGCAGCACCACGAGGACTTCTCGCGTTGGTCGACGGACCTCGGGGCGGCGCTGTCGTCGATCATCACACCCGAGCTCCGGATGGCCGGCGAGGAAGCCGCGACGCAGATGAGCGCCGCTGTAAGGGACCTCCTGAAGCGGCGCCGGGTCGCCCCGGAGGACGATCTCTTGTCGGCGCTGATCCGGAGCGCCGACGAGATGGACGAGCGGTTTAGCGACGACGATCTCCTGGTCCTCGTCATCAACCTGATCTTCGGGGGCCACGACAGCTCCCGCAGCATGCTTGCGGTCGCGGTGGCGATGTTCCTCACCCACCCAGACCAGCTCGCGCGACTGCGCGACGACCCCTCGCTCGCAGCGTCCGCCGGCGAGGAGGTCCTGCGCGTCGAGCCCATCGTTCCGGTCCTGTCGCGCGAGCCCAGTGAAGACCTCGAGGTCGCGGGGGTGAAGCTTCCCTCCGGGAAACCGGTCCTGCTGTCGATTCTCTCGGCCAATCGAGACCCTGACGTGTTTGCGAATCCCGACCGCTTCGACATCGCTCGCGGCGACGCGCGCTCGTTCAGCTTCGGCTGGAGCGCCCACCACTGCCTCGGTGCGGCGCTGGCGCGGGCGGAGATCCAGGAGGTCGTTCCCGAGTTCTTCTCGGCGTGTCGCGAGGTCGAGCTCCTGATCGACGCGCCCGAGTGGGTCCCATTCGCGAACCTCCGGCGCATCGAGCAACTCCCGATCCGCTTCGAGCCCGCCAGGACTTGAGATCCGCGGGTTCTGACAGCCAGCGCTGCGGCGAAAAGAAACCCGAGTCACGAAGAGCTCCGGTTGGGCAGGGGTTCACTGTGATATTTTCTTGAGTGCGAGGCACGCGGGTCTTCACGAACGCGGGAAGCTCGAAGAATCAGGTGGTTCGGCCGCGCACGAGGGCCGGGCGCCACGAAAGGCCAACTGTGGGCGATCGGGATCTCACGCGCGAAGAGCTTCTCGCCGAACTCCATGCCGCCAGGGACCGCGAACGGGTCCTCGAGCGCCGCGTCGCGGAGGCCGACGGTCGATTCATCTCGAGCGACAGCATCTCCACCGGCGAGCTCCGCGAGAGCGAGCAGCACTTCGCTGGCGCTTTCCACAAGGCCCCCGGCTACATGGTGGTCACCGCCGTCGACGATGGCCGCGTCGTCGACATCAACGAGGCCTTCTCGCACTGGACCGGCTACCGCCGCGACGACATCGTCGGCCAGTCGGCGGACCAGCTGCGTCTGTGGGACGACATCGAGAATCACGACGCCGTGCTGGCCGAGATCCTCGAGAAAGGCTCCATCGAGGGCGTCGCGTCAGACTTTACCACGCTCGCCGGTGACGAAGTCTCGGCGCTGCTCTCAGCCGAAGTGATCACAGTCGAGCGGGAGACATGCATCGTCTGGAAGTGCACCGACATCACCGCGGATCTGGCAGCCCAGCAGGAGCTACGCCAGCAACGCGAGCGACTGCGCGCGGTTCTGTCGTCGATCGACGAGCTCCCCGTAGCTCTCGTCGACCGTCAGGGCTTCATGAGGAGCCTGATTGGCGCTTCGCCCGGGGCCGGCCGGCTCGGGCTCGATCAGTTCGACATCCAGGGCCACCGGGTGAACGAATTCGGCAGCGGCGACCTGGGCGATCGTGCGCTCGAGCTCGTGCGAGAGGTCTTCGACACCGGGGAGAGCCGCTCCTTCGAGACCTCGATCGAGCTGGGCGGACACCGAGGGGAGTACGAGGTCTGGTATGCCCCGGTGCTCGCGGAGGACGGCGGCGTCGACTCGGTACTCGCTATTTCCCGCGACATCACCGATCGGAAGCGTTCCGAGGAGGCGCTGCGCTTCAGCGAGGAGATCTACCGATCCCTGACCGACGACGTCCTCGACTCGTCAGCCGTCGGAGTCTGCATTCTCGACGCTGAGTTCAACGTCGCGTGGATGAACCGCGCGCTCGAGAAATTCCTCGGCATCCACCGCCATGAGGTGGTCGGCACCGATCAGCGCCAGCTCGTCCGGCAGCGCCTCCGCTGGATCTTCGCGAACCCGGATGACTTCTACAGCCGGGTGTTTCGCACGTACGAGGACAACACCTACGTCGAGAACTTCACCTGCCACGTAACGCGCGAGGGAGAGCGAGAAGAGCGGTGGCTCGAGCACTGGAGCCAGCCGATCACGTCGGGGCTCTACACCGGCGGCCGCATCGAGCACTACACCGACATCACGCGCCGCAAATCGGCCGAAGTCGACCACCAGCGGCTCGAAGCAAAGGTGCGCGAAACTCAGAAGCTCGAGAGCCTGGGTGTCCTCGCCGGCGACATCGCACACAACTTCAACAACATCCTCGTCGGCATTCTCGGAAACGCCCGTATCGCACTGCGGGATATGCCCGACTCCTCGAAGCTTCAAGAGCCGCTGATCGGGATCGAGACGGCCGCGCAGCGCGCATCGGAGCTCACGCACCAGATGCTCGCGTATTTGGGTCGCTCCCCGTTCACCGAGAGGCCACTCGACCTCTCGGCGCTCATCGAGGAAATGACGAAGTTGATCGCGGCGTCGATCTCGAAGAGCGTCGTCCTCGACCGACGCCTGAGCGCCGAGCTCCCGCCGATCGATGCCGATGCCACACAGCTGCGACAAGTGGTCATGAACCTCATCGTCAACGCCTCCGAGGCGTGCGAGGCCAACAACGGAGCGATCGTGGTCACGACGAGAACCGAGCATCTCTCGAGTGCGGATCTCGGCGAGCTGGCTCGCGGTGAGAAGCTCGGCGAGGGCAACTACGTCTGCCTCGAGGTGGCCGACTCGGGAACCGGCATGACGCCGCGCACCCGGAACAAGATCTTCGACCCTTTCTTCTCGACGAAGTTCGCCGGTCGCGGCCTCGGACTCGCGGCGGTGCTCGGCATCGTTCGCAGCCACCGCGGGGGCATCGCACTCGAAAGCAAGAAGGGCGTCGGCACGACGATTCGCGTCTACCTCCCGTGCTCGCCCGAACTGTCCCTCGATCTCGGCCCCCCGAGTGTTCCGGACGTCGATGGCGCGGGCACGATCCTCGTCATCGATGACGAGGAGACGGTTCGGCACGTCGCCGGACGCGCGCTCGAACACCAGGGCTTCTCCGCCCTGCTGGCAGCGAACGCCAAGGAGGGCCTCGAAATCTTCGGGAGTCAGGCGGAGGAGATCCGCGCGGTCTTGCTCGACCTCAGCATGCAGGGCATGGGCGGAGAAAACACCCTCGATGCGCTCCGCCTCGTCCGTTCGGACGTTCCGGTGATCATCACGAGTGGCTTCAACGAGAACGAGGTCTCGTCCCGCTTCGAAGAAACCCGCCCGAGTGGCTTCTTGAAGAAGCCGTTTCGACCGGCAGAGCTGGGAGAGAAACTCCAGGAGGTGATTGCGGGGGCGGAGGAGGACTGAGCGCCCGAGTACACGGGGGTGCAGCCTCGACTTCGAATGGACGTGATCCCCCCGAGCGGCTTCTGCGGAGCCTCGATCCGCGTGCGAGACTGACGTTCGGCGAGTTCGTCCGACCTTCGTTCGCCTTTTGCTCACCGCGCGGAAGCCGACTCTCGAGTCGGCCGTCCAGCGCCTTCCTGAGGTCCCGCCCCGCGTGAATCGACATCCGTTCCTCGCCGCGACCCTGCTTTCACTCCTCTCGGGCCCGCTGATCGCGAACGCAGCGACCGCGAAAGACGACGACCCGTTCACGCTCTTCGATGTGGCGAGTCCCGGCCGGACGGTGACCGCGGAACTCCTCGACCTCGACGGCGACGGGCGCAGCGACGTCTTCACGGTGGTGTTCTCCGGCCTGCCGCCCGACGAGAAGCGCGAGATCCGCGTCTTCTACCAGACGCCCGAGGGCGCCCTGCCCTCCTCGCCCGACTGGACTGGACCGCTCCCCGACGGTGCCGCCGCCTTCGAGACCGCCGACCTCCTGCAAGGGCCCGGCACCGATGTGTTGTTTTTGACACGAAACAGTGTCGTCGTACTGTCGTTTGCCGACCGGGTGCCGACGGAGCACGAGATTCGCGTCCCCGGCGGTCCGACCATCGCCCTCGCTGAGGATGAACGCGGCCTCGATCGCATTGCGCTTCTCCGCGAAGGCCTCGCTGATGAGCCGCTCTTCGTCCTCCCGGGTCTCGCCGAGATCATCGTCATGACCACGCGCGGTGAGGAGGTCGCGCGCCTCGACGTCGGCGCACGCGCCAACTACTTCCTGCCGCCACGCCCAGGTCTGATGATCTCCGAGAGCGAGGTCGAGATCAGTTTCGATGCTCCGAGGTTCGGCATGGGTGACGCCAACGGTGACGGTCGCGTAGACATCCTCTCCGCCAACCGTTTCGAGATGCGCATCTTCCACCAGAGGGAAGGCGGGCACTTCCCCGTCCTGGCCGACATCGTCGTGCCGGTCGGCCGCATCTCGGAAGACGACCACCTCAGCAGCTCGGGGAGAGTGCGTTTCGAGTGGAGCGATTTCGACGGCGACGGTCGAGTCGACGTCCTCGTTGGGCACACGAGCGGCGGCGTGTTTCGCGCGGAAACGCGGACCGCGCTCCATCTGAACGGCGAGGGAGGCTTTCAGCTCGACCGTCCCGACCAGGCGTTCCTCACGGACGGCGGCTTCGCCACGCAGCAGCTCCTCGACCTCGATGGCGACGGCCGCGTCGAGCTCCTGACCGTTCGCTTTCCACTCGGCATCCTCGAGATCATCGGTGTACTCGTCACGCGAAAGCTCGACGCCGAGGTGCTCGTCTACCGGCCCGAACCCAGCGGGGTCTTCAGCAAGCGCCCTGTCCACAAACGGGAAGTCCGAACGGCGTTCGACCTGGAATCGTTCCGCCCTCGAGGCTTCATCCCGACATTCCTGGCCGACGTGAGCGGCGACGGATTGCGCGACTTCCTCGACTCCGGGGGCGGAAAGACCCTCTCGGTGTATCTCGGCGGTCCCGAACTCGACTACTCGAAGCGAGCGGCTCGGATGAAGATGGACACGAACGGTCTCATAAACTTCGGCGACTTCGACGGTGACGGCCTCACGGATCTGCTCGTCTACGATCCGCTGCGTGCAGACGCGCCAATCCGGATCGCCGTCAATCGCGGCCTGCTGTCGAACTGACACGTACCGAGCGCCGTGTACGCGCACCGGGACTCAGTCGATCGAAACGATCTTCACGTCGAACGTCAGCGTCTGGCCCGCGAGCACGTGGTTGAAGTTGACAACCGCGACATCGTCGCGGATCTCGTGGACCCGGACTTTGAGAAATTGTCCCGTAGGCGATTCCGCGGTGATTTCGTCGCCCGCTCGGCGGTTCTCTTCGGGAATCTGCTCCAGCGGAAACTCCACGAACTTCTCGGGCACGACCGGGCCGTAGCCTTCCTCCGGCGTGAGCACGATCTTCGTCCTCTCGTTCACCTTCAATCCAGCAAGCGCCTTCTCGAGCGCCGGAAAGGCACCCTGCTGCCCGTAGGTGAACGAGAGCGGGGCCCGGCCGATGCTCGTCTCCACTACCGAACCGTCTTCAAGGGTGAGCGTGTAGTCGTATGAGACGAGCTTGCCCTCGGCAACGACGGATTCGGCAGAATCTGCTGCCACGGCACCTGTTGCGATGAAAAACACGCCCAGCAGGGCGAAGATGCGCATCGAATGGTCCTCACACCGATTCCTTCGATGCACTTGCGTTCGACCCGCTCTCAGCACCCGGCTAGGCGGGCGGGGAGGCCCCGCGCTCGTGAACGAGCAGGCTCTTCTTCTCGCCGAACAGGACGTTGATCTTTCCGTGGCCGGCCTCCCCCTGGACGACACCGCTACCGAGCGTCGGATGGTCGATGCGATCGCCCGCCTGGAACGTATCGCTGATCGCGTAGCGGCGGATCGGGCGGCTCATGTCGGGCTCGATGATGACGTTGGCAGGGTCCTGCTTGCGGGCTCTCGGCTTCGCCTTCGGCTTCACGCGTCCAGCGTTTCGCTCCCACGCCACCGCAAGGCGGGGCGGGGCGTCGAGTTGCGGGGAGTCTTCGGGATAGCTGAAGCCGGGATTGCCCTCGAGTTGAAGACCGAGGTACATCACGGTGACGCCGATGTCGCGTTCGATCTCCGTTGCGAGGCGCTGCAGCTCGCGAATCCAAACGGCACCTTTCTGCGCTTCGCGTTTGCGACAGAGCTCCCAGTAGCGGGGACTGCCGAGCAGTACGAGGATCGGCGGCTCGTCGACCACCGCGCCGCCCCCGGCACTCGCGATCTCCACCTTCAGTGTGTCGAGGTTGGCGGAGGCGATGGCGCAGTTGGCGAGGCCCTGTAGGAGTGCGCGCAGCGGCGTGTCACCAACGCCGACCCGCTTGACATCCGGCGCGAGGAAACGGACCGAGACGACGGCGAGTCGATCACCCGGGGCCACGCCAACGAGATCGATGCGATCGATACCGTAGTTCGGATCATCGGCACCGAGCGCCTTGTCGGGCTGGGCCGACCTGAGGGGAACGAGCGGGTGAACGAACCGAAGCATGGCTTCGGGGGTGTCCTCCGACAACACGTTCTCGGGGATGGCAACACCACCACCAGAAGCGCGGCAGTACTGTACGAGCGCGATCGATGCGTGCTCGCCGTCGCGACCGGGTCGGCGCGCGCTCGCGAGCTTCGTGTTGTGGCTGACGAAGTACTTCTTGCCGGCGTCGACGCGCTTGGGTGCGTTCGCGTGTTCGCGTTCGTAGAGTTCGGCGAGCTCTTCTCCCTTGAGCGACGCGGCGGCCTGCTTGAAGCCCGTGGCCTGTTTGACCTCGCGGTCGTTCGATTTCTCGATGAGCGGATGCTGGCTCAATTCGCGTCCCCCTTCCTAGGCAATAATAACGGGAATTGGCCTGTATTCGCTTTGGGTTGGGGCCGCGAATCCGCGGCCAACGCGATTCGCCCCTGGGATCCCGCCCCCGCAGGTGCGTGCGAGCGCGTCTGGAGGCCGTTGCGGGGCGATTCAGCGCACTCGGCGACTGCCCCCGATCACCCGAGGTGCTCGAGCGAATTCGAGCGAATCCGAGCGAATCCGACAGGATTCGCGCTTCTAATCCGCGGGGAGTGAGACCTCGAGCGATCTGAGCAGTCCAGATGCAGCGGGTTGCTCGCGGAGCCGCATCAACGCCCGGCCTTCGAGCTGGCGGACACGCTCGCGAGAGATCCCGATCTCGTCGCCGATCTCGGCGAGCGTCGCAGCGCTTCCCTTCAGACCGAAGCGGAGCTCGACGATGCGGCGTTCCCGCGGGCTCAAGACGCCCAGCAGGTGGCCAATTTCGCGGCGCATCTGATAGTGGTCGATCTCGTCGACGGGATCTCTCACCCGGTCGTCGGCGAGCGAGTCGTCGAGCGTGAGAGCGTCCGTGCCCGGAATCGGCGCATGGGTCGACTTGATGGGCACCATGGTGCCGATCAGGCGATCGATCTCTTCCATCGACAGCTCCATCGCCTCCGCGAGGTCGTCACGGCTCGGATCGCGGCCGAGACGCCGCCGCAGGTCGGCTTCGATGCGGCGGTACCGCACCTGGCGCTCCCAGATGTGCGACGGGGCGCGAACCGTTCGCGATTGATTCTGGATGACGCGCATGATGGCCTGGCGAATCCACCACACGGCGTAGGTCGAGAACATGAAGCCGCGGCGGTGGTCGAACTTCTCGACCGCACGGATGAGACCCAGGTTTCCCTCCTGGATCAAATCCATGAACGGAACACCCATCTTCCGGTACTGCATGGCGAGCTTCACGACGAGGCGCAAGTTGTGCGACACGAAGGTCTGCTTCGCGGCGTCCTGACGCTCGAGGGCGAGGTCGACGCGGGTGAGGGTGGAGCGGGCGGCGCTAGTGTTCAGTCCCAGTCGACGCTTCTGAACCGCCAGCGGGCGCGAACGCTGCCCGCGAAGCATGCTCTTGAACTTCGTGTGGATCGCGCGGATGACGTCGATCGAGAGCTTCGACGCCATCAGGTGCTTCGCGATGACCTCGTGGTGGGCGGCGAGGGCGCGTTCGGCGCGGGCGCCGTTGGCAGCGGACAGCTTCTCGTGTTCCTCGAGCAGCTTCTCGAGCTTGCGCATGCGCTGATCGATCTGCTTCCCCCAGTCCTTGCCGGTGCCATCGCGATAGCCGGCGGAGAGTGCAGCCGTGACGTGGCCCGCTTCGAGGCGCTCCTTCCAGCGCTCGATCAATTCGATCGAGGTTCCCGCGAGCGAGTACATCTCCGCACGGAATGCGATGTCCTGAGCCTCGATCATGCGCGCCAACTCGTAGGTCTGCTCTTTGGTCAGGAGCGGGACGTTGCCCACGGAGCGGATGTAGTTGTTGAGGCCATCGGTGGCCTCGTTGCTCTCGGAGAGGCGGGTGTTGGCGCCCTTCGCGGCCCGGTTCGGTGCCTCACCGGAAGCGGAAGCCCAGCCTGTCGACTCCCCGGAGTCGAATCCCAGATCCTGGTAAGCGTCGTTGCCAGCGTTTTCTCGGTCCACGAAGTCCTCGTCTCTGCATCCCTTCTCAACACGATCCAGCTTAGACGGACTCATCAGGTTGTGTCGTAAAGAGAGCGTAAATGTCTCGACTACTCGTGGGGGCTCATCATCATGCAGATGGGTGAGATAAGTGTGGAATTCGCCTCTATTAGAAACAGTCTGTCGCCTCTGTTCTCATGCACACGCAACTTGCAACACATGGAAAGATTTTACAAATTCTGTGATTGGAGGAGTGCGAGCGGGCGTTCGCGCAACACCGAGCGGGTTGCAATACGGGCCGTGGCGACGCAGATGCTGGGAATCACGAGAACGCTGAACAACACCGGTCGCCAGGCCGGCACCCAGGGGGTTTCGAGCAGGACGTCTGCCAGGATGGCGCTCGCGGCCGTGCTGCACGCCACCCCCGCCAGGGTTGCGAGTAAGCCCAGGATGCCGAACTCGATGTCGACGGCCGCCCGGATCTGTCCGAACTCCGCCCCGAGAACCTTCAGGAGGTTGGTCTCCCAGCGCTGCGATCGAGCCTGATCGCGGGCGATCGAGAAGACCAGCACGAGTCCGACGACGAGCGACAGCGAGGCCGTCGACGCGAGCGCCCACTGCAGCTGACTGAGCAGACCGAGGAGCCGCTTCACGGAGCGGGTCACGTCGATGATCGAGATGTTGGGAAATACCTCCACGATCGACGCCTGCAGAATCTCGCGCTCTTCATCGGGCATGCGCGGAACCGACGCGAGGAAGATCTGGGGCGCGTCCTCGAGGACACCGGGCTGGAACGTGACGAAGAAGTTGGGCTGGAAGCTGTTCCAGCGGACCTCGCGGAGGTTCGTCACGCGACCCTCGACGGGAACGCCCTGAACGTCGAACGCCAGGGAGTCGCCGACGCGGATGCCGAGCTCGTCCGCGAAGTGGACCTCGAGAGAGAGCTCGGGAAGACCGACACTTTCCGCTGTATGCGCGCCACGGAAGGGCTGCCCCTCGACGAGCGTCTCCGAGACCGTGAGCGCAGGGGCGTACGTGAGGTTGTAGCGGCGGGTGCGAAGGCGTCGAGCCTCCTCCTCGCTCGACCGGTTGGGGCTGTAGGCGGCCCGGCGCTCGCGGTCGGTGAGCTCGCCCCGCACGGAGCGGCCGTTGATCGATTCGAGCTTGGCGCGGACCATCGGGGAGATGCGCTGCAGCTCGTGACCCAGCGCACTCGTGTGTACTTCGAGAGGCCTCACCTGCTCGGGCTGGATGTCGAACAGGAAGAGCGCCGGGATCTGACCCGCGGCCGGTGGATCCAGATCGCCCTCGAGCACTACGCGGAGCTGAGGCGCCAGGCTCACCATCAGGGCACAGAGTGAGATGGCGACGAACCCCGCCAGCGCCGAGCCGCCGCCGCGCGCGAGCCGGCGGAACGCGAGACGCGGCGCGAGCGCCGAGCGCTCGGGAATCCGCGCGAGCGCGCGCAGCCCGGCGCGACCGCAGAACGCGAGCACGCCGAGGGCGCCGCCGAAGATTGCGGTGAAGAGATTCCCGGCGAGCAGATCGCCGGCGCGCCACACCGACAGCCCCCAGAACAGGCCGAGCGCGGGGAGCAGGAGCAGAAAGTCGCGAGTGCCGTGCTCGAGGGCGGGCTCTGCGTCCTCTCGGAAGAGCTCCGCGGGACGCAGCGAGCGGATTCGGACGATCAGGGGCAGGCACGCCACCGAGCTGCCCACCACCGCCAACGCGAACGCCGAGACGAAGGTGGGCACACCGACCTGTGGCGCCGCCCCCGGCGGCAGGAAGTCGCTCGCGAGGTCGGCGGCGGCCGGGAGGAGCAGCGCCGCGATCGCGCAGGCGCCGACCGCGGCCAGCGACGCGAGCAGCCACAGCTGAGTGAGAAAGATGACCTGAGCGCGCCCGCGGGTGGCGCCAAGGCTCATCAGGATGGCGATGTCGCGCAGGCGCCGCGAGAGGAAGGCGCGGAACAGATAGGCGGCTCCAAGGCCCGCGAGAAAGATCGCGATGATGGAAACCAGCCCGAGGAAGGACGCAACGTGCCCGTAGACGCGCGCGAGGCTCTGGGTGGCCTCGTCGTGGGACTGGACCCGGATGCGTGGATCGTCGACCGACGCGCGCATCCGCCCGGCGGTCTCGGAGGCACTGGAACCTTCGGGCAGGCGGTAGAGGCGACTGTACTGGACGCGACTTCCAGTGGCGATCAGCTGCGTCTCGGGCAGGTGCGCGAGCGATATGTAGAGACGGGGAGCGATCGAGAACCCGCTCGTGGCGCGACCCGAGTCCCGCGCCACGGTATCGAGCACCACGAAGGGGATCGCGCCGACGCGCATGGAGTCGCCGATCTCGATCCCGAGCTGGCCCAGCACGGAGGGGTCGACCCACGTCCCCTGGTCGGCGTCAAGCCTCGCACCCTCCTCGGGCGAAACCGCGCCACCACCGTCCAGCACGATGGCACCGCGCAGAGGAAAGCTCCTGTCGATGGCTCGGACTTCGACGAGCCGCGCGCGGTCGCCAACCCCGGCCATGGAGAAGAGCTGGGCGCCAGCGGAAAACGCCGCGCCGTCGCCCGCGAGCGCGTCGAAGGCCGCGACCTCGTCGTCGCTGAACGGACGCGACGCAGAGACGGCGAGATCGGCGCCGAGAAAGGAGCGCGAGCGCGACAGCAGCTCGCTCTCGACGGAGCGCTCGAAGGCGTCGAGGGTCGCAAAGCCCGCCAGGCCGATCGCGAGATTGAGCGCAAAGAAGGCGGAGAATTGCGAATGGTTGAGGATCTCGCGCAGTGCCATTCGGAACGCCGACATCAGGAGCTCCAGCGGCTGCGAACGGTGCGGGGGAGCGTTCGGGGCCCGATGGCGCTCACGAGAGCTTCCCGTCGACGAGCTGCAGACGTCGGTCGCAGGACGCGGCCAGCGTCTCGCTGTGCGTCACGAGGAGCAGGGTGGTGTCCCGGCGCTTCACGAGATCGAAGAGGAGCGCCATCACCGTCTCTCCGGTGCGCGCGTCGAGACTTCCGCTCGGCTCGTCGGCGAGCAGCAGCGCGGGCTCCACCACGAGCGCGCGCGCGATGGCGACGCGCTGGCATTCGCCGCCGGAGAGCTTCGCGGGAAGATGATCGGCGCGGTTGGAGAGACCCACATGCTCGAGGGCAACGCGCGCCTGTTCGACAGCCCCCTCCACGCGCTGGAGCTCGAGGGGCAGCGACGTGTTCTCGAGTGCGGTGAGTCCACCCATCAGATGGAACTGCTGGAAGACGATACCGAGCTCGCTGGCCCGGAAGCGGGCGAGCTCACTCTCTCCCATTGCACCGAGGTCGTGGCCACGCACGCGGATACTCCCCTCGGTCGGCGCGTCGAGCCCGGCGAGCAGCGACAGCAGGGTCGACTTCCCGCTGCCTGATTCGCCGATGATGGCGACGGTCTCGCCGCGAGCCACCTCGAGCTGAATGCCCTGCAGGACATCGATGGGACCGGCCGGTGTGTCGAATCGCTTCGACACGTCGACGGCGCTCAGAACAGAATGGGTCGGGTTCGGATGGGACGTCACTCACTTCACAACAAAGGGCGCAGGTGGGAGAAGACGGTCTCGGCAACGATTTCGTGGCCGCGGGCATTCGGATGGATGCCGTCCGGGAGATTGAGCTCGGGCCTTGCAGCGACGCCCTCGAGGAGAAAGGGAATGAGCGCGATGCCGCGCTCCTTCGCGAGCGCGGGGTAGATCTCCTCGAAGTCGCTCGTGTACTCGGGTCCGTAGTTCGGCGGAAGCTTCATTCCCGCGAGCAGCACCTTCACCCCGCTGCTCTTCGCGAGCGCGATGGCTTCGTCGAGGTTCTTGCGGGTCTGGTCGACGCGCAGGCCGCGCAGCCCGTCGTTCCCACCGAGGGCCAGCAGCACGACGTCGGGCTTCCCGCGCAGCTGCCAGCGAAGTCTCGACACCGCGCTCGCCGATGTCGAGCCGCTGATACCCGCGTTGATGATCCGGACGTCCTTCCCGAGGTCCACGAACTTCTTCTCGACGAGGGCCGGAAATGCGCGCTCCGGCTCGACGCCGTAGCCCTCGGTCAACGAGTCACCGAGGCACAGGACCTTCGTCTGGGCGTACGTCGCGGTCGGTGCGACCAAGGCGAGAGCCAGCGCGAGAGCAGCCGGGGCGCCTCGGAGGTGGCGGCCCCGCAGCCGATGAGTTTCACGCAGCACTGCCCGGAAGCCCGTCCACATCGCGGACGCCACCGTAACCTACGAAGCTGCGCCGTGGAAGCCGCGTAGCCTCGACGGCCCGTACCCCGGCAGATTCTGCCGCGAATCGGGTGGGGATGGGGTCGGGAGCCAACTCGCGCTCGACGACAGACTGCCACGTCTCCCCGTGAGAACGCGCCGTCTCGCCCCGTCTCGGTCAGCGGCGCGAGAATCTCTTCGCCCCCGTGTAGCGGTACACGGGCGGTACACGGTGTCGCTCCCGATCGAGAGGATGTCGCGCTCGCTGATGATGCCGGCGCGGATGGACACGACTTCCGGGATCATCACGCCCGAAACTCTGCGAAGCCAGCTGAGGTTCCCCGCGTTTCGGTCGGGTGAGCGTCGAACCGAACCGGAACCCTGGAACTCCGATTCCGGCATTCTTGCGGCTGGGGAGATGAAGGCTGGGGCTGGCTGCGATGGGATGGGATGGACGCCAGGCGCTCTCGGGTGTACATTGTCGACTTCTTCTCGGGAGCAATTTGGTGACCAAGAAGTCCCCCCCCAGCCACTTGGTCCTCGTCAGCTGTGCGCTGTGCGGCAGGCTCCATTCTGCGGAAGACCCCGTCGATCGCTATTTCCACCGCTCCATCTGCAGCCACTGCGGAAACCACGCGCGCACCTCTCTCGGCCGACCCCACAACGAGATCTTCGTCTCGGTGCAGGGCAGTGACGCGACAGGGCACTAGCGGCGGCGACTGACGACAGGGTTGACGCGATGGCGGTCTTTCGAGGCCGCTCTGGCTCGTTGTGCATGCCCTCCGGGTGCTCGGTGTTCTGGGACGCTGCCCATCGAGCGGTCGGTCGGGGGCGTCAAGCCGCCCAGGCGACCTCGAGTGGGAAGGCACTCAGGTGAATCAACTCGCCAGCTTCGAGCGCGCACCCCGAAATCCGCCCGCCCGCGATCCGCAGAGGTCGCCCCCATCCCCGGGTCGAACCCGCGCGGCGTGTGACGCGAGCGTCGGCGAGGGCTTCGAGGAATCCCTCGGGAGCGTTGAAGAGTGGATCGAGCGCCATGGGGGAAACACCGCCACGGTCGACCGAGAGAGCGTCGGCGAGATAGGGACGCAGCAGGCTCGAGAAGCTTCGGGCGAACAGCCCGGGATCGGCCATGAGTTCGACGCCAACGATCTCGTCGTCGATCGCCGCGGCGAATCCGATCTGGCCCTCGACGCATTGGAACGACCCGCGAAGCGCGTCGAGGGCGAGCCAGGCCGAAGTCGAATGGGCGGCGACCAACAGACCCCGTGACGGTGGAATGAGCACGCTCACGTCGACGAGCAGCGTGCCTCGCCCCCCTGGGAGCTCCTCGGAATGCACCACGAGCACCGCGTCGCTCGCGCGGTTGTGGAGGTGGATATCCGACATGCCGCGACCTCTCGGGATTTCGTCGACGGAGACGAAGCCGTCCTCGAGCGCCTGGGAGAGGGTCGTGACCGGAGTCTGCGCGCCAGCCATGAAGCGGCTCGTGCGCAGGAGCGGCCACACGCTGAGCCCCTTCGCGCCCTGCCGCTGCGCTAGGTTGACGTCTGCCAGCAGCCGCGGGATGGAATGCCGACTCTCGGACTGGCGCATGGTGACCTCCTGTGGTGTCGATGACTGCGCTCGATGGGGTGTCTCGGGGATCGTTGAGCGTTCTCAACCGCTACCGCGGCTCTCGGATCGACGCTAGGCGGCCTGTGTGACAGACCCGGTCATGGACGCGCTCGTGAGTGCGCCCACACGGCGGGCGAGAAACTCCCCCATAGGAGTCGGTCACGGATGAATGTCTCTCCTGTTTCGGGACGAGCCTGGAGGCTGCCCCCGAACGGGACCGGGTCGTCCGCGCTTCGCGATCGGGCGACCGAATGCCGCAGATCCGTGACTCGGCCGATCCGCACCGAAAGGCGACCACCCGCGGGGAAGCGAGAATTCATCGCCCCCTAGACGGGGCTTGAATCCGAAACTCAAATCCGCTCGTATAATCAGAGGAACCCGTCCAATCACCAATGGAAGATGAAATGGAAACGCGCGCCCTCCAGCTCATCGAACGGATCTATGAGGCATCAGTAGAACCTTCTGCATGGACGACCTTCATCGAAGAGTTGTCCGAAGCGTTTGGAGGCGCCGCCATTGCGCTCTCTGTGCAGAGGCCGGGTTTCGTTGACGACGACGGTGTCCGCCTCGGCATCTACCTGGTGGGTCTCCTGGAGGACTTCAAGCCCGTATTCTATGAGCACCACAAGCGCGGGCTGCCGTGGGGCAACCTCGACACCCTCGAGTACGCCGATCGATTCGGCCTCGCGAGCGAGCTGTTTCCCGACGAGATGGTCGAGGGCACGGACTTCTACCAGGAGTTCATGATGCCACAGGGACTCGCTCCAGAAGGCCCCGTCGTTCACAACATCCACATGGAGCTCGACGGCGAGTCATCGGGTATCGCGATCTACCGACGGGAGGGGAGACGTCCGTTCACCCACGACGATCTCGCGCTCGGCGACTCGTTGATCCCGCACTTGAGACGCGCATTCGAAGTGCAGCGTCAGCTCGGCGGCTATCAGCGCGAGCGTCTCGCGTTGACCGAGGTGATCGACCGACTGCCTACGGGCGTCGTCATGCTCGACTCCCGCGGCCGGCCGGTCATCTGCAATCGGAGCGCCGAGCGCATCGCGACGCTCGACGACGGCTTCCGCATCGACACCGATTGCCCGCGTCTCTCGGACCCCCAGGAGAATACGCTGCTCCGCAAGCTGATCGACAGCGCGATCGAAGCGTGTCTCAAGCACGGCAAGGCCTCGGGACAAGTCATGCCGATCACGCGTCCATCGGGAAAGCAGCCGTTCGTCGCGATGGTGACTTCGCTGCTCGGCCCCACGCAGGAAAGCTCCATCTGCGACTCGGTGGCGGCTCTCTTCATCGGCGATCCGGCCGACGTGACGATGGGAACGCGCGAGGTCCTCGAGTCGCTCTACTCGCTGACACGCGCCGAGGCCGAGCTGGTGGGCCTGCTGGCGGCGGGCAATTCCCTCGATCAGATCGCCACCACGCGCGGCATCACCATGAACACCGCTCGGAGCCAGCTGAAGCAGGTGTTCGCGAAGACCGACACGAAGCGTCAGGGCGAGTTGGTGCAGCTCGTGCTGACGGGTATCGCGACCATCGCGCACGAGTAGTCCAGCGTTGAGCCCCGACGAGCAGAAGCCGTTGAGCCCCGACGAGAAGAGGCTTTTGGCCGATGCCCTCGCCTTCGCGCTCTGGGCCCACGGCGACCAGACCCGCAAGGGGTCCAACATCCCCTACGCGAGCCACCTCCTCCAGGTGGCGGGACTCGTGCTGGAGCACGGGGGCGACGTCCACCAGGCCGTCGCTGGCCTGCTCCACGACACCGTCGAAGACTGCGATGGCGTCACGCCCGAGATCGTCGAAGATCGTTTCGGCAAGGACGTCGCGCGCATCGTCGAGGTGTGCACCGATACCCTGCCGGGAGACACCGCGTCCCAGAAGTCGGCGTGGCGCACCCGCAAGGAGCGCTACCTCGAGCAATTGAAGGCCGCCGACGACCGCACCCTGCTCGTCGCAATCTGCGACAAGCGCCACAACCTCGGGACCATCGTCGCCGACGTCCGGCGCGACGGAGTGGACACGCTCGAGCGCTTCAGCGCCGGTCCCGAGGAGCAGGTCTGGTACTTCCAGAGCGTCCTCGAGCTGTCGCGCCAGCGGCGCCCGACCCTGCCGGTCACGCTCCACGACGACATCGAACGCCTGGTCTCAGAGCTTCGCGAGTTCCTCGGCGTCTAGGCGCCTCTCGCCT
>JABSQW010000150.1 GCA_013215605.1 Myxococcales bacterium
CTTGCCCAAGTGTCGATCATGGCTGAACGGGACGAAGCCCCAATACGGGGTGTGGTCATGATCGTCCTGGATTCCCCCACAAGGTTCGGTCGTCAACAGCCGAGCCCGCGCGGCACCGCGATTCATCGGATTCGTTCCGACGCGAGGGTCGCCCAGTGCGACGATCCTGGCATACTCGCCCAATGAACGTCGGCACCCGTTTGCTCGTGTATGGGCTCTTCCTCGGCTCGGGTGCCACGGCGCTCGTCTACCAGGTCTCCTGGACGCGCAACCTCTCTCTGATCTTCGGAGCGAGTTACGAGGCGATCAGCATCGTGCTGGCCTCCTTCATGGCGGGTCAGGCAATGGGAGCGCTGTATTTTGGCCGACGCGCGAAGGGGGTAGCTCGCCCGCTGCGCGTATACGGTTGGCTCGAGATCGGCGTCGCGGCTTTCGCGTTGATTCTTCCCCTGCTGCTTCGACTGGTGAACGAAGCTTACGTGAGCGCGGCGATCTCCCTCGGTGGTACCCACGGCGTCATCGACGCCGTACGGCCGCTGATGGCCTTCCTGGTGCTGGTGCTGCCGACTTTTCTGATGGGCGCGACGCTGCCCATCCTCATCGAATTCTCGGTCCAGCGCGACGCCGAGTTCGGCAGCCGGCTCTCCGCCCTGTACGCCATCAACACCGCAGGCGCGGTGATCGGAACGCTTGCAGCGGGATTCCTGCTGCTCCCGGAACTCGGCGTCTCGCGTACCCAGCTCCTGGCCGTCGCGGGCAATACCCTGATCGGTGTCGTGGCCATCCTGGCGGACCGGCTCGCGGGTCCGGCCCGCGCCCCAGCGAACGCCGGTGCGGGCCCGGTCGTTGCGGCGTCGCCCGCACCGGACCAGCGCGAGCCTGCCGCCGACGACTGGGGCCTGCGCCTGGCGTTCTGGGGAACGGCAGTGAGCGGAACCGGTGCGCTCGCCCTCGAGGTGATGTGGTCGCGCGGAATCGCCGTCGCCATGGGTTCCACGATCTACAGCTTCACCATCATGCTGGCGGCGTTTCTGGTGGGAATCGCGCTCGGCAGCGGGCTCCACGCCCTATTCCCGCTGCGCAGGATCCACGTGAGCGTGCAGTTCGGCGCGGTGCTGATCCTGATCGGCCTGACGAGCCTCGCCGTATCCCAGTTGATTCCGCGCCTGCCCCTCTACTCACTCGAGCTGAATCTGTGGTTCTACGGCGGCTCCGTTGGAATCCGCGGCGTCACCACGCTGCTGTTGAGCTTCCTCATCATGCTCGTCCCGTGCACCTTCATGGGGGTCGCATTCCCGCTGGCGGGCGAGGCGCGCGATCGGTTGATGGGGAGCCACTCGCAGTCCGTGGGCGAACTCGTCGGCCTCAACACCTCGGGAGCCATCCTCGGATCGCTGTTGGCGGGCTTCGTCATCGTTCCCCTGGTGGGACTGGAGCGCGGCATGCTGATGGCCTCGGCGATCACCCTCGCCTACGGGTTGCTCGTGCTCTGGGTGATGGTCGAATCGGTTCGTCCTGAGTTGCGCGGACGCGCCGCACTCGCCACGCTCGTCTTGTTCGCCGCCATCGTTTCCGCCGCGCTCCTGATCCCGCGCTGGAGCACCCGAACCCTCGCCGCTCTCCCCAACAACGACCAACAGGTCGCCGTCGATTCCGACGGCAACGTGGACCTCGAGGGCTTCCTCGACCGGACGCAGATCTTGTACTACCGGGAGGGCCGGGGCTCCACCGTGGTCGCGATCGGCTCCGAGTTCGGATTCCGCTCACTCCACGTCAACGGGAAGGCCGTCGCCTCGGACGGCGCGACTGCGCTTCAGATCCAGTATCTGCTGGGCCACCTTCCGGTGTTGCTCCACCCCGAGCCGCGCTCCGCGGTGGTGGTGGGGCTGGGCACAGGCGTCACGCTCGCCGGCGTCGCCGCACACTCGGAGATCGAAGATCTGACCCTCGTCGAAATCGAGCCGGCGGTTCTCGGCGCCGCCGCTCACTTCGTCCACGTCAACGACGATGCCATGCACGACCCGCGCGTGACCATCGTCTATCACGACGGTCGCAACTTCTTCCACACCACCGATCAAAAGTTCGACGTCATTACCGCGGATCCCATCCACCCCTGGGCCCAGGGAGCGTCGTATCTCTACACCATCGACTACTTCCGCCTGGTCGCCGAGCACCTCACCGAAGTCGGCGTGATGTGCCAGTGGCTACCGCTCTACGAGCTGTCGGAAGAGCACCTGCAATCCGTCGCCGCGTCGTTCTCCGCCGTCTTCGAACACACGAGCTTGTGGCAGGCGGGTGGCGACGCCCTCCTGATCGGCAGCCGCGTTCCGCTGGAGCTGAATCTCGAGACCCTGTCGCAGCGTTTGAAGGAGGAGCGGGTGGCCGAACACCTGTCCCGCATCGGCATCGACGGCGTGCTGCCACTTCTCGCCGAGCTGACCATGGACGAAGCGGCCATCCGCCGCTTCGCAGACGGTGCAATTATCAACACCGACGACAACCTGTACCTGGAGTTCGCGAGTCCGCTGACGTACGGCAGGAGTACCGTGCAGCACAACATGCGGCTCATCGATTCCCATCGCGGGAGTCCGCGCGGGCTGCTCGACGGTGTTGTCCCGTTCTTTTCCTCGGAAGCGCAGGCCGACTCGGTGTTCGAGCGGTATCGACAGGTGAAGTCGGTGACCGTACTGGCGGATACGCAGCGCAGCGAATCCATCGAGAGCCTGACCAAGGTCGTCCAGCAGCTCCGCAGGGCGGTGAAGCGGCTGCCGGAGTACCACCGGCCGGCCCAGGTATTGGGCGGAAAGCTCGGCAGGCTCGGTCGGCTGCAGCTCGCCGAGGGCCGATTGGGGATGGCGGTCAGCAGCTTTCTCGAAGCGGCCCGGGCGGATCCGAACAGCACGGTGGCGGCCAACAACCTGGCCTGGATCCTGGCCACCTCCCCCGCGATAGCGAACCCCAGCCAGGCCATCGCGCACGCCGAGCGCGCGGTTCAGCTGGCCCCGTACCCGGATCCCTCAACTCTCGACACTCTCGCGGTCGCCTACGCAGCGGGAAGCGATTTCGATCGCGCGGTGAGCCACGCCCGCGAAGCTCTCGAACTCGCCACCGCGGCTGGCTATCGGAGTCTGGCCCGCGACATTCGCAAGCGACTCGCCCTCTACGAGCAGGGGCTTCCCTATCGGGAGGACCCCGCGGTGCATCCCGTCGGGGGCTGAGTCGACTCGCCGCGGTAGCGAAGCGCCTTCATTGGCTCTTTCCCCGCGCTTCCTCACTCAGTGCATCGATGTACCCGAGCGCTCGGAGCTTCTCCTCCGGGGAGAACTTCCGTCGCGTACGGCGACGGATGGTACGCACTGCGGCCTCAGTGGATTGCTTCTTCGAGTTCGTCATGGCGAGACGCTCCCCGGACTCCAAGGAGTTCGATCCTGAATATCGTCTCAGAGTGAGCATGGTTCATCTCTACTGGTTTACTTTCGAGTTGAGAGATCCCGACAACGTTCCGTGTTGAGTCCCGGGAACAGCGGGACTACTTTCTATCTGCCCCATTGGATTATGGTGGCGGGAACTTCCCGCTCGACAGGCGTTGATCGATCGAGACGATGTCGAGGGTTGCGTCGTGCAGCGAAACGGAACAAGAGGGAGACGACATGAAACGATTTTCAACCGTGTTGATCGTGGTGAGCGCGCTGGTGGTCCTGGCCTTCTCCGGCGCAGCGGGAAATGGCCGCTCGGAGAAGCGTTTCCGGGGCCTTTGGGAGGGGATCGATCCGGGCGACGGCTCCTCTCAGCAAATCTTGATCAGCGGTGGAGCGGACGGCGAGTTCAGCCTCACCTGGAGTGAGTCGTACTGGACTGTCTGTGATGGCAGGCGTGCGATCCTGGAAGGGTTCGGTGAGTCCGATCGTGACGAGAAGAACACGCTGGTGTTTCAGATGGCGATCACCTGCTTCGATCCCAAGGAGGTCGTCGTTGAAGACACGCTGACGTTCCGGTTCGTCGGCCAGGACATGCTGCTGGTCAGCGCCCCGGGGGAGTTTACCGATCTCCCGTTCTTCCGTGTCAGCAGTCGCGTCCGGGGTAGGGGGAGCGACAACGACTGATGAGGAACCCCGGCGTAGATAGGAAGTTCAAGCTGCGTTTCCGCAAGGTCCGATCCTAGAGATTCTGTCAACCAGGGATCGGTGACGGGACGAAGCTCCAATACGGGGAAGAAATCAAAACTATGTGATGCAGATCATGTGCAGTTGACGCGTAGAAGCGAACCAACTCGGAGGCGGTTGCACATCTTCTCGCGACCGAAGTTTTTTTTATTTCGCGCATGCTGAAAGCAGTCCCGTGAGAGATAATTTCATCATCCTGTTGTGACTCTCGCTCTCGAGGTACATGCGAAATTGAGCGGAATCTGCGGAATCTATGCACCGGCGAATCCCGGCCTGGCCACCCTTCGAAACCTCCAACGCATGCTGGACGCGATCGAGCACCGCGGCGGGTACGAACGCCAGGTTCACATCCGACCGGAATCCGGAATCGCCTTGGGTGCCGCCCTGTCGTCACGATTCGGGATGTCGGAGGAGCCAGCCCGCCACGGTTGGCACGCGGACGGCCGCCGCGTGGTCGCCATCGACGGTGCGATCGAGGGGCCAGCTGATTTCGAATCCGGCGGCCCTCCGATCGCCGGGGACCTGGGCGCTGGTACGGGCGTCCCGGAGCGACTTCGAGGCAGCTTCGCTCTCGCGACGTGGGACGCTCACTCACGCGAGTTGCGTCTCGTGCGCGACTCCCTGGGCGGACGACCTCTCTACTACGCCCCCCTGCCGACGGCCGGGGCCATCGCCTTCAGCTCCGAGGTCAAGGGCCTGCTGGCGTTGCCCTGGATGAGGCGGAGGCTCGACCCGGCTGCGCTCGCCGCCTTCCTCTGCTTCGGATACGTGCCCGCACCCCTGTGCATCTTCGATGGGATTTCCAAGGTGTTCCCCGGCGAAGAGGTTCGATTCGATCGCGACACGGCACTCTCCCGGCGCAGCTTCGCCAGGGTGTCCTACCCGGAGCCCCAGGACTGCCCGATCGAAGAGGTCGCCCTGCAGGTCCGAGATCGAGTCGTGGCGGCGGTGGAACGTCAGATCGAGGAGAGCAGCCGACTGGGTGTGCTCTTCAGCGGCGGCGTCGATTCCACCATCGTGCTCGGTATCCTAAAACTGCTCGGCGTGCCC
>JABSQW010000151.1 GCA_013215605.1 Myxococcales bacterium
AACTACCTGAAGGAGATCTACCTGGACAGCGACACCGATGTGGCGCTGCTCTCCACCGTGCCCTTCGAGGATCGCCCCTGGCTCCTCTCCAACGAGCAGATGGCCCTGTCGCGCGATCTCGTGAACGGAATCGCGGGCTCGCGCCGCATGCTCATCCACTCGGCATTCACGCCCGGCGTGGGCGGCTGGCTGGACGATGTCGACGAAGCGATCGAGCGCTTCCGGCCCGACTCGTGGAAGGGCTACACGATCGGCGACCCGCTGGCGCCATCAAACGCTAAACACCCGTGGCGGCTCGACGACGAGAAGCTCGTCTATCCCTTCTACGAAAAGATCCAGAAGGCGGGCATAACCACGGTCTGCGTCCACAAAGGGCTCGTACCGCGCGACTACGCGAGCAGCATGAAGAATGTCTGGCGCCACGCCACGGTGGAAGACCTCGGCAAGGCGGCGACAGACTGGCCCGGCCTGAACTTCGTCATCTACCACTCGGCCCTGCGACCGTTCGTCGAGATCCCCGACGCCGATGGCGCCGAGTTCGAGAAGACCGGCTACATCCGCTGGGTGAGCGACCTGGCAAGACTCCCGGCAGAGCTCGGTGTGACGAACATCTACGGCGAAGTCGGCACGTCGTTCGCGAACACGATCGTCACACAGCCGCGGTTGTGTGCGGGAATGATGGGAACGCTGATCAAGGGACTCGGCCCCGACCACGTCCTCTGGGGCACGGACTCCACCTGGTACGGCTCACCGCAGTGGCAGATCGAAGCCTTCAGGCGGCTCGAGATCCCCGACGACCTGCGCGAGAAGCACGCATTCGCGGCGCTCGGTCCGGCGGACGGCGAGGTCAAGAACGCTGTCTTCTGGGGCAACGGCGCCAAGCTCTACGGCCTCGAGCCCGCAACCACCCGCGGGACCCTCGATCACGATGCCATCGACGAGATGCGCGTCGAGTACCGCGCCGCGGGACTGACGCGCAGCAACCTCGCGTACGGCTATGTGCACGCGGGGTGAGATTCGAGAGAAGGTGAATCCGTGCAGCTCGAGCAAGCCAACGATCTCCTGAAGCCGGGTGACCTCGCGGAGTCCCTCCCCGCACTCCATGCGGAGCACCACGAGCCCGACGCCGCCGGCTCCGTGACCTTCCGGCCGAACCTCTACGCCTTCTTCGCGACGACCCGGGCGAATCCGAGGTTCTTGCCGCGGTCGGCCTCGAGCATGGCGACGGTGCGCTTGCCCGCTTCGTGCATCCAGCCGTCGGTGTAGGGCTGGATCAACTCCGACCAGCGGAGCCAGTCGCGCCAGCCTTCATCGATCACGTCGGCGCTCTCGACCTTCACGATGCCGCTCTTCGCCCAGTGGCGCCGCCACCATTCGGGACCGTGGAAGCAGCAGAAGTCCCATTCCCAGTACGGCGCGAGCTCTGCCGGAGGCGTGCCTTCGAACTCCTGGAGGAGCGCCGGGACGACGATCCCGATGCGTCCCTCATCGCGGAGGTAGCTCGCGATGTGGCCGATGTAGAGATCATCGGTACCGAAGTACTGATACGCGTCGACACTGATGATCGCATCGAAGAAGCCGAGGTCGAAGGGGAGAGCGTGCGCCTCGGCGTGCACTGCGGTCACCCGGTCCTCGACCTCTGCCTCGCGAATGCGCTCGTGATTGTCGTCCGCGTCGATCCAGAGATCCGTCGCCCACACGCGCGCGCCGAACTCTTTGGCCAGAAAGATCGACGTGATGGCACGGCCGCAGCCGAGATCGAGCACCTTCATGTTGCGCTCGATCGGCATCGCCTGCGTGAGCGCTTCCATCAGCCACAGGGCGTTGGGGCCCATCTGGTTGTCGATCACCCAGCGGGCATCGAAGCCACCCGAGCGCGGATACGCCGCGTGGGCGAGCTTGTCGTTGAGTTCGTCGTCGCTCACGATCGCCGAACGGCCTCCCGGGGGACTGACAACGACGAGAATATACATCCGAATCTTCGATCGGTATCCCGTCCACCGGCGGCCGGCGGTGCCTCTTCGAACGCTCT
>JABSQW010000152.1 GCA_013215605.1 Myxococcales bacterium
CGGCTTGGCCGCATTCCTCACGATCAGCATCCTCGCAAACCTCGCGCGCGAGCTCGGCTGCGCGCGCACAGCACGGCTCGAAGTCACTGCTGCCGGCGGGACAGGTCCACCCTTCTGCTTTGTCGAGCGACCACGCGACCTGGCGATAGACCTCGGAGTTACCGTGACCTGAGTAGACCTCGAGTAGCCGCTGCCAGCGCGGGTCGTGCTGCTCGATCTGATACTTGAGATCGGCGTGGGGTGGGTTCGTCATGCCCCACGAGAGGCCGTGCGGGATCACGATTGCCGGGAGGTCCCAATCTGCGAGCTTTGCGAACAACTCGGCCGGCGTCGTCGCAGACTCCCGGCAGTCCGTGGGGATGTCGCGGACCCCCGGGCCCGAGGGACAGTCCTCGACAGCCAGCACATTGCGCGCATAGCGATGGAACGTCGCCCACTCGTCGAGGTCTCCGCGGACTAGCGGCGCAACAACGCCCATCGACAGGAACATGGTGGGAGCGCCTGGAGCCGAGGCGATCGGACGGGTGGGGATACGTCCATCCTCGATGTCGCGGAGCACCACGTTCTTGTGTCCGTAGTGCTCTTCTGCTGACCCTCGGTGGGACCACTCCCAGCCAAGGAAGCTCACGAGATCGGGGTTCGCCGGATCGCCGGCGGACGCGTTGCACTGCCGGACGGCCTCGACGGTGCGCGACCACAAATCGGGAGTCAGGCTCTCCGCATGATCGTTGATCGACCAGAAGTCGAGCTGCGAGCAGAACCGCGCGAAGTCGCATGCGTCCGCCGGAGGGTTGGGGCTGATGCGATCCCGGATCCGGACCGACTGGAGGTGGGCGTCCGCGGAGTAGACCGTGTGGACGTGGAGATCCCCGAACAGAATCTGATCGGAGTCCGCGCGCTCGACGAGGGCGCGACGTGCCGCCTGGCGCGCCGCTGCGGCGCGGACGACCGATTCCGGACGCGCCTCTGCAACGGGATCGGCTTCCGGGGGAAAATCGGCGCGCCCGCCGTTCCAGAACAGCACGGCGAGGTAGAGCGCGGCTGCGACGATCGGGAGCGCGACGAGTGCGATCAGATACCGGAGCATCGTTGGCGAGCTCTGCCTCCCTCGGGTGCGGTCGCTGTCGGACGACCCTCGCCAGGGATCGTCGCAAGGGCGTGCGCGTTTGTGTTGGAAAGGCGGAACTCGGCAGGAAGCCCGGGGCGGCACGCGGTTCGTCGAGCTTCACGCGAAACGCGCCGTTGCTTACGTCTCGCCTGCCGAAGCGTACCCAGGCTAGCATGCGCACATGCGCGACCTCACGCCCTTCGGAAGTGTGGTCGGCGGCGGGATGCACTCCCCGCTCAACCCTTGACGCAGACCACCTGACGCAGGGTGTGGACGATATCGACGAGGCTCCGCTGCGCCTCCATCACCGCGTCGATGGACTTGTAGGCACCCGGGGTCTCGTCGATCACGCCCTCGTCCTTGCGGCACTCCACGTCTGCAGTCGCGCGCTCGTGGTCCTCCCGCGTGAACTGCTTACGGGCTTGGGTCCGGGACATCGCCCGCCCCGCGCCATGGCTGCAGCTGTCGAAGCTGTCCGGGTTTCCCAGGCCGCGGACGATGAAGGACTTCGCACCCATGCTGCCCGGGATGATTCCCAGGTCGCCCTCCCGCGCGCGCACCGCCCCCTTGCGGGTGACGAAGACCTCGGCCCCGAAGTGGGTCTCGCGCACCACGTAGTTGTGGTGACAATTGATCGCGCGCGTCGGGTCCGCCTGGAACGAGGGCAGGATCCGGCGCATTGCCATCAGCGTGCGGGCCAGCATCAGATCGCGGTTCACGCGCGCGTAGTCCTGCGCCCAATCGACGGCGAAGACGTAGTCGTCGAAGAACTCCGCCCCCTCTTCCAGATAGGCCAGGTCCGCGTCGGGCAGCCGCACGTTCTGGCGCCGCATGTCGCGCTTGGCGAGCTCGATGAAAGTCGTGCCGATCCGGTTGCCCGGCCCCCGGCTTCCGCTGTGCAGCATCACCCAGACGCGGGCCTCCTCGTCGAGGCAGACCTCGATGAAGTGGTTGCCACCGCCTAGGGTTCCCAGCTGCTGGGCCGGGCTGCGGTGCTCGACGCGCGGGTGTGCGTCCACGATCTTCGCGTAGCGCCGCTCGAGATCTCGCCAGGCGCGGGCGACCGGCTTCGGCAGCTCCTCCCAGCCCCCCGGATCGCGACCGCGGCCGCCCTTGCCTCCGTGGGGCACGGAGCGCTCGATCTCCGCACGCAGCGGCGCGAGCGTATCCGGCAGCTGGCTCGCGTCGAGGGACGTGCGCTGCGCCACCATGCCGCAGCCGATGTCCACGCCCACTGCGGCGGGCACGATGGCTCCGGCCGTGGGGATCACACTGCCCACGGTCGCGCCCCGACCGAAGTGCACGTCGGGCATCGCGGCCACATGGCTGTGGATGAACGGCAGCCGCGCCACGTTCTCGAGCTGCCGCTGCGCGGCCACCTCGAAGGGAACGCCCAGCGTCCACGCCTTCACCGCGACTCCGCCTTTGGGTGTGAGCTCTTCGTAGCCGCGTGCCAGAGCCTCGCGGCGCTCCGCGCGCTCGGCCTGATTCTTTTGCTGCCGGGTCTTCTCGTCGCTCATCACAGGCTCCAGCGATCGTATCGGTTCTTGTATGCGGGTTCCTGTGGGTGTTTCGTTCGGCTCGCGGATCGGCCCTTTCACCTCGGGCCCAGCCTGTTCCCATGGAAGCCGCGGGCCGGGGACGATTCGATCGCGGAAGCTGGTGCAGGGTGCCAGCACCCCGTGATAGCGAACCTGGTGGGCTCGGGTAGGCGGGATGACGGGCGTCAGTCGCTCCAACAACTCGTGGCGCTCCATCAGGATGCGCGGTAGATAGGAATTTCAAGCTGAGTTTTCGCAAACTCCGGTCCGTAGACCTTCTGTCCACCAGGAACCGGTGACCCCAATACGGGCGAAACGCTTCGTAGCCGGAGGCTGGTGTGCCGCCGCCCGCGACGATGGAGCCGTCGGGTGAGACGGCGGCGTAGTGGGGGATGAGGCCACCGCCCGAGTCGATGCGCGGTTTCATGGTGTATATCCGCTTTCCGTCCTACGTGGAGCGCTGCAAAGAAGTGGTGCGCAAGGGCTACGAGGGCTTCGAACTCAGCCACTGAGCGGAGAGCAGGTTCTCGGCGGATAGGAAGTTCGAAGCTGCTTCATGGGTCTCGCCTCCGGGCCCCAATCAGCCATCGGTATAGGCGGCTCGTCGACTTCCGGTCGATCGGTGGGTGGCTCGCAAGACCACGCTCCGGCAACGCGGAGTCGCCAGCGGGGGCCGGATCGGAGCTATTCGGGGGCCCACGCCCGTGTACAGGCTGGCCGATGCGCGCCCCGGAGGTTCCAGGCGGCGGCTCGGAAGTGCGAACTGAACCCACAGAGCCCCGTGGGGTTTCTCGAGGATATGCCGAGCACCCCAAAATACACAATAAGAACAGAAGCTTGAGCTATGTGTGGACGAATAGCGTTGGGTATGTGGATTGCCTGGATTTCACTGCATTTCTTGGGATCGAACGTGCTCAAACTGGCTGAGGAGCGGCGCGGCCCCCGACCGCGGATAGGAAGTTCAAAGGCCCATCATGGGTTCGAAAAGATTCGTCATGTCGCGTAGGGAAGAGATAGGGAGCGGGCCGGGGC
>JABSQW010000153.1 GCA_013215605.1 Myxococcales bacterium
CCAGGATAGGGTCAGAACAGAAGTCAGCAGAGTATTACGAATCATCAAATCGAGTTCCTCATCGGATTTGTTGTGTCATGCTTGCACGGTACGGCGGATCAACGAGTCACCGTGTCTTTTTCGCGCGGTGGAATTTTGCCACAGATCGATGCGATCGTATAGCGAAAGGCGAAGAATATTCCGGGCTCTACAACGGCTCACCGGAAAAGTAGATAGGAACTTAAAACTGTGTTTCCGCAAGGTCCTATCATAGAGATTCTGTCAACCAGGAACCCGAATACGGACAGCACCAGCACCAGGAAGGCCATCAGCGGCCGTACGGCGTCGATGGCGCCATGGGTACCACCGAGGGAGATCGCTGCGCTCACGTAATTTTCGTTCACCAGTCGCAGCAGCAGGGGAAGAAACAACGCGAAAGCTGTGACGCCGATCTCGAGCCAACCGTATACGCGCAGCGGGCGAGCTACCCCCTTCGCGCGGCCTCGGCTCTTGACGAACGAACTTTGTGGGAGAATCCAGGACGATGACGACCACACCCCCGTATTGGGGCTTCGTCTCTTCACCGGTTCCGAGTTGACAGAAGGTCTACTGATCGGACCTTGCGGAAACGCAGCTTGAACTTCCTATCTGCAGACGCGCCTCTTCGGCGACGAGTGGACGACGCGCACAAGAAGGAGCGAACGAGTTGGGCCACGAAAGACCTCTCCATGCGACCGAGATGATCGGCTTCGATCGGCCCCACGCCGAGGTGATCGATCCGAACACGCGCCAGGTCTGGCAGTCGATCGAGCCCTGCGACGCGAAAGAGCTGGCCGCCCTCGCGTTGCCCGAACCGCTGCGTCCCGTCGGCGTCGGGTGTGGAGCGATGGACGAGATGTGGTTCGATCGCTCGCCCGGAGCCAGCGAGGACGGCCCCATGAAGGAGCGGACGATCGATGGCCGACGCTTCGGCCACTGCGCGCGTCCCGCGTCTCCCCCAACGAAGCCTTTCGGCGAAGGCGGGCCGACGGAGATGCTCGTCGACAAGTATCACGCCCTTCGCTTCGCCGTTGGGCGCCGCGTGCTGGTGCTCCTCATGCCCGACGCAGCCGCCTTCGTCCACGTCATCGACGGAGCGGGCATCTCGAGCATCGGCCTGGACCACGAACCGAAGGGCGAGCTCGTCCTGCCCGGCGGCTGCCAGCTCGGCGAGGTCGCGCTCGAGAAGGATTGGGTGCTGCGACTCCCCAGCCCCGCGCGGGTCTTCTTCTTCGCGAGCGGCGACAGCTACCAGGGTCCGGTCGAGACGTTGCCCGGCGAATGGGAACCGCTTCGATGAGCCCCGCATGGATCTGGCTGCCCGCGGCCGTGGTCTACGCGGCCTTTCGCGCCTGGTGATCAGCTAACGCACACCGGCGCTTCCTCCGCGCCGCTGAGGGGCGGGGTCGGTCGACCTCGGGAACGACGATGCCACAAGCCGCTGTGGAGCCGTAGCGATGACACCGGTCGGGTTACCCCGAGTAGTCGAAGTCGAGCGTCCTGGCTTCCTGGTCTCCGACCGTGATGGTCTGCTCGATCACGTCGTACTTCTCGTGCCAGGTGGCGATCGTGTAGGTGCCCGGCGGTAGATTCGCGAGTTCGAACGAGCCATCGACCCCGGTGACCGCGAAATAGGGGTGGTCCACTACCGCCACGTAGGCGTTCATCCAGGGATGGATGTCGCACTTGACCTTCATCGGCGGAGTCGACTCGCCCCTTCGCATGCGGATGCTGACGTTCGCGGCGCCTGCGGGCTGGGAACGATTGAACGGCCGGTTGGCCTTCGCGTAGCCGTGGACGTTGTGCGCCGTGGGATCGCTGGTCGCGATCGACAGGGACTGGCCCGTCCGCATGCCCTGAACGTGCGGCTCGTACAGGCAGCCGTCCTGGTCCAGCAAGGCGTCGCCCTCGGGCATCGGAAAGCTCCAGCCCTCGACCCCCGTCTTGACCCAGACGAAGACGTTGCGGAGTGTCCCGTTGTCGTTGACGACGACCGTGTCGGGCTTGACTCTCTTGCCGCCGTGAATCTCCGCGCATTTCTGATCAGCGCCCGCCATGTCGATGGGTCGGGCTCGTGGCGCCGTTCCCGAGAAGTTCACGCTGCCCGCAATCGTTGCGGTGCCGAGCGCCTGGTTCCACGGCTTGCCCTTCGCGGCGACCTTCACCGGCGCCGTCTGCGGCTCGCTGGCGCTGGGCGCTGCGGCCCGGCCGGAGCGGTCGCTGTCTTGCGCTTCAGAGCATCCAATCGAGCAGATCAGGCAGGCGAAGATGAGTGCCAGTCGTTTCTCCACGGCTTCTCCTTGTTCCCGGCAAGAGTTTCCATTACCCCGCGTGCGTGCGGCCTGGAAGTTCGTCCCAGAGCGACTCGCTCACTGCGGGGTGCCCGACGTTACCACGGGCCAGTCGACTGCGATACAGTGTTAGGCGCAAGGTGCGTGGATAGAACTGCGCCGGCTGCAGGCAGGTAGCTGCGTTGCGGGGCAGCGAAAGGCGGACATTGGGACGAGATCGGGCCTGCTTGTTGCTGAACCGCAGATAGGAAGTTCAAGCTGCGTTTCCGCAAGGTCCTATCCTAGAGATTCTGTCAACCAGGAACCGATGACCCAATACAGGACCGCGACCGCGAATTACACGACCCGGACAGCGATCCGATGGCATGCGTTGTTCAGGTAGCCTTTCGGATTCCAGCCGGGAACGACCATCGGCTGCTGTCCCCCCGCGGAGTCCGTCGCCCTCGCCCACACCTCGTAGTAACCGGGCATCGGGAAGCGGACGACGGACTCGAATCGCTGCCACGCGAGCCGGTTCGCCGGCGGTGAGAGCCGCCCCCGCGACCAGGTCTGTCCGAAATCGATCGACAGGTCCACGGCCGAGACCGCACGGTCCCCCGCCCAGGCGAAGCCCGCGACGGGAAGCGGCTCCGCCCCCGCATGCACGCCCCCGGAGCGGACGGAGGTGATCAGCGACTTCACGGGCATCGACTCGATGATGCACATGTCCGCGTCGTCGACCTCGGCGCCCGCCGCGACCGGTCGACAGGGGACGCGATAGGCCTTCCCGGTCATCTTCGGCCCATCGTGGACACGATCGCGCACATCGATCCTTTGCAGCCACTTCCCCGAGACCGAGCCGGGCCAGCCCCCACAGACGAGCCGCAAGGGAGCCCCGTGGAGCGCCGGAATCGCCTCGCCGTTCAACGCGAAGGCGATCAGCGTCTCCTCCTCCAACGCCTTGGACATGGGAACCCCGCGTGAGATCACGACCTTCGTGGGATCCCCGCTCGCATGGAGGTCGGCGCCGTAGTATCCGACGTAGACCGCGTTCGGCTTCACGCCGCATCGGGCCAACACGTCCGAGAGCCGGACTCCCGTCCACTCGGGGCAACCGACCGCCCCGGTCGTCCACTGGTTCCCCCGCGCCCGTGGCCGGAACTCGGCGCGACCGTTCCCGCCGCACTCGAGCTGGAGGCGATAGGTGTAGCGGGAGAAGTCCCGCTCGAGCTCCGAGAGGCGGAAGGTGCGCGGCGACGCCACCGCCTCGCCCCCGATCTCGAGCGTCCAGTCCTCGGCCCGCCCGCTCGCCGGGGGAATCCCGTTGTTCCGGACGAAGAGGCGGGAGGCGGGCGTGACCTCGTCGTCGAGCAGGTGCGCGGGCGTCTCCGCGTTGAGCGGACGGTCGTTCAGGACCACGAGACCCGGATCCTTGCCGTCGATCATGAAGGGCTCGGTGGTCGCGGCGAAGGCCGCCGGGACCAGTCCTCCCGGCAGAGAGCGACCGAAGGGAATCGACATGCCCAGCGCTGCGCCGAGCGTCGACAGGCCGGCGCCTCGCAGGAAACCCCGGCGCGAAAGGGGATCCGCGAGCCGCCCCCAGATCCGCTCGTCCGCGGCGATCGGGTCCTCGTCGTAGAGTTCGAAGAGTCCCCGCTCGATCCGTCCTCTGCTCACCGCTCCTCCCCGTGCATCTCATGAGTGCGGCGCGCCGAGCGCTCGGGCGGCAAGAGATGCGCCGCGAGTGGTAGGCGTCGGCCGGACCCCTCACCCGCTCTCCCGTAGTAGGTGGCGAGGTAGTCGAGGACCTGCGCCTCGACGTCCGGCGTGAGATTCCACAGCCCGTGCTCCTTCTGCATCCAGCGGATCAGGCTCTCCCAGCCGTCGCGCGTCGCGCGGTTCTGCTGGACCAGTCGGCCCGAGTGGCAGCCCGTGCACTGTGCGATCACGATCTGACGACCGGGGCCATCCACGAAGCCAGAGCCGTCGTACGAAGGGGCGGTGCGCTTGGCCAATGGCGGCGCAGCGGTCGGAGTACTCCAGAGCGGCGCGCAGCCCGCCAGGCCCGGCACGATGAGGAACGCGAAGAGACAGGTGTAGTGTCGCGGGTACCGCCTGCTTCGCACGCACGCGGAGTCGCCGCTCCCTTGCATCGTCCCTCCCCCATTGGCCGATCGGCAGGAAGGCTATCGTAGAATGCCCGTATTCGATCACCGGTTCCTGGCTGACGGAATCTCCATGATCGGACCTTGCGGAAACGCAGCTTGAACTTCCTATCTACACGAACGAGAGGATGATCCACCGGCGCATCATTTTCTCCCTACCCTAGAGAGCTCCCTACCTAGAGAGCTCCCTACCTAGAGAGCTCCCTACCTAGAGAGCTCCCTACCTAGAGAGCTCCCTACCTAGCGAGCTCC
>JABSQW010000154.1 GCA_013215605.1 Myxococcales bacterium
AACCGCCGTGAAGAAGAATGCCAAGAAGTCCAAGAGCAACCAAGAGCCGACCGCCGCGCAGCAGCGCAGGCTGCATCTGGCCGAGTTCGTCCACCGCAATCTGCTGTCGTTCGTGATCGCCGAGGGCATGAGGGCCTTCGATGTCACGGATCGGCCTATGAGATCGGCCTGAGTTCGGCCAAGCGGATCGGGCAGGGATCGGCCAAGCGGACCGCGGTGCGATCGGCCAAGCGGATCGCGAACCAAACAACCCAAGTGGCCTCGGCGACCTGGACGGGTGTTCCGTTCGGGGGCGACCGTGGCGGGATGAGTGCACATCGCGTCGACATGCATCGACTTCAGGACTTGGTGCGGCTGCACCGGCTCGGTACCGGCAGCCGCGAGGTGGCCCGTCTGTTGAAGATGGGGCCGAACACGGAGCGGCAGTACCGCGCGGCGCTCGTCGCCGCGGGGCTGCTCGAGGGGGACCCGGAGGCGCTACCGAGCGCCGAGGTCCTCAAGGCCGCGGTGCTCGCACACGTACCGCGGAAGCCAGCGCCGCAGCAGCAGTCGAGCATCGAGACGTATCGCACGGAGGTGGAGCGGTGGCTCGATGCGGGCAAGCAGCCGCAGGCGATACACGACACGCTGCGGCTTGCGCACACGGACTACGCCGGCAGCATCGGCGCGGTCAAGCGGATGGTGGCGCGCATCAAGCGCGAGCGTGGTCCACAGGCCGAGGATGTCGCGATCCCCGTCGAGACCGAGCCGGGAGACGTGGCGCAGGTCGACTTCGGCTACGCGGGGCGGATGTTCGACCCCGCGACGGGTGCGCTTCGTAAAGCCTGGGTGTTCGTGATGACGCTGGGCTTCAGCCGACATCAGTTCGCGGAGGTGGTCTTCGACCAGAAGACCTCGACCTGGCTTGCGCTTCACCAGCGCGCGTTCCGCTTCTTCGGCGGCGTCCCGCGCACTGTCGTGCCGGACAACCTGAAGGCAGCGGTGCTCCGTGCGGCGTTCGGCGTGCACGGCGCAGTCGGCCTCAACCGAAGCTATCGCGAGTTCGCGCGGCACTTCGGTTTCAAGGTGGACCCGACGCCGCCGCGCTCACCCGAGAAGAAGGGCAAGGTCGAGGCGGGCGTGCGCTACGCCAAGCACAACTTCCTGAAGGGGCGTGACGGCGAGCCGGTCGACAGGCTCAACGCGGGCCTGTCACGGTGGGTACGCGAGATCGCGGGCACCCGCATCCACGGCACGACGAACAAGCGACCGCTGGAACACTTCGAAGCCGAGGAACGCATGGCCCTGCTGCCACTGCCTGCTCGGAAGTACGAGCCGGTCGAGTGGAAAGAGGCGACGGTGCACCAGGACAGCCACATCGCCTTCGGAAAGCGCCTGTACTCGGTGCCCTGGAAGTTCATCGGGCGAAAGGTCTGGGTGCGTGCGACGCCGACCACGGTGGCCGTCTACTTCGACGACGAGCGTGTCGCGACACACCGCCGTCAGGGCGATGGCCCCCGGAGCACGCTCGATGCGCACCTTCCCGAGGAGCGCGCGGCGTTGCGTCATCGCAGCCGCGACTACTGGGAGCAACGCGCCGAGAAGCTCGGCGAGCCTGTGGCCGATTTCGTGCGCGAAGTCTTTGACTCGGACGACGTGCTGTCGCAGCTGAGGCAGGTGCAGGCGATCGTGACGCACCTGGAGAAGTACCCGACAGAGCGGGCACAGGCGGCATGCGCACGGGCGAGTCACTACGGCGCGACGACCTATCAGGCCGTGAAGAACATCCTGTTCAAGGCCCTCGACCTCGAGCCGCTCCCCAACAAGCCCGTCGCTTCCGCCTTCGCGGATACGCCGCGCTTCGCACGCGACCCTTCGAGCTTCATGGCGACGACGGGAGGCAACGATGAGCACCACTGACGAGCTTGTCCCGATGCTCAAGAAGCTCAAGCTCAGCGGCATCCTTCACACGCTGGAGCTGCGGCTGCGTGAATCGGTCGAGGACGACGTCGCGCACGAAGAGTTTCTCTTCCGTCTGCTGCGCGACGAGGTCGAACGGCGTGACGCCAAGCAGCTCGACCAGCGGCTGCGTCGCGCGAACTTCGAGCACCAGAAGACGCTCGAGGACTTCGACTTCCACTTCAACCCCGACATCCCGAAGGCGAAGGTCATCGACCTGGCGACCTGCAGCTTCATCGACCGGCGGCACAACGTACTGCTGCTCGGCCAGACGGGCGTCGGCAAGAGCCACATCGCGCAGGCTCTCGGGCACCGCGCGTGTCGCCTCGGCCACAGCGTGCTGTACACCGAGGCGCACGATCTGCTGCGGCAGCTGCGGGCCGCACGGGGCGATGGCACCTACGAGCGCAAGCTGCAGCGCTTCCTCGGTGTCGACCTGCTGATCGTCGACGACCTCGGGCTGCGCCCGCTCTCGGACGAGGAGCCGATGGACCTCTACGAGATCATCCGTCAGCGCTACGAGCGCGCCCCGATCATCATCACCAGCAACCGCGACGTCCCCGAGCTCGCGCCGCTCTTCGGCGACGCGCTGCTGGCCAACGCCGCGCTCGACCGTCTGCTGCACGGGGCCCACGTCCTGCGCCTGGCCGGCGACACCTACCGCAACCCGCCCCCGAAGCGTCGAGGGCGCAAAGACAACCACAACCCCACCACGAAGGAGACCTCGGCATGACCACGACCAAGCGACGACAGGATCCGCTTGGCCGATCTCACCATCTCACCGCATCACGCTACCTCGCCCTGTGCGCTGCAGCCGTGATCGGCGGATCCGCTTGGCCGATCCAGGCACGGTCCGTCACCCCGATCGTTGACAGCATCGACGAGAGGGGCTCCAAACACCCTCTGG
>JABSQW010000155.1 GCA_013215605.1 Myxococcales bacterium
CGTAATGGGGGATGCTTCCGATGGGCAAGACCTGCTGCAAATAGCGCTCGATCATCGTCATGAACGCCGAGTGGGCCAGGAGCTCAGCGGTGGCGCCGCGAATGTCGGCCCACTCGATCAGAAAGCTCAGGGAAATCGACTCGTAGTGGGAAGCGTTCTCGCGAATGTCGCCGGTTTCGAAGAATCCTGCCCATGTTCCGTCTACGTACGTCTGCCATTTCTCGCGTTCGTTGGCGTTGGGCACGTAGCGGAGAATCATTTGTCCGTCGATTGCGTAACCGAACGGGCGATTCGAATTTCCGTATTCCACCCGATCGGCGGGAAAGCGGTCGCGATCGATGAGGATGATGTCGCCGAGCTGGCGCTTGACCGTATCGGTAAACGCCGCGCTGCCGTCGAGCCACTGCCAGATCCGGTGGATCCGGATCAATGTGGCAGTGGATTCGATTTCTTTCTGCGTCAGTGAGAGCTCGTGGGCTTGACCGACGAATTCGACGGCTCGTTCGGCGTGCAGTCTTTCGCCCGTCACGTGATACCGAAACGCGTAGTAGAGTGCGGCTTCGATGTTCGCGGTGAGGTTGGGATAAGGCTCGTACATCGTCAGCCAGTGAAGCCTTGGCTTTGCGAAACGCGCGTGATAGTGCGAGATTACGTCGAGATAGCTCTGCCGGGTGACTGTTTGCGCTGGATTCGGCGCCTTCGAAATTCGCCCGAACCTGTCTTTGTCGACCGTTATGTGGGCGCGGGGGCTGCCGGGGCGACGGTCGGCCGCGCCGTCCAGCTCGGAAGCGAGCGTCGCAAACGGCAGCGACAGCACACACAGCAGTTCAAGGAGACAGAACGTCGTCGAACTTCGCAGCATCAACGAGTCGCTCCTCGGTAAGTGTGATCGAATCGACCCAGGTGGAAACGCCTCCGAGCCACCGCACGCGGAACGAACTGCGTCCGCCCGGAGTGGCGACGAACGGTAGAGGGATGTCGTGATAGCGCGGCGTCCTCGGGAGATCGGTGCCGCGAACGTCCAACGACGAGATCCAGCGATTGACCGCGGCCGTGTTCCCACTGTCGAGCTGAAAGACGACGTCGGGCGTCCTCGTGGGACTGGTTCGGATTCGGAAGTCCACACGGTAGGCCGTGGGGTGAAGGTCTGGAACTTCGAGGCCGCTGACGAGGTAGGGCTGCCCCGTCGTGAACCGGGGGTTCGCGCGGGCGCTCAAACCACTCGGCGTGTCGTCGTCCGCGACGACGCGGATCTGGCTGCCTTGAATTCGATCTTCGCCCACGCTCCACATCGAAACGCGGGGCTTCTGCATGGGCTCGGTGCGCCATGGTCGAAGGCGGACGTCGTCGAGCCAAATGGTCGTCGGAAGCGAATCTTCTCGCGCGACGAGATGGGCGCGCACGATCGCACGAACGGTTTGTGCCGGAGCTTCCGCGATGGCGAGCAGCGGGCTCCAGGGCTGCGGCGAATAGGGAGCGCCGATGCTGACACTGTCGATCTCATGACCGGCAGCATCCTGCCACGCCAACACGAACCAGACATTCACGCCTCGAAACTGCTGGTCGGTGCTGAGGCCGATTCCGCGGTAACGAAGCGAGAGTAGGTACTTCCGGGTTCGCGGTTCCAACGGGACGTCGAAGGGTAGAGAGGCGACTTCGACACTTGCAGGGCCAGATACGGAAAGTTGCAGCGATCGCGCTCCGTCCTGCGTGGTTTCCGAGTCTGTCGCGAAAGCTGCGCGTCCTCCCGGTCCGGGTGTCGCGTCGATCTGCCAATGTGTGGGGGTAGGGCACCCATTTTCGAAGCTGCCGTTTGGAACGAGCGAGAACGCCGAAGCGGGTTCCCCTCCAAACACCCAACAAGCACCGAGCAGCAGCGCTGCTCCGCGTCTGAGGCTCGTGCGGCGGAAGAGCCTCGGGCGGGGGGCGGTGCCGTGGGCGTTGGCGGCGTCCTTCGCGACCCTTTGCGGAATGCGCGCAATCCGTGATGAACCGCTTTCAGCGTCCAATATCACCGCCGGGAGGGGGCGTAGGATAAGATAACACGGACCGCCCGATCACAAACTCAGCTTCCAGGAGCTGCCTTCGGGTTTGTCCTGTTGCGAGCACGCTGGTACGGTCGAAACCGCTGCCACAGGATACGAGACGCGCAAAAGAGCAGATTCGGTATTTCGTCACCTGGTCGAACAGTTAGTCAATGGAAACGAAGTACAAGCTCGCAATTGTCAACTCGCACCCGATCCAGTACTTCGCACCCCTGCATCGGAGGCTCGCGAGCGATCCTCGGATCGACTTGACGGTGTACTTCTGCAGTCGCCAGGGTTTCGATGAATACCTCGACCCCGGTTTTGGTGTGCAGGTCAAATACGACGTTCCTCTCGTAGATGGTTTTGCGCATAAATTTCTCCCGAACTTACGCAAGAACGATCAGACGAACGGATTCATCAGCATGGTGAATCCGTCGATCTTCACCGAATTCTGGCGAAACCGGTACGACGCCGTCTGGATCAACGGTCACGCACAGCTGTACTCACTCATGTCCGTATCGGCAGCCAAGGTATTAGGGATGCCGGTCATTACACGCGGTGAGACCCACCTGGGCCTCAGTCAGAGCCCTCTCAAGGCTGCGCTTCGCCGGCCGGTGATGGGTTTTTTCTACAACGTCTTGTGCAACGCTTGTCTCGCCATCGGCACTCGAAATCGAGAGTTCTATCTCGAGCATGGGATCCCCGACGAAAAGATCTTCCTGGCTCCGTACTCCGTTGATAACGCCTATTTTCGAAACCTTGCTTCGAAGGTCGACGGTCGCATTGGCGAATTCCGGGCACAACTCGGTCTGCCTGTCGATCGCCCCCTGATCCTGTTCGCGTCGAAGTTCGAACGTCGCAAGCGAGCCGATGATCTTCTCGAGGCGTATCGGATGCTGCGGGAGAGGGGAGGAGAAGCGGCACTCGTCTTCGTCGGAAAGGGTGAGATGGAGAGTGAGCTCCGACGGGGCGTTGCTTCCAAGTCGATTCCCGACGTCTATTTTCTCGGCTTTCGAAATCAATCCGAACTACCTGAGCTTTACAGGGCGTGTGACACCTTCGTGCTCCCATCGCACGATGAGCCTTGGGGTCTGATCGTAAACGAGGTGATGGCTTGTGGTCGCCCGGTCGTCGTCAGTGACGAGGTCGGTTCGGTTGCAGATCTCGTGGAGCACGGGCGAAACGGATTTACGTTTCCCGTCGGAGATGTCGAGCAGCTGAGCCAGCACCTCGAAACGTTGATGGCAGATCCGGGGCTACGGGAGAGAATGGGCGAAGAGTCTCTTCGAATCATTTCCTCTTGGGACATCGATGACTCCGCCCAGGGTGTTCTACGTGCTCTGGATTGGCTCGATCGTTCTGGGCGAAAGTCCCGAGATTGATTTCGAGATGGCCGAAGATTTGATGCTGGGGCGGTTCTCGCCGATCCTCCGTATTCGACCATTCCCTCGCGGTGCTTTGGGCTTCGTGTGGGTGGATTGGAAAGAGTCGCAGCCTTCTGCGCCCATTTTATTTTGCGTAGGAGTCGCGCGCAGCTCGACGGACCTCAGCAGCACCACCGCCTGACCATTCGAAACCGCACGGTCCGCGGGAAGCAACCTGGCTGGTCTACGTCTTGTCCGACGGTCCGCTCGAGATCAACAGAGGAACGACTCGTCTGCTAACTGCCGAGGTCGGTGACGACGGCGCGGCCCACGTACTTGCCGGCTTCGAGCTCGTCGAAGATCGCTGCGAGCTCCGAGAGCGCACCGGTTCGGCCGATGTGGCTCTTTACCTGGCCGGCCGCGACCATGTCGACCAGCTCACGCATGTCCTGCACGTTGCCGACCGCCGAGTATATGAGCGTCGGGTCCTTCAAGAAGAACGCGAACGGGTTCAGCTCGAGGTTGCCCTCACTGGTTGCGGGAAGGCCGACGGCCACGAAAAGGCCGCCGCGGCGGAGCAGCTTCAAACCGAGGTCGAATCCGGCCATCCGCGCTGAGAACACGATGCTGGCGTCGACTCCGTCGCCCTCGCGCTGCACGGCGTCTACGGCCTCGTCGGGGTCCACGGCGATGTGCGCGCCCAGCGACTTGACGAACTGCAACCGGTCGGCGCCGATATCGACGCCAACGACCTTGTAGCCGAACGCATTTGCGATCTGCACCGCGTAGTGGCCGAGGCCACCCGCAGCGCCGATGATCGCCACCGTGCGGCCGGGCTGGATGTGGTGCTTCAACAGCTTCTTGACCGCGCCGTAGGCCGTGAGACCACCGCAAGCGAGCGGCGCCTCCTCGTCACCGATACTGTCGGGGAGCTTCACCAGCGACTTCGCCCACACGCAGAACTGCTCGGCGAAAGTGCCCATGATCCCCTTGGTCTGAGCGCAGTGACGGGGCTCGCCCCGAAGGCAGTATTCACATGCGCCGCACCAGTAACCGCCGCCGGTCCCGCCGAGCCCCAGGATCACGCGGTCGCCTACTTCTGCGTAGCGTTCGGCTCCCGGCCCGAGGGCTTCGACGATACCGATTGCCTCGTGGCCGATCACCCCCGTGCGAGGTACCCCCTGCCAGTCGCCCCGAACGATGTGGAGATCGGAGTGACACACGCCGGAGGCACTGATGCGGATCAGCGCCTCTTCGTCACCCGGTGTCGGGATGGGCAGGTCCTGGATCTCCAGATTGCCGTCTTCGAGCCTCGCTGCTTTCATGTTTGACAACTCCAAATGGGATGATCGCGTTCGCACGCA
>JABSQW010000156.1 GCA_013215605.1 Myxococcales bacterium
GCGCGCGGCCGTTCTCGTGAGGGAGCGTACTCCCTCTTTCGCGGCGGCGTACGGTCCGTAGCCCGGCGCGCCGGTGTTGCCCATCGCCGTACCGAACGTGACGATGCGCCCGCGGTTGCGCGCTTTCATGTGGGGCAGCGCGGCTTGCATGAGCCACAATGTTCCCTTCGGCCCGGTGTTGAGGACGAGATCGAAGGCGCTCTCGGTGATGTCTGCCAGCTGGGTGACGGGAATGAAGCTCTGTGCGTTCGCGACGAGCCCGTCGAGCTGCCCAAACTCCTTGACGGTGCGATCGACCATCGCGCGGCACGCGTCGGCGTCGGCCACGTTGGATTGCATCGTGAGGTGTTCGGCGCCCAGGGATTCGAGCTCCGCGGATACCTTCTGGAGTCGTTCGAGCTTCCTTCCCGTGACCATGATCCGGGCGCCCACGCGGGCAAGAAGGCGGACGATGCCGAGTCCTACGCCGCGCGTCCCGCCCGTTACGATGATGGCGTGCCCTTCGAGGTCTTTGCCGATCGATTCGCTCTTTGCCATGGCGGTATCCTACACGGACGCCGTCCGCAGGAGGACGGCGGCCGTGAGGCGGTCGTCATTGCCGCGATCGCGCAGCTGCGTGCGCAGCATCCCGCTCTCGGGATCGCCGATCCACTTCGACTCGGCGGTGATCGGCCCGACTCTGCTGGTGGCGAGGTAGCGGACGTCGATCTCCGTGACGACCTGTGGCTCGACGTGAGTGCAGTCGGCGAGTACCTCCGCCGACACCTCAGCGAGCAGCGCCACGAGGGCGCCCTGCATGACGCCCTCCGGGTTTCGCAGCGCGTCGCGGAGCTCGACCTCGACGCGCCCCCTGGCGGGATCGACGACTTCGATCCCGACTTCCTCCACGAGCGGACGCTCGAGGGGAATCTGGTGGATGACCTCTGGCATGGCGAGGTCCCGCTCGTCGGCCGAGTCGTCGCCGCGCCGCGCAACGCGCATGAACGTGGTCTGCCCGTACGCGACGGGCGCGCCGTCGGCTTCGAGCACCACACCGCTCGTGATGAGGCTGCGACCGGTGCGCAGCGGTGTGCCGCGCGCGACGAGACTCTTCGGACTCGCAAGGTTGGGGGCGCGCACCGAGAGGTCGGTGGTAAAAGTGGCATCGGATCCGGCCAACTCGCGCGCGTGGAGGCTGCCGACGATGTCGATCGCGGCCGCGATGACCGCCCTTCGCAATACACCGCGGTGACAGATCTCCGGATAGGGGTCGACGAGCAGCGGCGCTTCGGGGTCGCCCGTGCGCGTCATTCCGTACCGCGCGAAGAAGGGAGGCGCTGCGCCCTTCACGAGGGCTGGTTCTCGCGCTGGATCCACGGCGTGATGAACCACCTGAAAAGACCTGCCCCGCCGGGAGTTTCCGGCGGTTGGAAGAGCAGGAAGCAGTTGGACGACGCGGACTTCGTTCCCTCGGCGGCCTGGCCAACGCCGAACGGGATCTGCCTGTGAAGGGGCGTCGAGGCCACGGACGGCACTCTACCGCGGGAACCGAACGGCTCGTCGGGAAATCAGACGCGTCTCGGGCCGATGTGCGACTCCCGGTCACTCCAGTCTTTCGACGCATTTACACCGAGTGATGCCGGTCCGTTCTCCGTTCGCCGCCGTCGCTCTGGTGACGCCGTTCCGATGCTCGGCAGTCGCGCCTGCGCGGCTACTCTATCTGTGGCGTGGTCTGTCTCCGCCCTCCGCGAAGCGGGAGGTTCGACCGACGACGCGGCCCGGCTGATGACCGCGAACTGCTCTGAACGCTGAGGAACGGGCCGATGACCCGTGTGCAAACGAGTGCGCGACGCGCTGTCGCAACGACTACCTTGCTGCTGGCCGCTTCGATCGTCGCCGGGCCAGCCGGCGCCCAAGTCGACGAGCGGAACCGCCTGCGCCCAGCCGGACCCCCCAGTGTTCCGTCGAAGGCCGACGCGCTCGACGTCTGTCGCGACCATCTCGAGCGCAACCGTGTCGGGCTCGGTCTCGCGCGGGACGACCTCGACGAGGTCGTCGTGCGTCACCGCTACCGCACCGAGAAGAGTGGACTCACGCACCTCTACCTCCGCCAGCAGATCGATGGAATCGACGTCGAGGGCGCGGATCTCGTGGCCGCGGTCGATCGCAACGGTCGCATGCTGAGCCAGGGGGACCGTCTGGTTCGCGGTCTTCGCAGGCGCATCGAGAAGCGAACACCGGATCTCGGCGCCGACGCAGCGGTGCTCGCCGCCGCGCGCGAACTCGGTCTGGCCGTGCCGACGTCGCTCGAGACTCGCCGCGCGCCCGGCGGCGTCGCGCGCGAAGTCGTGTTCGAGCCCTCCGGCATCTCTCTCGAAGAGATTCCTGCGAAACTCGTGTTCGTCGTCACGGCTGCCGGCGCAGTCCGGATCTCCTGGAATCTCGTGATCCGGACGCCCGACGGCCGCGACTGGTGGAACCTGTTCGTCGATGCGGAGACCGGCGAGATCCTCGAGCGCGAAAACTGGATCGCGCGCGACTCCTACAAAGTCTACCCGCCGCCGCTCATCAGTCCCGACGAAGGGGATCGCAGCCTCGAGACCAACCCGGCCCACAGCACGGCTTCGCCGTACGGCTGGCACGACACCAACGGCGTCGCCGGCGCGGAGTTCACCGATACGCGCGGCAACAACGCCTTCGTCCAGGAGGATACGGACGCGAACGATTCAGGAGGCTTCCGACCCGACGGAGGCGTCACGCTCTCTTTCGATTTTCCCGTTGATTTGAGCCTGCAGCCGAGAAGCTACGAGTCCGCGGCGATCGTAAACCTCTTCTACTGGAACAACTACCTCCATGACCTGCTCTACCTGTACGGCTTCGATGAACCCGCGGGAAACTTCCAGGAGGACAACTACGGAAATGGGGGCACCGGAGGTGACCCCGTTCAAGTGGACGCGCAGGACTCCTCCAGCATCAACAACGCACAGTTTGCTACGCCACCCGACGGCTTCGATCCGCGCATGGAGATGTTCCTGTTCACGCCGCTTCCGCTGCCGTCGCTCGAGGTGCTGGCGCCCGCCGGTATCGCGGGATTCTACGCCGCCAGCCCCAGCGTATTCGGGGCCAGCGCGACGGGTCTCACGGGCAGCGTCGTCCAGGCACTCGATCCCGCCGATGGAGTGGGCCCGACCACTACCGACGCGTGCTCCACGCTCACCAACGCCGCCGCCGTGTCGGGAAACATCGCGATCGTCGATCGCGGTGATTGCTTCTTCATCGAGAAGACCGCGAATGTCCAGGCCGCGGGCGGAATTGGCATCATCATCGCCAACAACGCAGGCAACGGCCTCGTCGAGATGGCGGGCGCCGATGCCACGCTCGTGATTCCAACCCTCTTCATCGGGCAGGACGATGGCACGACGATCAAGGGACAGCTCGGCGCGGGGGTCACCGCGTCTCTTACCGTGGCGGCGGCGCGCGACTCGTCGTTCGACAACGGCATCATCGCCCACGAGTATGGCCACGGGCTCAGCAACCGGTTGACGGGTGGGCCCTCGGACGTCGGCTGCCTCAGCAACACCCAGTCGGCGGGGATGGGAGAGGGCTGGAGCGACTGGCTCTACCTCATGGTGACTGCCAAGAGTACGGAGACCGCCATCGATCCGATGCCGATAGGGACGTACTTGGCAGGAGAGCCGGCGACGGGGTCAGGCATTCGCAACCACCCGTACAGCCGCGACCTCGGAGTCAGCCCGTACACGCTGTCGGACATCGCCACACTCAACCAACCGCACGGCATCGGCGAGGTGTGGGCGAGTGCGTTGTGGGACCTCTACTGGAATCTCGTCGGCCACTACGGATTCGACGCCGACTTCTTCGCTGGAACCGGCGGGAACAATCTCCTGATGCAGCTCGTGCTCGACGCGATGAAGCTCCAAGCCTGCGACCCGACCTTCCTCGAGGCGCGCGACGCCCTGCTCATGGCCGATGCGAACGCCAACGCCGGCGAGAACCAGTGCCTCATCTGGGAGGCGTTCGCGCGGCGCGGTGTCGGCTTCAGTGCGACGAGCGGGTTGTCGTCGACCACCACCGTGACCGAGGCTTTCGACGAGCCCGTCGCCTGTCAGAACGAGTGTGGGAACAGTACGCTGCAGTCCGGTGAACAGTGCGACGACGGCGGCACCGCCTTCTTCGACGGGTGCGCATCGAACTGCCACAGCGAGACGCTGCTCCCGGCGTTCAGCGGATCGGCGGCGGGCGGAACGGTGACGGCGACGATCGACGGAGTCGCGGTGCAGATCACGACGACCTCAGGCCAGACCGCCGCCGACGTCGCCACAGCGCTCGCCGCGGCCATCAATGCCAGTACCGCCCTGCAGGCGCTGTTCGACATCGCGGCCTCACAGACGAATCAGGTGGTGGTCACGGGCAATCTCGATTCGCTCGTGATCGCCGACGCCGGTCTGAACCCGACCAGCGTTCCCGCCCTCGGCACCTCGGGCCGCGCACTCCTCGCGCTCGGCTTGATATTGTCGGCAGCCGGAGTGAGTCGTTCCGTCGGCGTCGGAAGGTTCCCCTCGGCCGTGGATCGAGCCTGAGGAGCCCAGCACGCCGACCCGCCGGCGGCCACGAGAGCGGGGCGCTCAGAGGAACCTGTGACGGGCGGGCAGGATCGCGTCGTACCTCGGTGCGCGATGGATCCCGGTTCTGGGCTGCTAGCAGCGGCGTGATCGCGCCAAGTGCGCCGCGATCGCCTCGAGCCAGGCGCCCGGATTTTCCATCTGCGGGTGGTGGCCAGCGTCCGGGATCGTGACGCGGTGAACGCCCGGGATGCCGGCCTCGAACGCATCGGCCCCGCGCAAGAACTCGGTGTCATCCGCGCCGACCAGCACTGTCGTGGGGCAGCCAATCTCGCCGAGGCGGGACGTCAGGTGCACCTGGTCGAGCATCGACCGACCGAGGCTCGCGTACGCGGCGGGATCCATCGCTTTGTATCGGCGTCGCTGATGCGCGGTGTAGTGGGGCTCCCACTTCGTGGTGTGACATGTGGACGGCGAGGGAGAAGGGTCCGCCTTCGCGGCTTTCTCGACGAGGCTCTGCAGAAATTCCATACCGCGCGCAAGCGCGATCTCGCCGGCCTTCTCGAACACCTCGTGGGTGTACCCATCGGGCGGAAA
>JABSQW010000157.1 GCA_013215605.1 Myxococcales bacterium
CCGCCGGGGACCCGTGTCCCCAAGTTGCCAGGAAGGACCAACGTCCCCAAGTTGCGCCCAACGGCTGAGGCGTCCGCGCCGTCAGTCGGGATACTCGACCTTCACCGGCCCGGAGACGCAGCGCGCCTGACAGGTGAGCACCCAACCCTCCTCGAGGAGATCTTCGGTGAGGCAGTCGTTGACTTCCATCTTCACCTCACCGGAGACCAGCTTCGCCATGCAGCAGGAGCAGTAGCCCTCCTCGCAGCTGAACGGCGGATCGAGCCCGGCACGGCGTGCCGCGACGAGAATCGACTCCCCGGACTCGTAGGCGACCTCGGTGGTGTTGCCATCGACTGCCACGGTGACCGCGCTCGGGGATTCGCCAGTCTCGGCCGGCGCACCCGCATCCGGCGTCTTCACATCGTCGAAGTGATCCGGCGGCGAGATGAAACGTTCGATGTGGATCATCGAGCGGTCGATGTCGCGGTCGTGGAGCGCGCCTTCCACTACATCCATGAACACGGACGGGCCACACAGGTAGAAGTCGGCGTTCCGCTCGGCGCCCACCAGCGCCATGGCTCGCTCGGCGGTGAGGAAGCCATCGGTGTCGTCGAGGGAGTGGGTGATCTCGAGGCGGCCCGGATGACTGGAGGCGAGTTCGTTCAGCTCGGCGTCGAAGATGATCGAGCGCCGGTCGCGGTTCGCATATACGAGCTTCAACGCGCGCTGTGTGGTGGCGAGCGCCGATTTGATGATCGCGATCACCGGCGTGATGCCGCTGCCACCGGCGAACAACACGATGGGTCGCGTCTGCTCCTTCAGCACGAAAAAGCCCGCCGGCGGGACCACCATCAGCGGGTCGCCCGGCTTCAGCGTGTCGTTGAAGAGATTCGAGATGCGGCCGTCGTCGACGCGCTTTACCGTGACCTTGTGCACGGTCTCGGTGTCCGGTGAGCTCGCGAGGGAGTAGCTGCGCACGAGGACGTGTCCCTCGTAGGGGATCTTGAAGCTCAGGAACTGCCCTGCCTTGTAGCGGAAGGTGTCTTCGAGCGCGGGCGGGATCGCGAGGATGATCGAGCGCGAGTCGTGGGTCTCCTCGATCACCTTGGCGACGGTCAGCTCGTGACAAGACTCGACGTGGGCCCGCCACTCGGCTTCGGAAACGCCTGCGCGCTGGGGATCGATCATCTCGAAAGCTCACTTGAACGGAATTGGAATGCGCCGAAGGATGGTCGGCGGATCGCGAGATTAGTTCATCCGAACTTCGTTCGCCTTCTGTGAAACCGGTCCGCGCTCAGGCGTCTCGCAGGTCGATCACCGCACCGTTCTCGAGTCCCGAGTCGAGAATCTTCCAGAGATCCGCGGCCACCACCGCCGGGTCGCGCAGGATCCCCTGTTCGTGGAGCTCCACGAACTTCGGAAGGTCGGGAAAGTCGCGCGCGGACATCTCGCGGATCTCGTCCTGCATCGCAGTGGCCACGACCCCCGGCGCGACGGAGTACACCGAGAGATTGCCGTCGCGGCGCGATTGCTCCGCACCGACCGTCCGCACCCAGTGATCGACGGCCGCCTTGCCCCCGCAGTACGCACTCCACCCCTCGTAGACGGTATGGGCCGCCCCGGACCCGATCATGAGCAGCTGGCAGCGCGCGGTGCACGTTGCCGACGCACGCGCGAACGCCTCGCCGAGCACCTGGGGGGCCGCGGCGTTCAAGAGCACCTGTGCCGCGTAGCCCGGCGCGTCGACCTCCCCCGCGAAGCCCATCGGCGCGAGGGTCCCCGCGCTGTGGATCAGCACGACCCGACCGCCCGCGAAGCCCGCCATCTCGCGCGCGAAGAGCTCCCCCACCCTCGCCCACGACGCCGGGTCGGCGAGATCCGCCGGGAAGTGCTCGGCGCCCGGCGCTCCGCGGCGACTGATGGCGAAGACGCGCGATTCGAACGGGACGGACCGGGCCAGCGCGAGGCCGATCCCGCTAGACGCGCCGGTAATGAACACGAGAGCTTCCGAACTCATGGCCCGAAAGTAGGCAGTCGGGCGGCGGTCTGCTCGCTGCCACGTCCGGCCAGACCCATGGATCTTCGATAGGGTTCCGGGTTCTGGAGACACCATGACCTGCATCTTCTGCGAGATCGTTCGGGGCAACGCCCCCGCCTTCAAGGTTCACGAAGACGACCACACGCTCACCTTCATGGACATCTTTCCCGTGTCGCGCGGCCACGCCCTCATCATCCCGAAGGATCACTTCGAGAATCTCTTCGAGGCGAACGAAGAGTCGCTCGCGCGGATCGTCACGCGCTCACTGGCGCTCGCAAAGGCCATTCGCCGCGTGATCGCGCCAGACGGTCTGGGCGTCTACCAACTGAACGGCGCTGCCGCCGGACAGACCGTCTTCCACTACCACATGCACCTCATCCCGCGGTTCAAGGGCGGCAGGCTCGACCTCCACTCGCGCGTTCGCGGCAAAGACGCCGACCTGGAGGCGGTTTCGCGCGAGATCGCCGCGGCGCTAGAAGCCGGTTGACCGCGTGACCGAGCTCTACGGCTGGATCCTCCTCTCCGGTCTCTCGATGACCGCCATCGCCGTGATGGGCGCGGTGACCTTCTTCTTGAAAGAAGACACACGAGAGCGGCTGCTGCTCCCGCTCGTGGCGTTCTCGGCGGGATCGCTCCTCGGCGGCGCGTTCTTCCACATGATCCCGGAGTCCGTCGCGACGGCTCGCCTCGCGGCCGACGCTGCGACGACACCCTTCGTGTGGGTAGTGGCGGGTTTCACGTCGTTCCTCGCGCTCGAGCAGCTCCTCCACTGGCACCACTGCCACCGCCAGGCGACGGATGAGCGGACGCCGCTAGGGCTGCTGCTCCTCTTAGGCGGCGGCTTCCACAACTTTCTGGGTGGCGTTGCGGTCGCCGGAGCCTTTCTGTTCGACACAGCGCTCGGCATCAGCATCTGGTTCGCGGCGGCCGCACACGAGTTTCCCCAGCAGCTCGGCAAGTACGGGGTGCTCTTGTATGGGGGCTGGACGCGACGCCACGCGCTCCTCGTCAACACCCTGACGTCGACCAGCTTTCTCGCCGGCGGCCTGCTGACGCTGGCGGTGTCGCGCGAGCTCGACGTGAGCTTCATCGTTCCGTTCGCAGCGGGAAACTTCATCTACATTGGCGCCTCGGATCTCGTGCCCGAAGTCAACAAACACCACGACCTCGGCACCAACCTCGTTCACTTCGCGTCGTTCGCCGCCGGGGCGGGTCTGTTGTTCACGATCCAGGTGCTCACCCACGGCTGAGCGCCTGGCGGTCCGGTGCGCAAGCAGGTCCCCGTTCGGCCGCGTCTGCGGGCCGCTGTCGGCCTGCATCCCACTTGCCGGTGAGCTGCACAGCGGTTGCGCGTCACCCCCCGACGCGCATCAAGCTGGAGCCCCATCTTCCGTTAATCACTACGGGCTCCGAGCCCACGAGCGCCGTCCCGGCGCCGCAGTGACGAGGCGAATCCATGCGCGACGGTCAGACCCGACAGCTCGAAACCGACCCCTCTGCGGGCGCCGATCTCTTCGCGAGCTTTGCGGCCAACTGGCGCGTGTCCCTGGTGATCCTGTCGGGCAGCGCCGAGGGCAGCGAGTGGGAGATCGATCGCCGCGAAGCAACGGTGGGCCGCGGAAACGACAACACCATCGTCATCGACGACTCCTCCGTCTCGAAGCAGCACGTGGCCTTCGAATTCTCGGACAGCGGCTACCGCGTCCGCGATCTCGGCAGCTCCAACGGGACGCTCCTCAACGGCAGCGAGATCCGCGTCGCCGAGCTCAAGCACGGCGACCGCATCCAACTCGGTGAGCACACCCTCCAGCTCATCCTCGAACGCCGCAACGCCTCACCCCGTACCTACGTGATCCCGGACGGGGATCAATAGAACCTCATTGACGGCAAAAGGCTCCGGAAAGAACGCGGAACCGACGCCGCTCCGCACGGTGGGCAGCTTCGAGATCGAGCGAGAGCTCGGCCAGGGAGGCATGGGGATCGTGTACGTAGCGCGCCAGCCCGCGCTCGAGCGACGGGTCGTGCTCAAGACGCTGCGCCGCGACCTGGCCGAGAAGCCGACCCTCAACGAGCGCTTCGAGCGAGAGGCGCAGGCCGCCGCGGCAATCCACCATCAGAACGTCGTCGCTGTGTACGACTGCTTCCCGTGGCGCGGCTGGCAGTACATCGCCCAGGAGTACGTCGACGGGCTCGATCTCGGCGCAGTCCTCGAGAAGACGAAGCGCATCGACCCGAAGATCGCGGCGTTCATCGTGCTCGAGATCGCGCGCGGTCTCGAAGAGATCCATTCGCGCGGCATCGTTCACCGCGACCTCAAACCGTCGAACATCCTTCTGGGCCGCGGCGGCGAGACGAAGGTGGCCGACTTCGGAATTGCCCTCGACCCGTCGGGCCCCGCGCTCACGCAGACGGGGCATGCGATCGGCACGCCGCCCTACATGTCGCCCGAGCAATACCTCGGAGATCGCGTCGACGAGCGAAGCGATCTGTTCGCGCTCGGCGTGGTGATGTACGAAATGCTCACCGGCGAGCCTCCCTTCGCAGAGACGGATTCCCAGACCGGCGAGGGACTCGTGCGCCGCATCCAGGCGGGCCGCTACGAATCGCCGCTGAAGACGGCGTCCGAGACGCCGCGCTACCTCGTGCGACTCATCAAGGCCTGCCTGCGCCCGAAAGCGAAGAAGCGCCTGGCGTCTTCCGTCGCACTGAGGCGGTCTCTCGAGCGACACTTGCGCTCGCCTGCCCCGGCCGACTGCCGCGCCGAGATCGCCGCCTGGCTGTGGAAGCGCGAGCTCTTCGATGCGGCGGACGACGCCACGGTGGTCGTGCCGCGACCCGCTCCGGCGAGGCGTGCTCCCCGCGGCCGCTTCCGCTGGGCCTTCGCGAGCGGAACGGGTCTCGCGCTGGCTGGCCTCGCCCTCGCGACCAACCGCATCGACGTGCAGTCGCTCCCCATTCCTCAGCAGCTGATCGATTCCGTGAAGCGAAGCGTCGCGCAGAGCGCCACGCTCCGTTTCGAGATCCCGCCCGACACGGAGGTGCGCATCGACGATCGCGCACCGCTGGTGGCTCCGCTCCGGGAGCCCGTCGAGCTCGCAGCTGGAACGCACCGCGTCGTCTACGACCACTCGGACTTCGGGAGAATACGCAGAAGCGTCGATCTCGAGGCGGGGAAGACGCACGTCGAGCGCAACGTGTTCGCGAAGGCGCCGCGATAGCGCCGGCAGCGGACCTGCGCCCCCCCCTTCCCGTTCGAGCAGCTGGCTATTCCCCTTCGCCGTCGTCGTCGTTGGCGGCGTCCCCAATCCCCAGCCGCGACTTCATCACCGCGGTCCCCACCTCCTGACCGAACGACAGCTCGAGGGTGTGGCCGTCGGGGTCCCGGAGGAACGCCCAGTACCCGACAGGCGGGCCCGAGTCCATCGGCCCCCCGATGAGGCGGTCCTCCTCCTTGGCGATCTCGGCGAGGCGGTCGACGTCGTCCTGCGTCTCACAGGCAACGCCCAGGTGCGCGAAGGGGCGCAGCGGGTACTCGACCACCGCCTGCTTGGCGAGGACGATCACGAAGGGACGCGTCTCGTCGCCGATCCAGACGACGCCGGGGCGGCGGTGTACCACCTTCATGTTCGCGAAACGTTCGTAGAACGCGATGCTCTCATCGAGGTCCGTGACGGTGAGAGCGATATGCGTGAGTCCGACGTCGATCATCGCTGTCCCCCGGTGCTCCGCGAGGTCGTCACGGGGTCACCACCAGCTTGCCGTGGGTCTTCCTCCCGCCGAGCTCGCCGAGCGCGACCGGCAGATCGTCGAGCTCGTAACGACCGTAGATGACGGGCTCGATCTTACCGGCTGCGTAGAGCGCGAAGAGCTCTTCGAGAATCTCGATCACGCGACCGGGCTGTTTCTCCGCGTAAGCGCTCCAGTGGAGGCCCGTGACCGCGATGTTCTTCAGCAGGATGCGGTTCGCCTTCACCTCGGGGATGCGACCGCTCGCGAAGCCGATCACGAGCAGCCGGCCGTTCCACGCGATGCACTTGAGGGAACGGTCGAAGGTATCACCGCCCACGGAGTCGTAGATCACGTCGGCACCCTTGCCATCGGTGATGTCGAGGACGCGCGCGACGAAATCCTCTTTCCGGTAGTCGATCCCCTCCGAGGCGCCGTGCGCGCGGGCGAGGGCGAGCTTCTCGGGGCCGCCCGCGGTGGCGATCACACGCGCGCCGAGACCCACGCCGATCTGTACCGCCGCGATTCCCACGCCGCCCGCGGCGGCGTGGATGAGAAGGTCTTCGCCGGGCTGCACGTTCGCGCGGTCGACGAGCGCCGCGTAGGACGTCGAGTAGATGATGGGGAGCGACGCCCCCACATCGAACGACATCGCGTCGGGCAGCCGACAGGCCGCACTGGCGGGCACACAGGCGAGCTCCGCGAAGCCACCCGTACCCGCGGAGGCGAGGACGCGGTCGCCCGCTGCGAATCCGTCGACGTCCTCCGCCACCGCGCGCACCACACCCGCGAGCTCCGCCCCGGGCGTGAACGGAAACGCCGGCTTCACCTGGTACTTCCCCTGGACGATGAGCAGGTCGGAGAAGTTGCAGCCCGCCGCCCGCACTTCGATCAACAGCGAGCCGGGCAGAAGCGTCGGATCGGCGACGTCCGCGACACGGAGCTCGTGGGGCTCCATCCAGTGATCGACCTGCACCGCGCGCACGTCGACAAGGTAGGCGGCAATGCGGTCACCTGCCGCGATAGACTCCGTGAAACGGCGGAGCGGAAAGGGAAAAGGAACCCATGGACGTCGAACGTCTCAAGAACGAAGTCTGCGAAAGCGTCGACGCGCTCACCGAGGAGCTGCTGCGCATCTCCCACGAGATCCACGCCAACCCCGAGCTCGCCTTCGAGGAACGCCACGCCGTCGCCACGCTCACCGAGGCGCTCGTGGCCAGCGGTCTCGACGTCGATACCGGCGCCTACGGGCTCGAGACCGCGTTCGCCACCGAGTTTGGCCAGGGCGAGGCCGGCTGCGTGGCGCTGCTCGCGGAGTACGACGCGCTGCCCCTCATCGGCCACGCCTGTGGTCACAACGTGATCGCCACCGCGAGCGTCGGCGCCGGGTTGGCGCTCGCGCGGCTGGCCGACCGGCTGCCGGGGCGCGTCCGGGTCCTCGGCACGCCCGCCGAGGAGCACGGCTGCGGGAAGGAGCTCATGGCGCGCGAAGGGGCTTTCGAGGGCGTCGACGCCGCGATGATGATCCACCCCGCCGGCGTGAACCTCGCCACGATGCCCTGCATCGCGATGGCGGAGGTCGACGTCACGTTCCACGGTCAGTCGGCACACGCGGCCGCCTCGCCCGAGCGCGGCGTCAACGCTCTCGACGCGCTCGTGCTCGCCTACCAGGCCATCGCGCAGCTGCGCCAGCACATCCGCTCGGGCGAACGCGTGCACGGCATCATCACGGACGGTGGTCAGGCGCCCAACATCGTCCCCGTGCGCGCTGCGGGGCGCTTCTACGTGCGCGCGCCGAACTTCAAGAAGCTCGCGCCGCTCAAGGAGCGCATCGAGGCGTGCTTCCACGCGGGCGCGAAGGCCACGGGCGCCGACGTCGACGTGCAGTGGGGCGGCGCCGACTATCGCGACATCCACTACAACGACCCCCTCGCGAAGGCCTTCCAGGCCAACGCCGAGAAGCTCGGCCGCGAGTTCTTCCCGTTCGAGAAGCTGCCGCCGAGCTTTTCCGGCAGCACCGACCTGGGAAACGTGAGCTACCGCGTGCCGTCGATCCACCCGATGCTCGCGTCGGCGCCATCGCACTGCATCATTCACAATCCGGAGTTCGAGAAGTGGGCGGGCTCCGAGATGGGCGACAGCGCGGCCCTCGACGGCGCGAAGGCCCTCGCGATGACGGTGCTCGACTATCTCGCCGACGCGGACCTGCGCCGCCGATCCCACGACTTCTTCGACGTGCAGCTACCGAAGTGATCGACGTCGACGGCCTGCAGTCGATCCACGAGAGCGCGTGGGTCGCCCCGAGCGCCCAGCTCTTTGGCAAGATCGCCATCGGCGAGGGCTCGAGCGTGTGGCACAACGCCGTCGCGCGCGCGGAGTGCGAGGAGATCCGCATCGGCCGCACGACCAACGTGCAGGACTTCGCGATGCTTCACGTCGGCTTCGGTGAGCCCACCCACATCGGGGACTTCTGCTCCATCACCCACCACGCCACCGTGCACGGCTGCCGCATCGGCAACGCCTGCCTGATTGGCATCAATGCGGTGGTGATGGACGGCGCAGTGATCGGCGACGGTTCGATCGTGGCGGGTGGCGCCGTGGTCACCGAGGGGATGGTCTTCCCGCCGAACGCCGTGATCGCCGGGGTACCCGCGAAGCAGATCGCCGAGCGCGACAGCGCGCAGGCCAATCGCCTGAACGCCTGGCAGTACCACCGCAACGCTTCCGCCTATCGCCGCGGCAATCACCGCGCGTGGACGGGCGACGACTACAAGGCGTGGTTCGAGGCGAAGCGCCGCGAGGTCGAGTCGAACCTCGACCTCTAGGATCGCGACCCGATGCCGCGGAACAGCAGATCGACCGACGCCTCGATCGACTTCCGACAGGCCTTCTCCGTGAGCAGCCCGTTCGCCCACGACATGCGCGCACTGCTCGCCACCTGAAAGAGCGCGTTCGCCGCGGCGAGCAGGTCGAGGGTCGGGTCGAGGTCGCGGTTCTTGCGACCGCTCTGCAGGATCTCCGCGAGAATGGCGACGGTCTGATCCGCGAGCTTGAGCGAGGCCCGCGCAGCGGGCTTCGGGGGATACGTTGCAGCGCGCAGCGCGATCACCGTGAAGTCGGGCTGGCTCGCGAGAAGCTGGTGTTGCACCTCGAAGAAACGACCGATGCGCTCCCGCGTCGGTGAGACCTTGTCGTCGCTCGCGCGGAAGCGCGTCCAGGCTTCACTCTGCAACTCCGCGAGCTCCCAGATGAGCAGCTCTTCCTTCGAGCGCACATGGCGGTAGATCGAGCTGGTTCCCATGCCCGCGCGCTCGGCGATGTCGCGCAGAGTGGCGTGGTCGAAGCCCCGCTCATTGATGAGTGAACGCGCGGCTTCGCGCAGGCGGCGGCGGGTACGCCGACCTCGCTCGAGGCGTCCGTCGTCGCGCCGGCGCACGGCACCGCGACCCGGTTCCCGCGGTGCGCGCGCCATCCCTGCGCCGCCCGGGGAAGCCAGCGATCCAGCTCCACGACGGTGATCGATCGGGGTCCCCATCAACGCCAACAGGTTCGCAAACGCTTCGGGCTTCCACCAGAGCAGCCACGCTCGCTGCCAGGCGAAACCAGAGCGACCGACGCCGCTGAGCCCGCGCTGAGCCCGGAATGGGCAAAGGCCCGCCCCCGTGCCGCGGGGCCGGGCCTTCGGACGCATCGAGCCGTTCTTGCCGGGATCGACGCGGAAGACGGATACCCAGGGAGGGAGATCCGGTTTCTCCGAGGACTGGATGTTTCCCCAGATCCCCCTTGGGGACGGGTCCGATCTGCAACCGAGGGAACGAACGTTCTCACGAAGAGAACAGATCCTCACGCAGATCGCCGAGATCGAGCTCCTCGAGCCCTTCGAGAGTTTCGGCGGTGGACGCGCTCACCGTGCTCGGCACCCGAATCTGGACGACGGCGAAGAGACTCCCCACTGCGCCTCCGGACGGGTCGGGCACCCCCTTCCCCCGAAGCCGCAGCTTCGTTCCGCTGTCGGTGCCCGGCGGAATGGTGACGATGACCCGGCCGTCGAGCGTGGGCACCAGAACTTTGGCACCCGCGACGGCCTCGGGAATGCTCACCGGGACATCGACGTAGAGGTCGCGGCCCTCGCGCCGGAAGAACGGGTGGGGGCGCACCCGGATCCTCGCGTAGAGGTCGCCGGGCGGGCCGCCACCGACGCCTTCGGCGCCCTTGCCGCGCAGACGCACCCGCCCGCCATCCGCCACGCCCGCCGGAATGCGGACCGTGACCGTCTCCGTGCGTGAGCCGCCGTTGGCGGTGGGTCGGTTGATCGTGAGGCGCTGCTCGCCGCCCGTGGCGGCCTCGAGGAAGTCGAGCTCGAGGTCGGCCTCGAGATCGGCACCGGCGCGACCGCGCGAGCGGGCCGCTCCGCGTCCGAACAATCCGCCGAGGAGATCCTCGAAGCCACCCAGATCCGCGCCCGCGAAGGGATTACCGCCGCCCGCGGAGCCTCCGAATCCACCGAAGCTCGCCCTGGCGCGGCGTGCCGCCGTGACGTCGAAGCCGCTCTGCAGCGCCGCGTCGCCGAACTCGTCGTACGCTGCACGTTTTTCGCTGTCGGACAGGATCGCGTACGCCTCCGAGACCGACTTGAAGCGCTCCTCGGCCGCGGCGTCCCCCGGGTTCACGTCGGGGTGCGTCTGTCGCGCCAGCTCGCGGTAGCGGCTGCGGAGCTCTTCGTCGCTCGCGTTTCGCGAAACCCCGAGAACCGTATAGGGATTCATCGGACTCACGCCGGCCCGTCCGAACTTCGCTCGGCTTCCGCTCGCTGTGCGGATGCCGACTCCTGAGTCGGCCTCGTGGTCCGAAGCTCTTCCGTGGTCTTCTCGAGCAACTCCGGCCGCTCGATGCGTTGTCGGACTCCCTCCAGACTGAAGTACGCGTACATGCCGTCTGCGATCCGCTCATCGTACGTCCAGCCGACCTGGATGAAGCGCCTGCCGTCGGGACGACGGTCGATCCGCCCGAGCACCCCGAAGATCGACGCCGTTCCGTACTCCCAGAGGTGGTGGAAGCCGCCACCGAAGTGGATCGAGCCCAGATTCGCGAGAAACGCCGACGTAAACAGCGGGTCCGCCTCGATCATCCGGCGCGGGAGCAGCCCGAGCTCGTCGACGATGCGCATCCCCCCCATCATGGTCCGGATCACAATGCCCGGCAGCAGCATCATCCACTTGAGCTCCTTGTCGCTCGTGGTCTTGCGACCCGCGCGACCGGCGGTGAGCTTGGCGTAGATGGCATCGGCCATTTCTTCGATCGATTCGGATTCGGGGTGGAAACGCCGCTTGATCGTGATGAGCGGCGAACCGTCGATGAGCTCGCGCTTCGCGCTGAACGTCAGGTAGATGCCGTCGCGCTGCCAGAGCTTTCGGCCCTTCACGAAGCGGTTGACGCCCGAGCGCAGCTCCATGGCTTGCGAGATCGCGCGCAGAAACAGGTGAAAGAGCGTCAGCGGGCGATCTTCGGGGCGCTCGAGGTTGCGCTTCACGAGGTACTCGAGCGCCGCGTCGACTTCGATCTCCTCCATCATGTAGAAGAGCGAGTCGCCGCGGCGCGGCGAGAGATACGGCATGAAGCGCCGCACCAGGTCGAGATCGCGCACGCGTGTGGCGTCTGCTCTGCGCCCGAACATGACTGGAATTGCTCTCCTTTTCGACGGTCTGGCGGCCTGTCGACAGGACCTGTGCCGCCGGACCTGGGAGTCTAGGGATTCACTTTCGGGGCAGCCGGCGCATGCACCAGACGCGCACCCCGAGCACATCCAGTTCGCCGACAGGCTCGAAGCCCTCGCGGTGATAGAAATCGAGATTCACCTCCATGTCCGTCTCCAGATAGGCAGGGTCTGCGCTGCGATCGACATCAGCCAGCCACGCGCTCAGCAGCACTCCCCCGATCCCGCGCCCCTGGAAGGGGGGATCGACGCCGAGACTGCTCAGATACCAGTGCGGTTCGTCCGGGTGGGCGCCATTGAGCACCTTGAACACCTGGTTCCAGCGGCTCGACACCTCGACCCCCTGACCCAGGACGCACCGCAACCTCTGCACGAAAGGCGGGGGGGGCAAGGGATAGCCGTACGGGGGGGCGGAAATCAGCGCCGCCGACACCGCCCCGTGGGTTCGGGCCACGAGGACGCCGTCGCGCGCGTGGGCAACGGGCAGAAGCGCGCGCATCCCAACGGCATTGACCCGGAGTCGCTTTTTCGGATTCGGCGACGCGATGGCCGCCCGGTTGAGCGGGTTGTCACGGAACGCGGCGGCCAGCACCGCCACGGAGGCGGGCAGCTCCGACTTCGCGAGCAGACCCACAGACGTCGCGGCGGATCCGTGGCCCGGGTTCACGCGGGAAGCGTAACCGACCCGCCGCGCGGAACGCATTCGCGGCCGACCTGCGGAGTTCCGCTCCGATCGGCAAGCAGCTGGGGGCAGCGTGTCGTCTACCCCCGTCCCGCTCCCGGCCAGGCGCTGTTCGCGAGCCCGCAGTCGAATCCCGACGTGCTCTCCGCCGACCATCTCTGCACCCACTGGGGCGTGCGCGGTAGCAGCGTCGTTCCCCTGGGAGCGTGACCCCTTCTAGAGATCGCCCGCGGTCTCGACGATCTCGATCGTTCCGCCGTCCGGGTCGGCGACGAGCAGGGCACGCCCGCCTGCGCTGCGCTGGGGGAAACCGCCGGGCTCGACGTCGACGCGCGAGTCTTTGAGCGGCTCCACGCCAACGGCGCGCAGCTGGGCGACCGCCTCCTCGAGATCTTCGACCCGCATACAGAGGTGAGGCACGGCAGCAGAACTGGCGTCTCGCCGTGCGCCGACCTCCCGGAGCTCCACCCGCACGCCCTCGCGCTCGAGCAGCGCCATGCGCACTTCGTCACTCGAAAAACTCCGTACACCCGGGAGATTTCGAGCGGACACGTCGTATGCGTCGACGAATCGGAAGCCGAGCGCGTCGTGGTAGAAGCGGAGCGACCGGTCGAGCTCCGACACAGCGATGCAGACGTGGCTCATGCGCCAACGGGTCACGCGGCCGGCGACTCCGAGTGATCCCCGCGGTAGAGCCAACGGATCTGGGGGATCAGGCGCCCTCGCGCGCCCGCGGCGGCGACGGCGAATCGGGCTGGATCGTCAGGATCTCTCGCGGGAACGCCTCGACGAGGAACTCCACGACATCGCGCACCGAGACCACCAGCGCCGGGCGGTGCTCGTCGTCGACCACGGGAATGTGGCGAAAACCGCCGAGGGACATCTTGTTGAGCGCGTGGGCGACAGAAGACTTCACCGAGAGCACCTCGGGATCCGCCGTCATGACCTCCTGGAGGGGAAGCGTCGCAGGGTTCTTGCCGCGGTCGACGATGCGCAACAGGACGTCGCGCTCCGTGAAGATCCCGACCAGCTTGCTCGCGTTGGTTCCGTCGTCCGTAACCAATATGCAGCCGCGATGCTCGCGCTGCATGGCCCGCATGGCGTCGGTGACCGTGTCCGACGCGGAGAGAATCACCGCCTCGTGAACCGGAAGAGCCGTCACGGGTTCCTGGAGGAGATCCTCATCGAAGGCCTTCGGCCCGCCTTTGGGGCGTTCGAAGTATCTTTCATCGACGTCGTCGTCGCTGTGGTCGACCACGATTCTGACCCTCCCGAATGCCCACAGGGTACGCGCACGGCATGAGCGCTACAAGGGCGATAGAATCGGAGTGATGGCTGGAGACCCCGGACGTGGTGAAACCAGTCGCAGCTTCGCGGAGTTCACCGGAGCTTCTGCGGGTGTGAACAGGATCCGAACCGCGCTTCTATTCCTGGGCTTTGCGGCGGTCACGCTCGTCGTCCAGCACGGTGCCCTGCAGGGACCGTTCATTTCCGACGATTTCAAGGACATCGTCAATAATCCGTACCTGGGCGCGGTGAGCCGCGCGAACCTTCTCGAGATCGCAAACCCGTGGGGCGATGCGCGTTTGTTCACCGCGAACTACGCCCCTGTGCACCTCTTCGCGCACATGCTCGAGCGGCTGATGTTCGGCAATGACATGCTCGGGTACCACGTCGTGAACGCGCTGGTGCACGCGTGGGTCAGTACACTGCTCGTCCTGCTCTTCAGGCGTTCGGGCATTCCGCCGACCGCCGCCCTGCTGGGCGCCGCCTGGTTTTCGCTTCACCCGGCGAGCGTCGAGGCGGTGGCGTGGATCTCGCAGCTCAAGACCAATGCTGCGATGGCCTTCACCCTGGGCGCCGTGCTGGCGCGGCGGCGCAGCGAGAGTCTCGCCGCCGTGTTGTTCGCGCTCGGGTTGCTGACGAAGACGAGCGCGGTCTCAGCGTTGCCCCTCGCGTGCGCGCTCTCCTTCGTCGCCGGATTCACGCGCCGCGACGCCCGCTGGCTGGCGGTGTGGTCGCTGATCTTCGTCCTCTACGCAGTCCCGCAGCTCGGTACATACAACGAAGTGGCCGACTACCAGGTGGCTGCATTCTCGGATCCTTGGGTTCACTTGCGCTCCATACTGGCCTACTGGATGCGCTACCTCGCGATGGCGGCGACGGCCTCGGGCGTGTCGGCGTTCCAGGAGCCCGGTCCCGCGCTGTCGTGGGCCGACCCGTGGTTTCTCGGCGGATTCGTTGCGACCGGTCTCCTCGGGTGGCGAAGCGTCGTCGCCCTGCGCGAGCGACGCGCTGAGGGGGCGTTCTGGATCTTCGCCGCGGCCGGCTTCGGGCCCGTGTCACAGATCTTCCCGTTTCTCTATCCGGTGGGAGATCGCTACCTCTACTTCATTCTCCCCGGACTCATCGGCGGTGCGATCACGTGGGGCCTCGCATTGCGGGCGAAGCTCGAAGCGCGCCCATCGCAGAGCGCGGCGGTGCGGCGGTTCGCTGCGGCTTCGATGCGCGCACTGCCCATCGTCTCGGGCTGCGTAATTCTCAGCTTCGCGGTGCAGAGCTCAGGACGCGCAGCGCTATGGGTCGACGAGAAGCGGCTGGTCGAAGAAGGCATCCGCAACTACCCCGAAGGGGAAGGCGCGCTCTTCCAACGCGCATGCCAGGCGGGGATCGCAAACGATCTCGACAGGTCCATCGATCTCCTGCGCCGAGCGGCGGCCCGCGGCGTCAACCGCTTCGATGGTCTGCTCGACGATCCCTGCTTCGTACGCTTGCGGGACGAGCCCCGCTTCGTCGCGTTCGTCGTCGAACTGACGCAACGCTGGCTCGAGGAGGCCGAGCGTCGCGACGTGCACACGCAGGCGATGTGGCTGGCGCGCGCTCGAGCTCACGCAACGCTCAAGCACTACCGCAAGGCGCGCGCCGCCTATCTCGAGGCCCTCGACATCGGGGGACCCCAGACGGCGCTCGCCCGCAGCGAAATCGACGACGTCATCGAGCGGCAGGCCGAGCGCCGCGCACAGCGCAAAGCCGGGAAGCCCGTCCGAATACACCAGAGGGATCCGGCAGCCACTGGACCTCCCTGATCCCATCACAGCGCGGCAACCCGCGGGCAATCGTCGTGCATCGCGTGTGCACCTGCCGGCTCGTTGACCATCGGGGAAACAGCTTTTTCGAAAGCGCCTTCGGTCACTGTCACGATCCGTGAACTTCGGCGTCTTTTCTTGACTCCTTTGGGGGAATCCGTTCACTCACTCTGTATGGATTTCGGTTTCGACACGATTGGAAACGCATCGGTCATCTGCTACGACCGCGTCCCCGTGCTCGTCACCGACCCCTGGGTACGCGGGTCGGCGTACTTCGGCAGCTGGTCCCACGCCCACGAGATTCCCGAGGAGCAGATGGAGGCCATCGAGGCGTCCCGCTTCGTCTGGTTCTCACACGGACACCCCGATCACCTGAACGCGGACTCCCTCGACCTGTTCCAGGACAAACAGATCCTGCTACCCGACCACGTGGGGCAGCGCATGCGGCGCGAGCTCGAGGAGGCGGGCTTCAGTATCCGCGTCCTGCCGGATCGCAGCTGGATCCGCCTCTCCGAACGCATTCGGGTGCTCTGCATCTCGGACGAATCACAGAACGCCGTGCTGCTCGTCGACCTAGGCGGTCGCCTTCTCGTCAACCTCAACGACTCGATCGACCGGGGCTGGGGTCGCTTCGTGCGCCGCATCGTCGGTCAGTTCGACGACTCGATCCTGCTTGCCCTGACCGGCTACGGCGACGCCGACATGATCAACATCTTCGATGAAGACGGGAGTTTCATCGAGCCGGCGGCCGGCGCCAAGCGCCCCATAGGCCCCATGGCGGCGAAGAAGACCGAGAGCTTCGGGTGCAAGCGCTTCGTCCCCTTCAGCTGTATGCACAACTATCAGCGTGCGGACAGCGCCTGGGCGAACGAGTACGCGACGCCCATCGCCGACCACCACATCGGCTTCGAGTCCGACCGCTGCGAGATCCTCCCCGCGTACCTGCGCTTCTTTGGCGACGACGGATCCACCGTACCGATCAATCCCAAGGCGACCGAGCCGCGCATCGTCGACCCGATCGAGTTCGGCGACGACTGGAGCGAAGAGCTCGGTACCGACGACCGGGCCACAGCCACCTCGTACTTCCGAAAAATAGGACATCTCCCGACCTTCCTCGACTACGTGAACCTGCGCGTCGGCGGACGAGACAACGTCATCTCCTTCCAGAGTCGCGGCTTCGAGCGCGGGATCACCTTCGAAGTACCGCGCCACTCGCTCATGGAGGCGATCGGTTTCGAGGTTTTCGACGACCTCCTGATCGGCAACTTCATGAAGACGACGCTGCACGGAAAGTGGTCGGAGTCCGCGCTCTATCCCGACTTCACGCCCTTCGTCACGAAGTACGGCGACAACGGTCGCGCGCACTCCAAGGAAGAACTCCGCGAGTACTTCACCGCGTATGCGAAACGCGCGCCTCTCGAGTACCTCCACCATTTTCTCGAGGAGCGGGCCACCAACGCCGTGCGCAGCATGGTCCCCCACGATTCGGACCTCTTCCTGCGCCTCAAGCGGGCCTACTGGACGGTGAAGCGCTTCCTCTGAGCGCGTATCATGGGCGCGCGTGGTAGCAGAGCGCCTGAATCGCAGGGACTTCCTGACGGGATCCGCGGGTGTCGTGGCCGGAGCACTGGCCGCGGGGTCCGGACTCGCCTGTCGTGGATCCGCCCACAGCGATCTCTCCCGCATGAACGTCGTCATCATCATGGTCGAAGACACCACTGCGGGTGCACTGGGCGGCTTCGGCAACGACATCGTGCGCACGCCGGCGCTCGACGCCCTCGCCGCTGAGGGGGTCCGCTTCGACCGCGCCTACTGTCAGGCCTCGGGCTGCAACGCATCGCGCAGCTCGTATCTGACGGGACTGCGGCCGGACACGACGCGTGTCTTCGGGAACCGCGACCGCATGGACGAGGGGCTCCCCGCGAAGGCGTTGACCTTGCCGGAGTTCGCAGATTCCGCCGGGGCAACAGCCGTCGGCGTCGGCAAGGTCTTCCACCACGCCTACATGGCACAGAAGGCGCTTCGCGCCTACGACCGCCTCGAGCTCGGCGAGCTCCCCGACGCCTACAGCGGTGTCTCCTCCGGCTATACGCCCGCCGTCGGCGAGCCGCTCCCCCCTGCACCGCGGTTTCGATTCTCCGCCGACCCAGCGACGGAAGCCGAGCTCGTTCGACTGAAGGAGGAGCGCGACCGCATCCACGCGCGCGTCGAAGCCGGGAGCCGAGAGTGGCTCGCATCGTCGCATCCCTTTCGCCTGCTCCATTCGGAGCTCGTGGGCGACTCGGGGCGTACCGAGGAGCTCATGCTCGACGGTCAGCGCTCGCGTCTCACGTCGCAGATCCTGGGCGACCTCGCGCGGTCGAATGAGCGGTTTCTGCTGACGCTCGGTTTCACGACTCCGCACGTTCCCCTCGTAGCACCGCGCGAGTACATCGACCTCTACGATCCCGACACGATTCCGCTCCCCCCGGCGCCCCCGGAAGACGATCGTGGGGTCCCGCCCGTCGCGCGACGCTTCGGCCGAAACTTCGATCTCTTCCACACCGTCGAGCCCACACCGGATCGCGTACGCCGCGCCATCGCGGCGTACTACGGGTGCGTGAGCTTCGTCGACGCCCAGGTGCGCATCGTCCTCGACGCTCTCACCCGCGAGGGACTCGACCAGAACACCGCGGTGCTGTTCTTTGCGGATCACGGCTTTCACCTGGGTGAGCACGGACTGTGGAGCAAGGTGACGCTCTTCGAGCAGTCGACCCGCGTCCCTCTGATCGTGCGCGTACCGGGCGCCGCGGGAAATGGAACGGTGTGCGACGGAATCGTCGAGCTCGTAGACGTGCTCCCCACGCTCGCGGATTGGTGGAACCTCGAAACACCCGTTCCCTTCGAAGGGACCAGCTTCGCGCCGCTGCTCGACGACCCGTCGCGTCCCTGGAAGCAGGCCGCGTTCTCGCTCTGCAAGATCAACCGACAGCTGCTCGGCCGGGCGGTGCGCACGGAGCGCTACCGCTACTCGGAGTGGGCCGCCGGTGCCGGCATCGAGCTCTACGACCTCGCGAACGATCCCTTCGAGCAGACCAACCTCGCGGTCGACGCCGCGATGCGCGGCGTCGTGGCCGATCACGCGCAGCTCCTGCGCGCCGGTTGGCGGGAAGCGAAACCACCCGCGGCGACGTGATAAGGTCGGGCGCGCGCGCGACTGTGCGATCGCGCGAAACCCCACGGAGACGACATGGCCAATCGGTCCAAGACCGCCACCATCTCTGCCGGCATCGGCATCACGGGGCTCGGACTCGCGCTGCTCGGCCCGGCATCGATCCACCTGGGATTGGCCGCGCCGATCCAGGGCTTCTCCCTGTACGCGCTGGGCTCGGTGCTCGGCATGCCGCTCGCCATCGGCTTCGGCATCGCGGGGCTGATCTTCACGCGCGTCGGTACGGGTGTCGAGGGTCGCGAACGCGCGTTCGTGGGTCTCGGCGCGGGCGCCCTGTTGTTGCTGGTGCTCAGCTTCGCCGCCGGCTCGGGCGTCGACGCTCCGCCCATCCACGACATCACCACGAATATCGAGGACCCGCCCACCTTCTCCGACGCCGTCGCCAACGCGGAAGACCGGGCGAACGGTGTCGTCTATCCCGACGGCGGGCCCGATGTCACCGCGCAGCAGCTCGCGGCCTTTCCCGACCTGAAGCCGATCCGCCTGAACGTCCCGCCCGCACAGGCGCTCGAGTCGTCGAAGCGCGCGGCCGAGCAGCTCGGCTGGACGGTGACGTGGAGCGATGCGGCGACAGGTCGCATGGAGGCCTACGATGTGACTGCCGTCTTCGCCTTCGTCGACGACGTCGCGATCCGCGTGCGACCCGACGGCAGCGGCTCGGCGGTCGACCTGCGGTCGAACTCTCGCGTCGGCGGCGGCGACCTCGGCGCCAACTACACGCGAATCGCTGCCCTGCGCGAGATCCTCCTGAACGAGTAGTCGCGAACGAGCGTCTCGGCCGGGCGATCGGCAACGTCCTCGACAACGCTCCGGGGCTCTCCATCCGCAACGCCATCGTTGCCGACCCAGGTGGGAGCATCTCGGCACGGAATCGCAGGCACGGCGGATCGTGGTTCGAGGTACGGCTTCCGGTTTGCGGCGCCTGAGCTCGCGCGGGGGAGTGGCATACTCTCTGGGGTGACCGCCGAAACGCCGAGCGCACCGAACGCCCGCAGGGGGCTGCGATCCGTAGCTCTGCTCGCCGTCGTCGTGGCGCTCGCCTCCTTCGCCCTTCACACCGCCAACCTGATCTATCGGGCCCGAGCCGACGGTTGCGAGTCCGCGCTGCTCCTGTGCCGTAACGCGAAAGGAGCCTGGGGATCGTCGGTGGGCGACTACAAGGATTACCTCGCCGTCGCCCTCGACATCGTCTACGCGGGAGGCGTCACGAACTTCTGGAAGGTCCCCTACTACCGCCGCACTCCCGGCTATCCGCTGCTCATGGTGCTCACGTACGACGCGACCGGCATGTTCACACCGGTCCACTGGGTGGGGCCAATCGCTGCCGCCGGTGCGGGCGCCGCCGTGGTCGGGCTCGGATTCGCGCTCGGGGGCCGTCGTAGCGCGATCCTGGCGGGCATCCTCTTCTGTCTGTGGCTCTCCGCCTACCGGTACTCGGCGGACATGCGCACCGACGCTCCACACGCCTTCGCAGCGGTCATGGCGGTGGCCGCTTCGCTCGCTTGGAAGCGCACCGAACGCGGCGGTTTCGCGGGTCTCGCCGCAGCGCTCTGGATGGCTACGCAGGCGCTTCGCCCCACGCTCTTCGGGATCGCAGCGATCCTCCCCGTGCTCCTCTTCAAGCGGGGCGTCGACCGTCGCTACCTGATCGCGAGCGGCGCACTGCTCGCCTCGACCCTCGTGATGCCCGCGTTCGTGATCGGTTCGAATGCAATTCGCTACGGCACTCCGGTGGCGTCGGAGATCGCGACCCGCAATCTCGCCTGCTACGCCGTGCCCCGGATGATGGCGCAGCTCGGCCACGCGCCGTTCGACGAGATGCGCGATCGCTGCCTGAAGCGCTTCCGGGCGATCCCCCGAGAGGACCGCGCGCGCATGCAAACCGCCTGGGCCATCGGAGCCTTCCGCCTGCATCCGTGGCCCGCGCTGCGCAGCTTCGCGGGAGAGCTCTCCGTCCAGATGTTCGCGGGAATCGAGCTCTCCCCCTACGCGAAGTACCAGCCGTCGTGGCTGCGCGCCGGCGCGGGATTCATGGCCGTCTACTGGATCTGCGTGCTCGCGGGCCTCTTCGTGACCGCGCGGCGCGAGCGCGGAACGGCGATATTCGCAGCACTCTTCGTTCTGCTCGTCATGCTGCCCGCGACCAGCTCGCACTACGTGGGCAATCGACTGCGCCTCCCGGTCGACATCCTCTGCATTCCGTTCGCAGCGGTGTTCGTCGAAACGGCCGCGCGCAACGCGATCCGCTGGCGGCGGCGGCAGGTGGCGAAGGGCGCAGTCGCTCGATGAGCCCGTCCCGCCGAGTCCGCATGTCCGGAAACGCGAGACCCGGAATCACACCGTGATGCTGCTGGACCCCGGTCGTTCGACCCTCCGCTCCCGATCAGAATCCGCGTCGACGCAGGCGTTCGAGCGCCCGGCGCGCAATCACCAGCTCCGGCTCGAGCCGCAGCGCGGATTCGTAGTGTTCGATCGCTTCCGCGTGATCACCCCGGGCCGCCAGGAGGGAGCCGAGACGCACGTACGCCTGCGCGGCGTCCGGGCCCGCGCCGCGCGCTAGAGCGTCGCGGTACTGAGTGGCTGCCGCTTCGCTCCGGCCCACCGCCGCGAAGGAGTCGGCGAGGTCGATTCGCAGTCTCGCGTTCGTGGGATCGCCGCGCAGGGCGCGCTGATAGGAGGTGATCGCGTCCGCGTGCGTTCCGCGGCGCGCGAGCGCGTTTCCGAGGAAGTGATGCGCTTCAGCGAAGCGCGGCTCGAACGACACGGCCATGCGCAGATGTGCGATGGCCTCGTCGAGGCGCCCCTCCTTCATGAGCGCGTACCCGAGCGTGCGCTCCGCGATCGGATTGTCCCCCGTGACGCTCAGCGTGTGGGCGAAGAGCGAGATGGTGTCGCGCCAGTGGCCCACCTGACGCCACGACGCGACGCTGAGGGCGAGACTCGCGGCCGCCGCCAGCACGACGAGGGCGCGCACTGCGGCCGGGCGCGACCCGGCAACGTCGAAGCTCCCCCACGCGACGATGATCGCGATGCCGATGAGCGGGATGTAGGTATGGCGGTCGGCCATCGCCTGGATACCGACCTGCACGAAGCCGATCATCGGAACCAGCGTGCCGAGGTACCAGAGCCAGCCGACGAGCAGCCAGGGGCGTCGTCTCACCTCGCGCAGCGCGAACACGGTGATCCCGAGGACGAGCGCGGCCGACATCGCGGCCTTCGCCAAGGAGAGGTCTGCGCCAGGGTGGGGATAGAAGACGCCAAGGTCCGCAGGCCAGAGCGCAACTCCGAGATAGGCGGCGTAGGAGGCGAAGGCGTTCGCGACGCGCACCCAGACCGGGAGTCCGCCGACTTCGGTCATGGCGCCGGCGCCCTGCTGCACGAGGAACGCGATCACGCTGGTCGCGATCACGAGCGGGAGGAGGCCGAGCTTCTCGAGCACAGCGCGGCGAACGAGAGGCGGTTCGAAGACACGCTCGGGATCGTTCGACAGGCGTCGCAGCGGCCAGAGATCGAGGAGCAACAGCGCGAAGGGCAGCGTCACCGGCAGCGGTTTCGCGAGGAGGCCCAGTCCAAGACAAGCAGCCACACCGAGGTAGCGCGGCCACGAGAACGGACGCGCGACATACGACGCGTAGGCGACCATCGCAGCCATCCAGAAGAAGCCGGCGAGGGTGTCGCGACGCTCCGTCGCCCAAGCGACACTCTCGACGTGCAGCGGGTGTACGGCGAACACGAGCGCCACGAAGCCGCTCCGCCACACCGCACCCGTCGTGCGCGTCAGGAACGCGAACAGCAGTAGCGTCGACGCGAGATGGATCCAGACGTTGTCGAGGTGGTGAACGGCGGCGTCGATGCCGGAGAACTCGTACTCCGCGAGCCACGTCAGGTAGGTGAGCGGGATCCAGTACTCACCGAACGACTCGAAGACCGCCCAGCGCACGCCCTCGGCCGAGAGTCCGAGTTCGAGGTGCGAATTCTGGGTGATGTAGATGTTGTCGTCGTAGTCGATGAAGGCGTGATGGCGGACCTGCGCGAAGACCGCGACCGTGGCCGCGCACAGGAGAACCGCGACGAGCCAACGCTGCCGGGACCGGTCCACGTCCCCACGGGACCGCAGAAGCTTCGGCGTGTCAAGGCGGAATGGGGCGCGAACCCAACGGAAGTGCGTGCGGCTTCCAACGGAGACGGTCGGGTGCCGTCCGCTCGATGACCTCGCTGCCAAAGGACGCTCGCGGAACCCTTGTCTCACTCAGACCCGGGGATAGGCTAATTGGCGCCGAAGCACCCCGTGGCGGGGTGCTGGAGAGTCCATGACCCGCCCGCTCTTCATCGCTCTCGTCTTGCTGCTCTTCGCGGCGGCTCCCGCGCCCGCCGCCACCGATACCGACGGCGATGGCATCGAAGACAGCCAGGACAACTGCCTGGAGACCCCGAACGATTCGCAGCTCGACTCCGACGGCGATGGCTGTGGCAACGCCTGCGACGCGGACTACGACCAGACCGGCAGCGTCGACGGCAGCGACTTCATGATCCTCCGCTCGATGATGGGTCGCACGAGCGGCGATGCGGATTTCGATGGCAGTGTCGACCTCACCGGCGACGACGTCGTGGGCGGCACGGATTTCATCATCTTCCGCGCGCAGATGAACGGGACGCCCGGGCCGTCTCTCGTCGCGACGCGCGACGTCTCCGCCTGCCCCTAGATTCCGGGGGGCGTACGGGGTTTCACGCGCCATAGACTTCCCGATCGATTCGCACGACAATGGGCGGGCGATGGGGAAGCTCGCTGGCGTGCTCGTAGCCTGCCTATTGATCGGCGCACCGATCGCGGCCGACGTACCGATCGAAAGCGTGGGCCGCGTCGAGTCCCTGCCCCCGCGCGGCG